>NZ_CP037421.1:4592679-4899146 GCF_007748155.1 Gimesia panareensis
ATCTGGCTCAGCCAAGCTGTATCAATGAATGACATCCCCGATGAAAGCGGCATCAGTGGTGCGAACTCAGGAATGCTCCCCATCTCCCAGATCAGCCTGCCGTATGCCAGATGCCCCCAGATATCGGTATGCCAGAGCGGCATTGAGCTGAACAGCACGAACGCCAGCGAGAGGACGCAGACAGAAAAGAACGTGAACCGGGAAACGCGTACCGCCTCCGGAAAACGATCGACGAGGACGGCATCCTCTTCATGCTCTTCACTGGAATTCTCGTTACCAGACTCGTTTTGATTTTTCAAAGCAGTTGCCATAATCAATTGATCGAAATACGGGAGTTCTGTTGAATATCATATGCGCTTCAGGAACGTCAAACGAGATCGTTCAGCGATTTCATCTGCAGGATAAACCAGAGATTCACAAAGATCTCAGACGGATTGCAGCGCAGCATGACAGGAATTACGTGTACTGATAGCCTAGTTCAAGCAATCCAACTACGGAAAATCAGTTTGGGGAATCCGGGCCGTCGCGAAAAATCAACATGCAACTTCGCCACCTGTATCGATTTTACGGAACAGTGTGGTTATGACTGTTTTACGGATTACCTAAAGCGTAACCCCTTCGACAGCGCTCTGTGGGGAACCGGGATCTACAGGTGGTGCTGTCAAGTCCCGAGGTTTCAGCGACTTCTTTTGAGAATTTGATCTGTTCAGGAACAGCAGATCGCCTGTAGGACCATCACTAACGCCAGACGGAGGAGCATCGGTCTGTACCATTTCTGTCTGTGCCAGTTGCAGCCGATCCGACCAGGCCTCAGATTCGCTGCCAAAGATTTCGGACATTTTCTTCAATGCTTTTGCCTTCTGCTCATCTGAATCGAACTGTTTCCAGATCAGTCTCGCAAGATCCACTCCCTTTTCATATGACCGGTTCCGTTTCAGGGACTGCAGAATGGTTTCCCACGAATCGAAGGGCACTTTTTCTGTGCGATACAGACTCAGAGCCAGTTCCGCGCCAATCTTCGGTTCTCCCGGGGACAATTCGACCCCTTTCTTCAGATAGGCTATCCGCTGGTCAAGATCGTCAGAATGGCGTGCCAGGTACCAGTAATACTTTCCGTTCCAGTAAGGATGACAAATCAGCCAGGTCGCTGGAATCAGCAGAAGATGTGAGACCACAAATGCATACCGCAGTAGACTCGCAAAACGAGACTGGTTAATTAACACCACTCCGGCCAGAAGTCCATACAGGAACCCGGCTACATGGGCGGCATTCGCAATATTCATGATCCCCAGATACGTTAACACGAAACACAAAAACAACCAGCCCAGCCCCCAGTGAATTTCACGTTCAGTGAAGACCTCTGCAATATGTTCGTTTGTTTGACGCAACAGAATCAGCATGCCGAACATTGCAAATGCGGCTCCTGATAAACCCACAGGATAATGTTCCCAGTAGTATTCGGGGAGTAACGAGATGAATGTCGCCAGAATCAGAAACAGGACGTACACCCAGCGACGCATCACCGGCTCGATCAGATGCCCCAGAAAGGCAATCGCGACACAGTTCATCACCAGATGCAGGATGTCTCCGTGATGGAAACCACTGACCAGAATCCGCCACCATTCTCCTGCCCACAGGTCGAATGGCCCCCCCGTCGGATAGTCTTTTTCTTCAATCAGCGGATGATCGTGTACAAACACGAGTGGCTGCACAGCCCCCAGTTTCCAGAGGGCATCATCAAATCCATTCTGACCTGAAGTCCGGTGACTGATGCGATAAGCCTGAACAGCAAGGAATAACCCGACTGCAACTGCCAGAAACAAAGCAGTGACTGGATAGCGGGAACAGAATCTTTTCAAAGAATGCAACATTGACTCTTATTCATAATCCAACAGGAACTGATGTCTCTCCAGCTCAAGAATAGCTGATTTTCCCACATTTGACACCTGAAAAGAAATCCCCGCTCACGAACTTCACGAAAAAGATCCCTCTTTCCCCAGATCCCGATTTCCGCTACAAAACGCTCCGTCAACTTAGTGAATTTCTGGACTCATATGACATGTTTCACGCCGGTTTTCATCGCATTCCCTGGTCCCTGCTCTGCTGTATCCTGATTTTGATGGGTTGCGGCCTGGCAGGAATTGCGCGCGGCGACGAACTGGCAGGACAGGGACACTATTTCCAGAAACAATGTGTCTGGATCCTGATTTCACTCACTGCTCTGGCGGGCACAATCCTGTTCCCATACCGGAATCTGCGCAGCATCAGTTATCCGCTGTTTCTGGCGACACTGATATTACTGATCGCCGTCTTTTTCATCCCAGCAGTCAATGGGTCCCGCCGCTGGATTCCACTTGGCTTCTTCAAGTTTCAACCATCGGAACTGGCAAAGATCACTTATATTCTGGCCCTGGCGCATTATTTGATGTACCGCAAAAATTACCGCCGGATCCCGGGTCTGATCGTCCCCTTCATCTTAACCTGCGTTCCGGTCATCTTGATCCTGCGGGAGCCCGACCTGGGAACCTCCCTGCTCTTTTTCCCCATTCTGTTCGCAATGCTGTTTTCTGCAGGCGCTCGACCTCGGCACCTGGTTACGATCGTCATCCTGGGAATCTGCATGCTGCCCCTCCTCTGGCTGCAAATGAACCCCGAACAGAAATCGCGTATTGTGGCTCTGTTCACTCAGCGTGATGGCGGGGAAATGCCCCGCGGGGACGGCTACCACCTCTACCAGTCAAAGCAAATGCTTGCCCTGGGAGGTGTCTGGGGCAGCGAAATCGCCGGAATGCCCGTCGACGATCCCGCTGCCTATCACCTTCCCGCCGGCCGGACCGACTTCATCTTCTGTCTGGTGGGTGAACGCTTCGGCATCGTGGGTTGCCTGTTTGCTCTGGTCGTCTTTAGTTTTCTGTTTATTCGTGGTCTGCAGATCGCACTTGCAACCCGCGAGCCGTTTGGAAGGCTTGTCGCGGTCGGTATTGTGACCTTGCTCGCATCACAAACGATCATCAACACAGGGATGACGGTCGGTCTGATGCCGATCACCGGAATGACACTTCCCCTGATGAGTTATGGCGGCACCAGCATGCTCAGCACCTGCCTCGCCCTGGGATTGCTGATCAATATCTGCATGCATCCCGGCTATGAGATTCATGCTGAACCTTTTCGGTTCTGAGAATCTCTCTATCATTGTAGAGAACCGCATCTGGATCAGTCGGCTCAATTCTGAATTATTGAATTGCCAGAATTTATCCAGCCGTACACATTCCCGACCTTTTCCAGACAGATACAATAGAGAGATACTTCCGGCCGGTCTGTCTGCTGACCGGCTATTGATTGCCAGCAAAGCTCATTCAGATGCATCTAAAATGACCGATAACCTCGAACTCAAGTCTGCACGCTCCCGAATTGAAGCCGCCTACGACCCTGATTTACTTTCTGCAGCCAGTCAGACGTTATCAGAACTCCTCACCCTGCACGCCCGCTCTTTAGATGAACCGGATACGCCGGTGTTAAACTGGCGAGCTCCTGCTGAGAATCTGCAACAGGCACTGGAACAGCTGTTACAGGCCCCCACGACCGATTTGGCGACCTCCGATCTTCCGCAACGGATTCAGGAGTTTCGCGCACTTGCACAAACGCTGCTCGACCGGGGACATAACCTGCAAAACCCCCGCTATATCGGTCATCAGGTCCCTGCATCCATTCCACTGGCAGGCCTGTTTGATGCGATCACGGCAGTGACCAATCAGGTAATGGCCGTTTACGAAATGGGGCCCTGGGCTACTGCTGTCGAACTGGCACTGATTGAAATGATCGGTACTGAAATCGGTTTTACACCCGGGGAATTTACAGGGCTGGTCACACATGGAGGCTCGCTGGCAAATCTGACCGGATTACTGGCGGCTCGTAATCAGAGTTGTCCGGAAATCGGAACACTCGGCCCACAGGCACAACTGGAGGCGTCCCCGGTTCTGCTTGTTTCCGCGGATGCTCATTACAGCGTCACCCGTTCCGCCAACATTCTGGGAATTGGCACCGAGCAGATTCTCAAAATTCCTCTCGACGAACACCGCCGCATGCAACCCCTGGCGCTGGAAGAACTGATCCTGGAATGCAGATCCGAAAATCGGAAGATCATCGCCGTAGTAGCCTGTGCCTGTGCAACGCCGATTGGCGCTTTCGATCCGCTGGAACAGATCGCAGATCTGTGTGAAAAGTATCAGATCTGGTTGCACGTTGACGCTGCACATGGAGGCCCGACCTGTTTCTCAAAGCGTTATCGACACCTGACACAGGGACTGCATCGGGCAGACAGTGTCGTGTTTGATGCACACAAAATGATGTTCATCCCCGCCTTGAGTGCGTTTCTGTTTTTTAAGAACAAAGCCCATCGCTTTACCGCTTTCCAGCAGCAGGCACCCTATCTGTTTGATCCTTCTGCTCCCGAAATTGCCGACTACGACCTGGGACTGCGGACCATCGAATGCACGAAACGAGCCAACAGCTACGCCCTCTGGGGAATCTGGGCACTGTTTGGGAAACAGCTGTTTGCAGATCTGGTCGATGTCACATTCGAAACGGCCGGCATTTTTCAGCGACTGCTACAGGAGACCCCCGATTTCGAAGCGGTTCACGAACCAGAGTGCAATATCGTCGTCTTCCGCTATCAGCCCGCCTGGCTGGCAGCTTTGCCACTGGAGCAGCAGAATATGATCCATTTCCGTATCCGGCGACAAATCATTGAGTCCGGGGAATTCTATATCGTTCATTCTGTAATCGATGGACAGGCTGCGTTTCGGATTACGGTCATGAATCCGCTTACCACTGAAGCACATTTAAAGCAATTGTTGAATTCGATCTGCAGCAAAGCGGATCATTTTAAAGATGAATTTCCTGTCACACGCCAGACGGATCATTGTGAACAGACTTGACAATTTGGGATCAGATCGAAAGAATCGTCGCTCGGAAAAGACAAGTACATTGTCACAGGTTATAATACAAATACTTTACTAAACGTTTCGATTGAACTTACCAACAGGTGAATTCAGATTCTAAACGGAGAAATGAGACCATGAGCGGCCCCATTGTTCGTACAGGCACGACTCCCAAATTCTGGGAAAATTATGATAAAATCTTTGGCGAACCCGATAAAAAGGGAACCAAAAAGAAAGCAGCTTCCAAAAAGGGAAGTGCTAAGAAGAAAGCAGCAAAAAAAACCGCTGCCGCAAAGAAGTCTCCTGCGAAAAAAGTAACTGCAAAAAAGGCACCTGCTAAAAAAGCAGCGAAGAAAAAAGCAAAGAAAAAATAACGCTGGCACGAGGCACGCGCAGTCCCTGTTCCGGGTGAATCCGATGGCTTAACAAGGTGCTCAAGTTCAGTGAATCCTGAATCCACAGCGACTAAATCATCACCTCCAGCCATCCTGCTCATCCTGCTCATTCTGCTGATCGCCGGTTCCTTTGCCGCCGATTCCTTGATTCGGTTTCCAGTACCCGGCACCAATGAGCCACACTACCTCTGCAAGGCAAAACATTACTGGAATCCCCAGTGGTGCGCGGGGGATTTTTTCCTGGAATCTTCCAATGCCCACCGCTTCTTTTACCAGGTTGTGGGATTCTTCACACAGTGGCTCACACTGGCTCAGACCGCCATTCTCGGTCGCCTGGCAGGCTGCCTGCTGCTGGCGATCGGCTGGTATCGTCTCCTGCGCGTACTGACTCCTGGAATCTGGTCGCCTTTGATTGCCGCCTGGATGTTTCTGGGCATCGCTGCCATCGGTAATTTTTCCGGTGAATGGATCATCGGCGGAATCGAATCCAAAGTCTTCGCTTACGGTTTCCTGTTTTTAGCCATGGCAAATGGCTGCGAGCAGAACTGGAACCGGGCCGCCATCTATCTGGGTCTGACCATCAGCTGGCATCCCGTCGTCGGAGTCTGGGGACTGTTGTGTGCACTGTTTGCACTCGCCTGCTACGCACTGGTGCAAAGAAAGTCACTCAGTCGAGCTTCCCTGGTCCTGAATATCAAACAAGCAATCCCTGCCTGTGGCTGGCTCATTCTCTGTTCCCTGCCCGGACTGGTTCCAGCACTCAGCCTGCTCCAGGGGGGAACGCCCCGCGAGGAATTCTCGGCCAACTTTATCCAGGTCTTTTACCGGCTCAAACATCACCTGGATCCAATGGACTTCAATACATTCAGCTACCTGATGTATGGATTCCTCCTCGCAATCTGGCTATTGTTTCGCCGTAAGGAAAACACCACATTTTCCCTGCGTTTCTTCCAGTATTTCATCGCCGGGACTCTGGGCCTGGCCTGTATCGGATTTCTACTCGGTGCAGGTCCGCGACCTGCCAGTGAAATGCCCTACTATGCCTTTCGAATGTCACTGCTCAAATTCTATCCCTTCCGCCTGTTTGACTCACTGCTTCCACTGGCGGTAACGGTCACACTGTCCAACACCGTCTACCAGCGCTGGTTTAAGCAGGAGAAAACCGACCCTGATGCCGCAACGGGAAACAGGCGTATCCGTGCTGGATTCATCGCCCTGCTCAGTCTGTGTCTGTTGACAACAGTCCTCTATTCGGCCTGGATTGCACCCCCTGTGCATAAGATGACTGCCCGACAGCGCGCTGACTGGATCGATGCCTGTCACTGGATCCAGAATAATACCCCCGAATCGGCCCTGTTTCTGACGCCCATCCATCAGTCCGATTTTAAATGGTACGCGCAACGCCCCGAATATGTGACTTACAAAGACTGCCCTCAGGACGCCCCGGGCATCATAGAATGGAATCGCAGGTTGAAATACCTTCGAAAATGGGGGCAGGATTATTATAATAAAGGCTTTGATGATCAGGCCCTGCAGGTTTTGCATCAACAGACCGGAATCACGCATCTGCTGGTCAAGCGGCTTGGGCCTTTTAATACCATCAAACCTGTTTATCAGAATCAAACCTATAAAATCTACAAACTTCCCTGAACTCCCTCCAGCCAATGGTTTTACTCATGCACACTCAAGACCAAGTTGCCACACGCCGCTCCCGCGGACTGAAGCTATGCTTTACAGCGCTACTGTTCTTCCTGTCTCCCGCCCTCAGCCCTGATCTGGCGCAATTCGACGCATCGCTGCACGCGCAGGCTCCTGCTGTCAAAGCGGGAAACTGGCCTTACTTTCTGGGTCCAGAACAGACCGGCATTTCATCTGAGACTAACCTGATCGACGACTTTCCCCGCGAAGGCCCCCCCCTGCTCTGGGAAAAAAAGATCGGCACTGGCTACAGCGCGCCATCAGTTCTGGGAAACCGACTCGTCATTCATCATCGACCAGATGACGATGGCCCTGGAAAAGAAGTTGTGGAATGCGTCGAAGCCGACTCTGGCAAGGTTCTCTGGAAGTACGAATACCCGTCCGATTTCCGTGATCCCTATGGTTACAACAACGGTCCACGCTGCTCACCTCTGTTGACCTCTAAGTACTGCTATACTTTCGGAGCACAAGGCAAACTGTATTGCCTGACTCTGGATCAGGGCAAAGAGGTCTGGCACCGTGACTGCTTAAAAGATTTTGATGTGCCTCCCGGTTTCTTCGGTGTGGGTGCCACCCCGATTCTGGAGGGGGGGAAGCTGATTGTCATGGTCGGGGGAAAACCAGATTCCGGGATGGTTGCCTTTGATCCGGAGACGGGCAAAACACTCTGGCACAATGTTGGCAAAGAGGTCTGGGACGGTACTTCCACCGGCTGGGAACGGCTACCCGTATATAAATGGCGGGGTAATGAAAAACTCTCCAGCTACTCTTCTCCCATTGCAGCGACTATTCACGGCAAGCGGCATCTGCTCTGTCTGATGCGACAGGGACTGGTCTCACTCGATCCCCAGGACGGCTCCGTGAATTTCAAATACTGGTTTCGTTCACTGCTGAGAGATTCCGTCAATGCGGCACGCCCGGTCGTTGTGGATGACAAGATCTTTCTCTCTGCGGCCTACCAGGTTGGCTCTGCATTGCTCGAAGTCAATCCGAACGGGAAAAGCTACAAAGAACTCTGGCGCGATCCCACCAACATGATGACTCACTGGTCCACCAGCATTTATCATGACGGCTACTTTTATGGGTTCAGTGGACGTCATGAGCGGGAAGCAACCATGCGTTGCGTGCGTCTTTCGGACGGCAAAGTCATGTGGGAAACTGATGGTACCTCACCCGTTGCCGGTAAAGTCAAACCGAATCAGATCACGGGAAAATTCCAATGGGTCGATACCGGCAAGGCCGCTCCCTGGCCCTTTTATGGGCGAGGTTCAGCCATCCTGGCGGATAACAAATTTATCGTGCTGGGTGAACGGGGCACACTGGCGATCGTGAATGTGGATCCGGAAAAGTTCGGCGAAGTCTGCCGTACCTCATTCCCCCAAATCACATATCCGGCCTGGGCAGCACCGGTTCTGGCTCACAAAAAACTCTATCTCAGAAGTGAATCACACCTGATTTGCCTGGACTTTGCGAAAAAGTAAGAGTTTAAAGGGAATCGAAAGTCCAGCCTGAGAGTTAACCCTCTGAGGGCTGGGCCGGTTTCTCACTGGGGTTCAGATTCCAGTGCGGTCCCGTCAGGGCATCGAGCAATTCTGAATAGCTGGGCCGTTCCTCTCCCTCGGTCAGCTTCAGACTTTCAGGCATATTTTCGGGCTCGTCTCTCACCCGCTGCACATTCGCCCCCAGGGCGATCAGTTTTTCTTCGAGCCGTTCATAGCCTCGATCCAGATGATAGATGCGACGGATGACAGTCTCCCCTTCGGCAGCCAGTCCCGCCAGAACCAGCGCCGCACTCGCACGCAAATCGGAGGCCATCACACAGGCACCACTCAGGCGAGAGACACCATTCAGAATCGCACTGGCAGATTCACGCCTGATTTTCGCCCCCATCCGCGCCAGTTCCGATGCATGCATGAAACGGTCGGGAAAGACCTTATCGGTCACAATGCTGATCCCCGGTACACAGGCCAGCAGTGACATCAGCTGCGCCTGCACGTCGGTCGGGATCCCAGGATACGGCAGAGCAATACAATCGACCGATTTGAGTGGCTGCGAGACCTGAACCCAGACTGACTGTCTGCGGTCGGGCTGCTGTGGAAATTCCAGACGAATCGTGACGCCAATTTCCCGCAGCTTTTCAATGACGGCAGTAATGTGATCGGGACGCACCTGATTGAGTTGCACATCTCCCCCGGTCATCGCCGCCGCGATCATCAGGGTCGCTGCTTCGATGCGATCCGGGATGACCTCATGCTCCGTCGCCTGCAGACGCTCGACGCCTTCGATCTTCAGAAAGGGAGTCCCCAGCCCTTCAATTCGCGCTCCCGCTGCGTTGAGAAAATTACCGACGTCCACTACTTCCGGTTCACAGGCCGCAGACTCGATTGTCGTCGTCCCCTCCGCCAGCGCCGCAGCGATCATCACATTACAGGTTCCTGTCGCCGTACTCCCAAAGGCCCCCCCCAGAAAAATATTGGCTCCCTGCAAACGGTCAGCCCGGGCAATCACGTATCCCCGGTCGACGCGAATCTGTGCTCCCAGAGCTGCCAGCCCCTTGAGATGCAGATCAATCGGACGATCGCCGATATTGCAACCGCCCGGCAGTGAGACGCAGGCCATCCGCCGCTTGGCCAGTAAGGGCCCGAGCACACATACACTGGCCCGCATGCGCCGCACCAGTTCGTAGTCCGCAATGCAGGCACTTTCATCGACCGTTCGTAAACGCAGAACGCCGGATTCATCCCGCTGGACTTCCATTCCCAGTGAGCCCAGAACCTGGGATTGCGTCGTCACATCGACCAGATTAGGAATGGAATGCAGTGCTGTTTCACCATCACAGGCCAGAGCAGCTGCCATTAATGGCAGCGCCGAATTCTTCGCTCCGCTGACAGTGACACTGCCGGAAAGCCGTTCGCCTCCGCGAACGATAAACATATCCATCCCTGGATCTCCTGGAGTTGACTGGATGAAACTCGTGTGCTGACAGTATAGGTAAACGGTTGATTTTACGATAGACATTTTTGAGCAATGATGACCCGGGAGCGATGCGCCAGATCTGTCTTAACCCTAATATTTCTATAATTTCCGGATGCGGTAAGTAATTCTCTCAGATCAGTTTCCTGCTCCGGGGAGAACTCGAGCAGCAGTTGCCCCCCTTCCTTCAGACAGGGAATCGCTTCCTGAATAATTTTCCAGTAAAAGTCGAGTCCATCAGCTCCCCCTGCCAGCGCCAGACGCGGCTCATGTTGCCTCACATCTGCCTCTAACGTCTCGATTTCCGCATCAGGGATATAAGGGGGGTTGCTGGCGATCAGATCAAACTGTGCCCCTGCCGGGATCTGAGCGAAACAGTCGCTTTTCAGAAACTGGATCCGCTCCTGCAGTCCATTTGTCTCCGCGTTCTTCTGTGCGATGGACAATGCTGCCTCACTGATATCGGTCGCCAGGAATGAGGCATTGGGGCAGTTGGAAGCAGCCGCAATTGCCACACAGCCACTCCCCGTACATAAATCAAGAATCTGAGGGGCCGTCAGCTTCTGTGCTTCCTCGACCAGTTCCATCACCAGCGTTTCGGTATCCGGACGCGGAATCAGCACATTCTGATCTACGAAAAAATCCAGCCCGAAGAACTCTCGTTTGCCGACCAGATAGGCCACCGGTTCTGCATTGGACCGGCGCTGCACCAGCGAACGCATCGTCGCGCGCTGCTGTTCGGTAACCACATCCTCATAGTTGGTATAAAGGCGAATCCGCTCACAGTTTCGTGCGTATGCGAGCAGGACCTCTGCATCCAGACGAGGCGAATCGCTGCCATGCTTAGCCAGATGGGTCGTTGTCCAGTCCAGAATCCGACGCACGGTCCACGGTTCAGCTGACGCATTCGAACCGCTTTCCGGAGTTGAGGAATTTTCTTTCACGTCACGATCCATCGAACTGACAGGCAGCCACAGGCTGACAGCAGCCACGCTTTAATTTTTGTTGGCGCTATCGCCCAGCAGACGCTCTTCGCGGTCAAACTGCAACAGGGCATCGATCAGTTCATCGAGGGCCCCCTGCATGATCTGGTCCAGTTTATACAGCGAAAGGTTAATCCGGTGATCGGTCACACGCCCTTGAGGAAAATTATAGGTCCGGATCCGCTGACTGCGGTCCCCTGAGCCAATCAGCGTCCGTCGCTGATCCGCCCGCTCTTCCGCGGCTTTCTGTTGCATCTGCTCCAGCACACGACTGCGGAGCACGCGCATCGCTTTGGCTTTGTTTTTATGCTGACTTTTTTCATCCTGGCACTGCACGACGGTGCCCGTTGGTAAGTGCGTGATTCGGACGGCACTTTCGGTCTTATTAACCTTCTGGCCCCCCGGGCCACTGGCATGGAACGTATCCAGGCGAATGTCGTCCGGCTTAATTTCGACTTCGACTTCACTGGCCTCCGGCAGTACCGCCACAGTCGCAGCACTGGTGTGGACGCGGCCCTGTGTTTCGGTTTCAGGAACCCGCTGCACCCGATGGCCGCCACTCTCAAACTGCAGCCGATGGTAAGCCCCTTCACCTGAGATCGAAAAGGTCACTTCCTTGATGCCCCCCAGCTCGGTCGCACTCATATCGAGTACTTCAGTCTTCCAGCCTTTCTGGGCTTCGACGTAGTGCTGGTACATTTGAAACAGTTCGCTGGCAAACAGAGCGGCTTCATCGCCACCGGCTCCCGCTCGGATTTCCATGATCAGACCACCACGGGTAATGGAATCTCCGGCGACGACCAGATCTTCCAGTTCCTTCGTATGCTTCTCATGTTCTTCGCACAGCTGATCGAGTTCTTTCTGTGCGTACGCTTTCGCGTCCGGGTCGGTTTCTTCTTCCAGCATTTCCCGGGCGACTTCGATGTCCTCTTCACGGGTGTTAAAGGCACGAACTTCCAGGGCGACTTTCGCCAGTCCGCCGTACTCACGCTGAATTTCGACCAGCTTAGCGTTGTTTGTCAGTACCTCTGGATCCTGCAGCTGTTTTTCCAGCTCTTCGTAACGTTCCAGCTTGGCCTGTAGAGTGGGAAATTTCATTTACCCGAGTCCACGAATTAAGTCCGTCTGATATTGATTCCCCGGGTCATCCGTTTGACCGTGGAAAGTGGAATGAATCAGATCTGAGAAAGAAAAGAAACAACCATGTATTAAACGAGGCTCATACGGATTTTCCGCAGAGCCTCATTTCGATTTCGATGGTTCAGGCCGCTACTCGGCTTCTTTCTTGTCTTCCCCTTCGGCTGCGTTGCGTTTGTCCCAGTTGTATTTCTTCTGGAACTTTTCCACACGACCGGCACTGTCGACGAACTTCATCTTGCCGGTGTAGTAAGGGTGTGACTTGGAACTGATTTCGACCGAGACCAGCGGGTAAGTGTTGCCATCTTCCCATTCGATGGTGGACTTCGAGGTCGCAGTGGACTGAATCAGAAATGAATCACCTGTCGAAGTATCCTTAAATACGACCGGGTGATAATCGGGATGAATGTCTTTTTTCATTTTACTCGACTTCTTTGTTACCTAATAACCTGTTCAATCTGACGGACTGTCTGCTGGCAATCCGACATCGGGGGACGTTGAATCCACAATGTTCCCGGCATGCCTCCAACTTGATCAGCCTGATGCATGCCCGCGTTTTGCTTCACAAGCCTGCTGCCACAGAGTTCACGTCTGCAGGCTCGGATTCCTAAAATCTGGAAACAAAACGGCTTATAGAATTCTCGCTTTACGAAACAACACAGTTTACGTTCCGCCTGTCCAATGAGCAAGCGCAAAGGCAATCCAATTCAAATTCACATAAAGCATTAAAATACATACAGATACGTCAATTATATTCAGCAAAATGTCTCCCATTTCGGGCATTTTTTGAGATTTTTACGGACTGAGTCGATCCTCCTCGGATAATCCATCTCAAATTCAGAGAGATCCAGCAGATGATGGCAGAATACAGCCCCAACAGCTTTGCCAGCGATTTCATTTCAGAACAACTCTCTATCTGTTTTGAAATTCAAATGTTAAGTAACTTGGCCTCCTGCCTGAGACCGTTTAGAGTTAAAGAGGTCTGGAGCAACAGCTGCTCCTTCTCATTTCTCCTGCAGGAACACCAAAGATGACACAGGCGTTGAACTGGAACAGTCAGAATCTGACTCATGGATGGCAACGGGGCGTTACCGCGTTTTACTACGGTCTTGGCTTCTCTGATACAGACTTTAACAAGGCGCAAATCGGAATCGGCGTCCCCCTGCTGGATGGGAATCTCTGCAATGTTCACGCGTATTCACTGGCAAAAACGATTGCTGAGGGATGTCAGTCTGCCGAGATGATCGGCTTGCCTTTTGGCACGCCGGCAGTCAGTGACAACATTACCCAGGGCCAGGAAGGAGGCAACGCCAGTCTCCCTTCCCGAAACATGATCGCCAATGCAGCCGAGTGTGTGGTGAGTGCTCACTCCTACGATGCCCTGATCGGCCTGCATAACTGTGATAAAAATGGGCCCGGCTTCGCCATGGCTCTGGCTCGCCTGAATTATCCCGGTCTGATTGTCAGTGGTGGCAGTATCATGCCCGGTTGCCATAAGGGGCATGATATTTCCATCCTCGATGTTTACGATTCTCAGGCCGCGGCCTCCGTGGGAGCCATGGAAGAATCAGAAGCCGATGAAATCCTGCGGACCGCCTGTCCCGGCCCGGGGGGATGTGGTATCGCCGCTTCGTTCAACACCTGGGGAATTGCCCTGGAAGCGATCGGCCTGATGCTGCCCTTCAGCAGTTCGACCCCCGCCATTGACGAAGCGAAGAAGACCGAATGCCTGAATGTCGCTTCTGCAGTCAAGCACCTGCTGGCAGAGAACATTCGCCCGCGTGACATTCTGACGCGCAAAGCCTTTGAGAATGCCGCTGCCACCATTGCCGCCATTGGTGGATCGACTAATGGAATTCTGCACCTGCTGGCACTGGCCCGCGAAGCAGGTGTGGATTTCCAGTTGCAGGACATCCAGGAAATCCTCAGAAAAACTCCTGTTTACTGCAGTTTTGCTCCCCGCGGGAAAAAAACCATGGTGGACCTGCACCATCTGGGCGGGACTCCGATTCTGCTCAAACATCTCCTCAAGGCCGGCATCATTGACGGTAGCTGCCTGACTGTTACGGGAAAAACACTGGCCGAAAACCTGGCAGACATTGGCGATGTCCCTGCGGACCAGGAATTGATCGCTCCCCTCGGTCAGCCTTATAAAGAATATGCCGACATGCAGGTCTGCTTCGGCAACCTTGCTCCCGGGGGAATCGTCTTCAAAGTCTCCAGCATGCAGGAATCGCATTTCACCGGTGTCGCCTGCTGCTTCGATGAAGCCAAAGGGGTTGTAGACGCAGTAGAAGCCAACCAGATCAAACCGGGAAGCGTGATTGTGCTGCGCAATCTCGGACCGGTTGCCTCAGGCATGCCAGAAGTGCTGGTTGCGACAGCCGCCCTGACCGTCCCGGAACTCGATGGGAAAGTCGCCTTCATTTCCGACACGCGTGTCTCGGGAGTCTCGCACGGTGCGATTGGCGTGCACTGTTCTCCCGAAGCCGCCATCGGTGGCCCCATCGGTCTGGTACAGAATGGCGATCAGATTTCCTTCGACCTGCTCAAAGGAACGATCCAGCTGGAAATTAGTGAAGAAGAACTCACACAGCGCCAGTCTGACCTGACGGTCAAACCAGTTCAACACACGCGAGGTTACCTGGCTGATTTCTCAGCCACGACGTCCCAGGCCCACCACGGCTGTGTGAGCAAGGCGCTGCTCCCTGACTGCGAATGAACCGGAATCGATGACGCATTAATCACAGGAGAAAAACCAATCAGTATGAACAATCCCGCCGCTTTCCCAGAGGACCTGTTTCAGACACTGGAAGAATTTCAACAGAAGCATCTACTGACCTGGTGGAGCGAACTCGATCCGTCACAGCAGGATGAACTGGTCGCACAGATTAGAAAGATTAACTTTGCACAGATCCAGCGGCTTTATTCACCCGGTAGTTCTGCAGACAGTGAAGAGTCCCCTGCTCAGAAGGCAGAGCGGGCCACGCGCCCCGCGACCGTCGTACGTCTGACAGACCGTCAGTCTGATTCTTCAGAGTCAACTCAGGCGATCGCAGCCGGAAAAGAATGCCTGTCAGCAGGAAAAGTGGGAGCGATTCTAGTGGCGGGAGGACAGGGTTCACGTCTCGGTTTTCCTCACCCCAAAGGCATGTATCCTGTCGGTCCGGTACGTCAGACCTCCCTGTTTCAGATTCTGGTTGAGCAATTGAGAGCGCGGGCGAAGCAGGCAGGTCAGCCGATCAGTTATTTCATTATGACCAGCGATGCCACTCATGATGAAACCGTGGCCTACTTCCAGCAAAACCAGAATTTCGGTCTGGCAGATGAGAACCTGTTTTTCTTCAAACAGGGAACCATGCCCGCTGTTGACGCACAGACCGGAAAGATCTTACTGGAAAGCAAACACCGCATCGCCGTCAGCCCGGACGGTCATGGAGGCATGCTGGCGGCTCTCAAGAATTCCGGTATGTTCGATGAGATGCGCAAACAGGGAATCGACACGCTCTACTATCATCAGGTCGACAATCCGACTGCGATCGTCTGTGACCCGGAATTCCTGGGCTATCATCTGAAGCGGAATGCCGAAGTCTCCGTCAAAGTGGTCTCCAAACGCTCTGCAGATGAAAAGATGGGAGTTGTCTGCGATGTGGACCAGAAAACCCAGATTATTGAATACAGTGATCTGCCAACTCATATTGCAGAACAGACTGATGAACAAGGCCAACTGCTGCACTGGGCCGGCAGCACCGCCATCCACGTGTTTAATCGGGATTTCCTGGAACAGATTGCCGATAATGACGATCAGTTTCCATTCCACCGCGCCAACAAAAAGGTGCCGCATCTCGATGCATCCGGATCTCAGGTGACCCCTGAAACGCCGAATGCGATCAAATTTGAACGCTTCATTTTCGATGTGCTGCCGGTCGCAGATACCGTTCTGGTCTATGAAATCGATCGCGAACGCGAATTTAACCCGCTGAAAAATGCGGAAGGACAGGACTCGCCTGCGACCGTTCAGGCTGCTCTGAAGCGGATTGCCTCTGAATGGCTCTCGGCCTGCGACGTCGAGGTCCCCGCAGACTGCCCCGTGGAGATCAGTCCGCTGCTGGCGCTGGACGCAGAGGATCTCAAATCGAAAGTTGCAGCGGACCTGACGATCAATGGCCCCCTCTACCTCGGAGAATAACAGCCCGGAGCCAGCCTGAGCTGGCAGGGACTCGTATCTGGAGAAACAAAAATGCTGCATACGGTGGTCATGGCGGGTGGCAGTGGTACGCGGTTCTGGCCTCAAAGCCGAACAGCGATGCCCAAACAGCTGCTCAAACTGGTTGGCGAAGAGACCATGATTCAGGAGACGGTAACCCGTTGCCGCCCGCTTTCGCAAGCCGACCAGACCTGGATCGCCACTAACGCGACGCTGGCACCGGAAATCCAGCGACAGCTTCCCCAATTAAACCCGGAACACATTCTGGTCGAACCAGTGCCTCGCAATACCGCCCCCTGCATCGGGCTGGCTGCCATTCACCTGCTGAAACAGGATCCTGAGGCAACCATGCTGGTAGTCTCCTCAGACCATGTCATCCGTCCCGCTTCCGGATTCCAGCAGACAGTTCAGCACGCTGTGAACCTGATCGATGAGGATTCGGAAACGCTGGTATTGATCGGAGTGCCTCCGAATGTTCCCGCGACTGGATATGGTTACATTCAGACCGGCGCGGAGATCAGTCCCGCAACCGGACCGGGTATGAAGGTAGCTGCCTTCAAAGAAAAACCGGACCTGGAAACCGCACAGCAGTATCTCGACAGCGGCGAATACCTCTGGAACTGCGGCATCTTTGTGTGGAAAGCCCAGACGCTTCTGCAGGCCCTGAAAAAATACGAGCCGGAAATGCATTCAGCTTTAAATCGAATTGCGGCCTCGATCGGGACTCCAGAATATGCAACAGTACTGGCAGAGGAATTTGCTTCGATGAAATCGATTTCGATCGACTATGCCATTCTGGAACATTCCAGGGAATCTCTGGCAGTGGTCCCGGCTGAGTTTGAATGGGATGATGTCGGCAACTGGAGCACACTGCAGAAATATTTCCCCACCGATGAGAACGGAAATACCGTGGTCGGACTGCACTGTGGGATCAAGACTTCGGATAGCATCATTCGTACGACTGACGATCATCTGGTAGCGACTTTCGGCGTCAGTCATTGCCTGATTGTGCATACGCCGGATGCCACGCTGATTGCCCCCCGGGATGATGAAGCAGCCATCAAAGATCTGGTGAATGCATTGAAGGAGCGGGGTTATGAACGATACCTCTGAAATCAGTGGGCCATGCGAAGCCGATTTTCCGACAGAAGGTCGACTCCTGGGACTGGACTACGGCACAAAACGGGTCGGCATCGCGATCTCGACTGCAGAACAGAACATCGCCAGCCCGCTTGATAATTACACGCGTCAGACTTCTGAACAGGACCAGAAGCACCTGCAGAAAATCATCACAGAATATCAGTGCCGGGGGCTCGTGGTCGGGCTTCCCGTACACATGAGTGGCGACGAGGGTCAGAAAGCGAAAGAGGCCCGCCGCTTTGGCGACTGGATCAGCCAGTTTGCGGGGATCCCTGTCCGCTACTGGGACGAACGTTATTCCTCTGCCACCGCTGAAGAATTCCTGATGAATATGAATATCAGCAGGAATAAACGGAAAGCCTATCTGGACAAGCTGGCCGCACAGATCATCCTGCAATCGTTTCTGGACAGTCCGAACCGCGACCAAAAACCGGAATCTTTTTGAACCGATTCCGTCCCTGTTCCCGTATAATAGATGAAAACGCTTTGCTTACTGAACTATGTCAGATCAGAAACACGAACGGACATTGATGAAACAACATCCTCTGGATCGCGAAGAATATATCGAACAGGTCTACTTCTTCCGCAACTATCGCGAGCGGCTGGAAGATGCGATTCCCTCGCAGGTCATTCTGGCCACGATTTACGAAGAGATTCTGGCAACCACCAAACTTCCGATGGCAATCGACTTTCTCAAAAGCGAACTGCTGCTGACCGGTCGGATCTCGGATGGAATGGGAAAACTCGCGCATTACTTCACCCCGTTTCAGACCTTTATCCTCAAAAATGCGGAAGATGAGAAATCAAAATTCGATCAGAAAACGGCTTTGAAAATCCTGGAACGGGAGGCTGAATATCGTTCTGAATCTCCCAGCAGTGCCGGCCTGTTTATCTATCAGTTTGAATGCATCTCACGTAATCGTCTCGGCTATCACGTCGGACTGGAAGCGATCTCCCGGGACACACAGTACGATGCAGACTGGTCGGAATGGATTCGCAAACTCAAGATTCAGCTCGGTGCCGTCGATTTTGCCGATCTGCTCTATTTACGATCCCAGCATTTTGTCGATGAACAAAGGCGCATACCGGGTAATGCCGACTTTGAACCCAGCTCTCCAATTCTGTTCAGCAGTCAGGATGGCAGAATTGCGAAAGCGAATCACAACCGGGATCCGCTATACATGTTTGCTGCCCTGCAGCGACAACTGGGGTATCCCAAAGTTCCCCGCAGTCTGGCCAAACCAGATAAACTCATATTTCATCCGGCTTTAGAGGCACGATTACATAAAATTGAGATGCGACTGCAACTGATCGACGCTGAACTCAAAGGGAAATTTGATTTGAAACAATTCATGGTGAAGGATCAGAGATTTGACGATCTGGATCTCAATAGAGACATATGAACACACGGTCATATTTTCCTGCAATTTTGAAATATGACTTGTCAACGACCACCTGTTTTCCCTAACATTAGAGTATCGAAGCTGTACTTATCGCATGATCAGGCGAAACTGGTCAGTAAACTGGAAAGTTTCTTGAGAATTTAACGCTTTGACTTTGTCTCATTAACATTCAGGAGGTAACATCCCACCAGCTTTGTTAAACGTTCCCGCCTAAAAAACTTAGAGAGTAATGCCTTTAATTTCCCACCTTTAACCTACACCCGCCTTATGTAGGACCTTTTGAAAGGCTCACGAAGATGTCTACGATCACTATTGATGCGCCCGAAGCGCGCCCACTGTATCCCTCCACAACTGCCCACCACCAGACGCAAATTCAGTCCATTGTTAAAACAATCATCTGGACTGCAGGTACAATCATCTTCTGTCTGGCAATGTTCGATTTTTATGCCCAGACTTATGCACATGAAACCGAAATCGCTCTGCAGCAGGCACAGGCTGAAAAACTCGATCTCAACCAGGATCTCAGACTGAATGATATTGCCCCTTATATCGCAGGCGCTCCCATCATCAGCACTCGTCCTGCAGACAAATACACACATATGTGCAAAGAAATGAAGCAATACACCTGGAAAGGCTTTTTCAAGAATTACACCCTTTCCCTGTATGTCGGTCTGGGTGAAAACCCATCGATTGACTACGTGCATGGTCCCGGCAACGTAACCGAAGAGTCACATAGACCCATTGCTCCCAAGATTAATCATATCGTGGATCTGGATTAATCCACCGCTGGTTGAACATCAGCCTTGGGCAGACTATAACATCTGCTCAAGGCTTTTTTTATTGATTGAACATTTCCAGCACAAATTCGCCACGCCCCAGCTACGACACAGAACAGCAAGAAAATCACATGGAACGCATCGAAGGCCACCTCTATGACTATCCGAAATACTATGACCTGATTTTTGGTGATGACTGGAAAGCGGAATTTGACTTTCTACAGAACTGTTTTGAAAAGCATGCCACCCGTAAGGTCAAACGACTCTTTGAACCCGCTTGTGGGACCGGACGTTTACTGATCAAACTGGCTCAGGCAGGCTATCAGGTAGCCGGTAACGACCTCAATCCGCATGCCATCAAATACTGCAACGACCGGCTGGAACGCAGTGGGTTTCCCCGCTCCGCAGAGCTGGGGGACATGTCCGATTTCAAGCTGAAACGGCCCGTAGACGCTGCGTTCAATACGATCAACAGCTTCCGCCACCTGCCGAGCGAGACGGCTGCAGAGAATCATCTGAAATGCGTGGCAAATGCCCTGAAACCCGGAGGATTGTATATCCTGGGACTGCATCTGACTCCAACGGAAGGCGAACCGATGCAGAGCGAAAGCTGGTCAGCCCGTAGAGGAAATCTACAGATCAACTCGCACATGCAGTCCATCTGGACGGATCTGAAAAAACGCAACGAGCATCTGGAAATGACGTTTGATGTCTATACACCGACCCGCCAGTTCCAGCTGTTTGACACGATGGACTATCGCACCTACACCGCCCCCCAGTTTGACGCGTTACTGGCCAAAGTCCCCGAACTGGAAGTGGTCGAACTCTATGACTTCATGTACGAGATGGACTTTACCATCAAGATTGATGCGCGGACCGAAGATGTTGTCTTTATTCTGCGGAAGAAATAGTCGGCTGCTTGTAAAAAGCAGAATCCGTAATTACCCTTCGCTCGCTTCGGCATTGGGAAGCACGCGGGTACCAATATTCTCGCCCGCAACGGCTTTTTCGATATTCCCCACTTTGCGGAAGTTGAACACCAGAATCGGAATTCCGTGTTCCATGCAGTGATGCAGGGCCTGGGCATCCATCACCTGCAGATTCTTATGCAGAACATCCTGATAACTGATTTCCGAGAAACGGACCGCGTGGGGATTCTTTTCAGGATCGTCAGAATAAATCCCATCAACTTTGGTCGCTTTGAGCAGGATATCGGCATCGATTTCGCGAGAACGTAAGGCGGCAGCGGTATCTGTGGTTACAAAGGGGCTACCGGTCCCCGCAGCCAGAATCACCACACGGCCTTTTTCCAGATGCCGGATACAGCGTCTTCTGATGAATGGTTCCGCGACCCCTTCCATCCGGATCGCAGTCTGCAAGCGTGTCGCGACTCCGGCCATTTCCAGAGCATCCTGCAGAGCCAGGCCGTTAATGACAGTCGCCAGCATCCCCATGTAGTGCGCTGTCGCTGGATTGATCGAACCACTGGAAGAGGAAAACTGTTTCCCCCGCAGAATATTTCCACCACCACAGACGATTGCCAGTTGCACCCCGGAATCAACGAGCCGTTTAATCTGCGCTGAAATGGACTCCAGCTCTGACATGCTGATGCCCCCTTCTCCATCACGGCAGAAAACTTCGCCACTCAATTTGAGCAGCACACGCTGGTAGGCAGGTTTCAACAGGGGAGCAGGAGAATCATTCATCCGTGGATTCCTCAATGTCAGAAAAGTTGCTTAGATTAGATACGGAGTGCAGACAGTGTAGAAAAAAACGCACGCGCGCCCGGGGCACGCATGCGTCTATCGGTAATTTATATTAGCCGCCAATCGCCCAACGGGTGAATGAAACAGCTTCCAGTCCTTTCTCTGCCAGAGCCTGGCTGACGGTCTTGGAATCATCAACAGCAAACGGCTGATAAACCAGTACACCCTGCTCAACAAAGAAAGTCTTCATTCGGCCATCAACGATTTTCTCGATGATATTATCGGGCTTGCCGGTGGCCTTGGCTTCTTCAATCAGACGATTCCGCTCTTCTTCAACAACAGCAGAATCGAGTTCATCTTCTTTGACAACGGTAGGCTTCAGAGCTGCGATGTGCATCGCGACCCCTCGCAGCAGTTCCGCATCAGCAGCATCGCCGGCAGCCTGGAACAGAACGCCAGTCTTGCCGTCATGGTGCACATAGCTGCCACAGGGAGCTTTGGCACGAGCGATTTGGGAAACCACGATCTTTTCACGGATCTTGTTGAGCATATCCATGAAGTCGTCGTTCAGGGTTTTCCCGGCTGACTTTTCAGAAGGCAGTGCCAGCAGTTCTTCAACAGTATTGACTTCCGGATTCGCCAGCAGCTGAACAGCACAGGTGTTCGAAAAGTTGACCAGATCTTCACCACCGGCAACCGGTGCTGATTCACAGACCACTTCCAGCATCACAGTATCAGAACCATCATCGCTGGTCAGAACAGTAATCCGACCTTCACTGGTTGCGTTATCACTTCGCTTCAGCTGAATTTTACCAGCTTCTTCACGCAGAATTTCAATTGCTTTATCCTGATCGCCATCTGCTTCCTGCAACGCTTTTTTGCATGCCATCATCGGCAGGTCAGTCATTTCGCGTAACGCTTTCACGGCTGCTGCTGTGATTTCAGCCATCTCAGTCATCTCCTTCGTAAGCAATTCACTGGGAAATTGCTTTAAATTCTAATCCGATGTAATTGTTGATATTCATTGTGCTGCTGCCGACCGGCCAGTCAACCAGATCAGCAGCAGTCACGATCACTGTCTTTCTTAGACACTCGATTACAGAGAAGGTACCGGCTTTAAATCTTCTTCGCCGCCTTCATTTTCATCTTTTTTACCGGTGTCGGGCAGTTTTTCTTTTCCGGTCATCACGGCAGAAGCCAGCTGATTCATCACCAGACGGATGGAACGGATACTGTCATCGTTACCGGGAATCGGCAGATCGACTTCATCCGGATCAGAATCGGTATCAATCAGACCGACCACTTTGATCCCCAGAATATGGGCTTCGTGAACTGCGTTCTTTTCCTTGGTTGGATCGACAACGACCAGTGCTTCCGGCAGACGGTTCATGGTTCGGATACCGTTCAGGTTACGGAAGACTTTTCGCTTTTCACGCTGCAGTGTGGACTGCATTTTCTTCGAGTAAGAATTGATTTCGCCGGTTTCTTCCAGTGTTTCCAGCTCTTCCAGACGTTTCAGACGGTTACGCACAGTCCGGAAGTTGGTCAGTGCCCCACCCAGCCAGCGTTCGGTTACATAAGGCATGCCACAAGCGATCGCGGCATCGCGAATCGGGCCCTGGGCCTGTTTTTTAGTTCCAACAAACAGGATCAGACTGCCCTGTGAAGAGACCCGTTCCAGATATTTTTTGCCCCGCAGAATTCCGCGGACCGTTTCTTTCAGGTCGATGATATGAATTTGATTCCGGCGTCCGTAGATGTAGGGACGCATCTTGGGGTTCCAGCGGCTGGTCTTGTGGCCGTAGTGAACACCCGCTTCAAGAATATCTTTAACAACTAAATCAGCCATCTTCTAACTCCTCATTTTAAAGGGCACATGACCTGCCAGGGGCCACGTTCTTAAGTAAATACAATCAATAGACTTATCTACTGAAGGCGTCTGTCATGAAATTCCAGTTCTCTAAGCGCACTCTGAGCTGACAACACTGCGGCGTGCGAATGGATGGATACTATCGGAGTTATCGGCGCCCGTCAAACCATGCGACCGTTAATTCAGGGAATTGAATCGAATTTGAAGCACCCGTTCCGGGAAGTTGGTCTCATCCTGAATAGCGGGAGTCGATATACTCCTGAAAAGCCCGTTTAAGTTAAGAATCTGTCACCTGTTGCGAATGTATTAGAATACAGAATCCCGGCATTCCACAGCGACTCAATCGAAAAGCAAATATGTCATCCACACTGCACGTATTTTCCAACACCACCTGCCAGCTCAGAGACAGTCTGCGCGCTCTGGAGCAGCAGTCCGCTCAGCTGGAACTTCCCGGTCTGGCTGGCCGCGAGTGGTTTGAGATACTGGAACGGAAACTGATTCCCCAGCTGGCGGATCAGATCTATCTGGTCGTCGCCGTCGTCGGCGGGACCAACATCGGTAAAAGCGTGATTTTCAATCATCTGGTAAACCAGCAGACCAGCGCCATCAGCCCACTGGCATCACAGACCAGACACCCGGTCTGCCTGGTTCCCTCCGGCTTTGAAAATCGGCACGATTTGACAAAAGTCTTCCAGGGATTCCAGCTGGTTCCCTGGTCATCTGCAGAAGACCCTCTCAGAACCGATGAACAGCACCTCCTGTTCTGGCAGGAATGCAGCCCCCTGGCCCCGAACCTGCTGGTTTTGGATACGCCAGACATCGACAGCGATGCTGAGGTCAACTGGGAACGAGCCGAACGCATCCGGCAGTCTGCTGATGTCCTGGTGACCGTGCTGACGCAGCAGAAATACAATGACGCGGCTGTCAAAAAGTTCTTCCGCGAAGCAGCGCGGGAAGAGAAAGTCATTATCACCGTGTTCAATCAATGCCAGTTGCCCGACGACGAAGAGTACTGGCCTCTCTGGTTGAATACGTTCTGCCAGGAAACAGGAGTCGATCCGGAACTCGTATTCATTGCCCCCAATGACCGACAGGCAGCCAACAATCTGCAGCTCCCCTTTTATCGGCGTTTCTTTGAACCTGCGACTGATGCGAGCTCAGAAAATCTGAAAGCGGAAACACCCGAGACCGATTCTCCTCTAAACCTGATGCAGGTTCTCTCCGAACTGCATTTCGATGAAATCAAAGTCCGCACTCTCAAAGGGGCACTCCACTATCTGAGCGACCAGGAGACCGGTGTGCCCGCTTACCTGCGGGAAATCAAGGCCCGGAGCCAGGAGTTTCTGGCTGCATCGGAGCTGCTCTCCGAACATGAACTGGCTGAGATTGATAACTGGCCCCTGGTACCCAATCCCGTCATCGTGCATGCGATTCGCAAGTGGTGGCAGGAACAGCGGGAAGGCTGGTCGGCTCACGTCCACGGTTTCTACAATGCGATTGGTAAAGGTGTGCTCTGGCCCGTGCGATACCTGCATTCGCTGGCCACCGAAGAAAAACAACCTCCCATGGAGCTCTATCGCGAACAGGAATGGTCAGTGGTGTTGCAGACGGTCGAAGGGATCTACGATCGTCTGACCCTGGTCAGCGAGTTGGGAAATGAATTGCTCACCAACCGCCTGAAATCGCTGCTCAAGGGAACCTCGCGCGAGGAATTACTTAAAATCCTGCATCAGGAACACGCTGCATTCGATTTTGATGGCCAGCTCGAAGAACTGATTGACCGGGAAATGACGTTCTTCAAAGAGGAAAGCCCCCAGTATTACACGTTCCTCAAACAACTGGATCGTGTGGCAGCCGTCGGTCGTCCCGCCCTGAGTGTAGGCCTGTTCTTCGTGGGCTTCGGCGCCGTGGGCGATGCAGGCACGCAACTGGTTACCGATACCATGATCCAGTCGGTGGTCAACGTCGCCGGTGACGTTGCCGGGGGCGCCGCAACCACGACGGTCGGGGAGACCGCCGTCAGCAGTACGACTGCCACCGGGATGGGATACCTCGAAGCAAAGTTTCGCAGATTCCATGCCGTCTTCGCCCAAAAACGAACCGAATGGCTGGCAACTGCGATCCGCGAACACTTGTTGAAAACACTGCCGGAAGAACTGAAATCAGCCGTCTCTCTGCCCGACTCCGAGGCATATCTGGTGGTCCAGAAACTGACGATTGAACTCGAAACAGAATTGAAACAACTGCAGGTCTCACTCTAGAGCCTGTCCAGGCGAATATGAATTTAGCACAGGACCTGATTCCTCATGCCCACGTCGGAAATCGCACAAATTGAAATGCTGGCAGCCGTGGATGGACTGATCCAGCAACTGACCAACTGGAGTCAGCAGCCCACCGGATGGAAAACGGCACAACAGTGCCAGGCCGTGATCCAGCAGCTGCTTCCCCGTCTGGACATGCTGCGGATTCGTCTGGAATCGCCGCTGGTGGTTGCCACCTTTGGGGGGACTGGAACCGGCAAAAGCAGTCTGGTCAATGCCCTGATCGGCTCCTATTGCACGACCTCGGGTCGCCAGCGTCCCACAACCACACAGCCGGTGCTGATTGCGCACCCTGACACGGATCTGGACCGACTGGGACTCGACCTGAGCCAGTTTCAGGTGGAACAGAAACCGCTGGATCAGCTGCGGAATATTATTCTAATCGACTGCCCCGACCCGGATACCTCAGAAGAAACGGAAGGGGAAAATAACCTTACCCGACTGCAGCACATCGTTCCCCTCTGCGATATCCTGCTGTATGCCTCGACCCAGCAGAAGTACCGTTCCGCACGGGTCTCTGAAGAACTTCGCGAAGCGGCCGTGGGGCGTCGTCTGATTTTCGTCCAGACACATGCGGGCCTGGACGATGACATTCGGGAAGACTGGCGGGCGCAGCTTTCTCAGCAGTTTGACGTCCCCGAGATCTACTTTGTCGATTCGGTTCGTGCCCTGGAAGATCAGCTCGCCGGTCGCCCTGTCGATCCGGAATTCGCGAGCCTGCAGAACATCCTCAGCACCCAACTCGGAAAATCCGAACGTCTACAGGTTCGACGGGCCAACCTGCTGGAACTGATACAGCATGCCATTGATCATTGCACACAGAAATTTGAACGGAATCTGCCGGAAATCCACGAACTGGAATCCTTCCTGAAACAGCAGCATGTCACGCTTACAACCCAGATGTCGCGGGAACTCCAATCGGAATTACTGATCAGCCGCAATCTCTGGGAACGCAGACTCCTCTCCTGCATCTCTGATTCGTGGGGCGCCAGCCCTTTTGCCATGATGCTGCGTCTCTACAATGGTCTGGGAAACCTGATCGCCTCGGCCAGTCTGTTTCGAGCCCGCAATTCGGCCCAGGTCGCTTTGATCGGTGCGTTGCAGGGAGCCCGTTGGCTGGGGAATCGCCAGAAGGAGCAGGCGGCTGAAGATCGGCTGAAACGCATCGGTTCCTTTGGGCTCGATGATAACACACTTCGCGAATCCCAGCTGCTGATCGACGGCTACACCCAGGCGGCTGGTCTGCAGAATCAACCACCACTGGCAGACTCGCTGGAACAATTGCAGACAGAAGCGGCTTTTGTGGAGGAAGAATTTCTCAGTGATGCGGGCACGAAGATTGATGGCATCATCAGCAAGCTGGCACGAAAAAACTCGGGCTGGTTCACTCGCCTTATCTATGAAAGCCTGTTCCTGGCGTTTGTGATTTATGCGCTGGTCCGGATCGGTAGAAACTTCTTTCTGGATTCGTTTTTTAACGAATCACGGATCCTGCCCATCGACTTCTATGTGACAGCCGGAGTCATTTTCCTGTTCTGGACCGGCTTTCTGGTGATGATGTTCACGCGCAAACTGAAGCGTGGACTGGAACAGGAGATTAACCAGCTCTCGGATGAGCTCGCCCAGGCGAAACTGTCACATGGACTGTTTCCACTGCTGGAACAGGAATGCCGCCAGGTTCACAGCCTGCAGCATTCCCTGGAACGCATGGGAGGCGAAGTCCATCACCTGCGTACAGAAATCGCCTCGTCCCGGATATTGGGGGCTTGGAAAGTACAGGAACCGACCGGGAAAGCCGGCTCAGGTTAGCCAGAACGCAGTTGATTATTTGCGATTGTAAAACATCTCTGCAATGCTGTAGGCACTCAAAGATCCGGAGCGACTGACCTCTTTGCCATCAATCACCAGGATGAGCGTGGGCAGCGACTGCACGTTATATTTATCCGTGAGCCCGGGATGTTGATCCACGTCGATCAGACGAATGTGGCTCGCTTTGCTTTCACCGATTTCCCAGTTCTTGTCTCGCAGAGCGGGGAACTCGTTATTTTTCATCTGCACACAGGCAGGACACCAGCTGGCGGTAAACACCAGAATCTGATGATTGGAAACATCTTCTTCCATCTGGAATAATTTGGCTACGTTTTCGGGGAGGGCAGGTACTTCCACTGCCTGCATTGGTGCCAGAGAAAGAGACAGCACCATCGTTGCTGGAATGAGCGTGTTCATTGTGATCCATTACAATTTGAAAAGGGACATTTCGAAACGTCATTAACAATAGCCGACCACAATAGCGTGTCGAACTAACCGGTTCAACCGTCAAAGTCGACTCAAATTGACAAGATTCCAATTCCCCGCTATAGAGTCTTTTTGATAGATTCTACTGTTTCCTACTTAGATGGCTGACTCAGAATCCCCCGTAATAGTAATCCAAATCAAGACTTACGCCCCATCCTGTCCAAGCCTGAATCGATCGCAAATTGACCTTGGATAAAACAGCCTGGATCGGTTTCAATACGCTGCCCGAGCCAATCCAGCCTCTTATCGATTGAAAAGACACGCTCATGACCTGGTTGAAAATGTTCCTGCTGTCGATCATTCAGGGGATTACAGAGTTCCTGCCCGTCAGCTCCTCTGGACACCTGGTCATCGTCGAAAGTCTTATGGAGATTCAATCGGATCAGACTGACGTCAACATTGTCCTGCACGCAGGTACCCTGCTTTCGATCCTGATCTTTTACCGCCGCACCATTTTTCGACTGCTAAGCCAGGACCTGAAGGTCATTCCTCTGCTGATCGTGGGCACACTGCCGGTGGTTGTCATTGGGCTGACCGCCAAGAAGTTCGCCGAACATTACCTGGAAAGCTCTCTGCTCGCCGGTTGCATGCTGCCTGTCACCGGGCTGTTTCTGTTGATGATTCCCCGCATCCCGCAGACTGACAAGAGTTATACAGAGATCACCTACAAGCAGGCACTGCTGATCGGTTTCGCACAGGCGTTTGCCATTCTGCCTGGCATATCGCGGAGTGGCAGCACGATTGTCGCCGGCCTGCTGACCGGCATGTCACGCCAGTCAGCAGCCACCTTCTCATTCCTGCTGGCGATTCCGGCTATCTCCGGCGCGACGATTCTGGAAACTGCCGAGATCATCTCCAGCCAGCACCTGACAACGCCCCTGAGCCTGCTGGCGGCTGGTGCCATCATTTCCGCCGTCGTGGGGATTGTCGCCCTCTGGTTGCTCGTACGCTGGCTGGAAAAGGGGAAACTCCACTACTTCGCGTACTGGTGCATCCCCGTGGGAATCATCATCGTAATCATGCAACTCATCTGAGAGTCGCGGATTTACCGTCGACCTGCCCGACGTACGTAACACTTCAGCGACCGGGGAGGCAGGACAGCCACACGCGGGTAGAGCGTGGTTCCATCCCGCTTGGGGAAGATATCCAGCGGAGTACGTGCTGATGTATCAATCACCAGATTCCACGCTTTCGGTTTGATGCCATCCGGCAATTCAAACGCCTGCGGATCAGGAGAGGAGTTAACCATGATCATCAGGTCCGAGCCGTCTTTGATCCGTTTGGATGTATGTCTCGCCCCCAGGATGCACATCAGGCAATGCCTGTCATGATCCCATTTGACGGGTTCACCCATCACGTTATACCAGCTGACATCCGGCAGTTTTTCCACGCCATCGGATTGCCCTGTCAGGAAATTCCGCTGCCGGAGCGTGGGTTCGTTTAACCGGAAATGAATCAGCTCTTTGCAGAAGCGATACAGGCCCCGGTGCTTATCGACCAGCGACCAGTCGAACCAGGAGATTTCGTTATCCTGGCAGTAAGTATTGTTGTTCCCCCGCTGCGTTCTGCGACATTCATCGCCTGAGAGCAGCATGGGAACCCCCTGACTCAAAAAGAGGGTCGCCAGGAAGTTTTTAATCTGACGTTCGCGCATGGCATTGATGGCAGGGTCGTCCGTAGGACCTTCCACACCAAAGTTCATACTGATGTTGTTATTTTCGCCGTCGCGATTGTCTTCGCGGTTAGCATAATTGTGTTTATGTTCGTAGCTCACCAGATCGTTGAGTGTAAAACCATCATGCGCTGTAATGAAATTCACACCATGAAACGGCTCACGACCGGTTTTCTGATACAGATCGCTCGAACCGGAGATTCGTGTGGCATAGTCGCCCAGTGAGGGCATATCGCCTCGCCAGAACCGTCTGATATCATCGCGGTAGCGGCCATTCCATTCCGCCCAGCGGATATGTGAGAACGATCCCACCTGGTAAGCACCTGCCGCATCCCACGCTTCGGCGATCAGCTTGGTATCTGCCAACAGGGGATCTTCTGCGATCGCTTCCACCAGGGGTGGATTCGGAACGAGATGCCCGCTGCGGTCGCGGCTCAAGATCGAAGCCAGGTCAAAGCGGAATCCATCAATGTGATAATTGCAGGTCCAGTACCGCAGGCAATGGAACATCATTTCGCGGACAACGGGATGATTCCCGTTAATGGCGTTACCGCAACCGGAATAGTTCGAATAGTATTTACCGCCCTGCTCCAGATGATAATAGACCTGGTTTTCAAGTCCGCGGAAAGAGAGTGTCGGACCGTTCTCATTCCCCTCGGCAGTGTGATTGAACACTACATCGAGAATGACTTCAATTCCCGCTTCATGCAGGGCACGTACCATTTCCTTGAACTCGCGCACCTGCGCCCCGGGCTCCCTGTTGGTTGCATACCCACGATGCGGCGCAAAGAAGGCCAGTGTTTCATAACCCCAATAGTTCTGATGATCGGTAAACGAACCATCAGCCTCATTCATCGGGAATTCGTGAATGGGCATCAGCTCAACTGCAGTCACGCCGAGATCGATCAGATAGGGAATTTTTTCGATGACTCCCAGGTAGGTCCCGGGGTTCTTCACATCACTGGTCTCAGAGTTGGTAAAGCCACGGACATGCATTTCGTACACAACCGTGTCAGCCAGATGATGCCGCACATGACGGTCTCCCTGCCAGTCGAACTGGTCATCCACGACCACACATTTAGGCGGACGGACAATCCCGTCGAGAGAAGACTGAAAATTGCCTGCCAGCGCTTTGGCATATGGGTCGATCAGCCGTGCCCGCTTATCAAAGCGCTGTCCAATTTCCGGCTGAAAAGGACCATCTGCCTGGAAGTGATACAACTGCCCCGGACCAATCCCGGAAATGAAGGCAGTCCAGATATCTCCCAGGCGTCCGTATTCCTGATTGAACCTGATGACCTCAGAAGGTTCAAGATCATCGACATGATTGTACAACAGCAGCCACATTGCAGTGGCAGAGCGGCTATAAACAGAAAACAGAACCCCGTTATCCTGCGGAATCGCTCCGTAGGAAAAAGTATGCATCGAATGAATCGGGGAGCTGAGAGAGTGTACCAATTCGTGACCCATCTATTACCTGATCCTCACAAGTACTGTATTGAGTCCGTTACTTGAAAATTCCTGATTTTCTCTCCTGAGCACGAAAAAAGAAATCAAAGTTTTCAGTCCAATACAGTTTATTTATCTCAATTATATCAGCAGACACGCGTTTTGAAATCACGGTCTAAGCTGAATATTTCTAAACCAGATTTCCTCGTATTAATACTCTTTCGACGTCATTCTGAAGAATAATCATTCCTTTTTTTAATTCCCAAGGCGAACCTGAGAATCTTCTACGCCTGCAGAATAACTTCGAAATAATACAAGTTTTATCTACTACACAATTAATACTCAGTTTACATATAAATTGTTTGTCAGCTGCAGGCATTTTAACACGCAAATCAGGTTTCCCCAGAATATTTTTCGAATCAGAATCTTTTTCCCCAAAAGTAAACTGAGCTGCGGGAGACCCCACAGCTCAGTTTTTGCCTAACCGCATTGTTTATCCTGTAGTTATGAACCTGGGTTGCAATCAATTACGGGAAACGCCTCAGGGGAAGAAAGGGTCGTTCCGCATTGAATTGGTCGACACAGGAACAGAATTACGGTAAACCGGCTGAGCCACTGGACGGTAGGTCCGATACTGCGGACGTACATTCCAGTTGGAATTACCATAGGATGGGTAACTCTGGGAAGGATAACGGTACTGGGAAACCCCGCAGTTGCCGCCAGGACAATTGCCCGTGCCCATGCCACAGCTTCCACCTGAGCAGCTACCATAACCGGTTCCACAGTTACCAGTCGTACACGAACTGCTGTAACCTGTCCCCGTATAGCATCTGCCATTAGGACAACTGGAAGTTCCATAACTGGCCTGACCGTAATAAGGCTGGTAAGCAACCCGCTGCGGCTGAGCCTGGAAAGGTGCTGCGATTGCCCGAAACGGAAAAGTGAGCACATCCATCACCCGGCTTCCGGGTTGAGGCTGAGAATAGGCAGTCTGAACCGGTGTGGTCAGGCTGGCAGTGCTGAACTCAGCGGCATTCGATTTTTCGGAAACCATAACCATGGTCGCCAGACAAATTGCAAGCGTTGGAAATAAACGTTTCATTGCGATTTCTCCACATTTGTGAAAGTCATAAAACTGATGTCATTTAAACCACCACGTGGTGACTATTCACTAATGCATTCGCCATGCCATTTCTTTCACACCCCACAACAAATATAATCCTATCCCATTTCGTATCAGCATCTTACAAAACATTTCACCATAACCACAAAATCATTATCGCAACACCTCAGCCAGCCACAATGTAACATTTACGACAACATTCCTACAAACCAGACCTTACAAAGGGGACAATAATCCAGTCAGGTAAAATATCAGGGCTAACAGATGAGATCTATTTTATTTAAACCGTACAAACATCGAATTAAGCTAACACCTCATGTCATCATTTTGATTTCTAACCCTCATCTGAGAAGCCGCCTGTTCCGATTATCCTGAATAGACGGAATTGCCGATATTCAATATAAAGTCGCCCCGCCCCTCGAATCCAAACCCAGCCAGTGTCTATCAATCACAGCGATCCTCAAACAATGAACCGGTACACCAAAAAAGTCGATCAGTTTGCGGCTGCACCCATGTTTGTCGTTTCGATTCTGTTTCTGGCCTTTTTTGCGGGAATGCTGCACCTGCGAAACCTGGAATCAGAAGGACTTGCTCTGGCAATCTGTGAATGGAGCCTGTTCCTGCTCTACCCCTGCTTCATCATCGAAGCCATGGTTCACCTGGCCCTGGGAAGCCCCCGCTGGAAACTGAATCTGCTTTTCTGTCTGGTTCCCCCACTCAGAATCACTGCGCGAGATCAGATGACAGGCCGAGCCATCTGGTTTCCGATCCTGGCATGGTGTGAAGTCGATAAGCAGTTCTGCGAGCGCGTCAGGAAAACGTTCTCTGCCCCCATGCTGGTGATTGCACTGCTGGTCCTCCCCCTGTTCGCGGTTGAGCATTACTGGCAGAAACAGATTGAATCCAGCCCCATGCTGGCTGACCTGGCCGCAATGGCGACCGGCTTCATCTGGTTCGCGTTCACGCTGGAATTCATTATCATGATTTCCATCGAGCAGAAAAGACTGGATTACTGCCGCAAACACTGGATCGATCTGGCCGTCATCTGTCTGCCCATGATTGCCTTCCTGCGAACCCTGAAAATCACAGGCAGTGCGATGCGCCTGCAGCGTCTCGCACGCTCTGCACGGATCTTCCGCCTCAAAAGCCTGGTAATGAAGCTCTACAGGGCACTGCTGGTTCTGGAAATCGTCAATCGCTTCCTGCACAGAAACCCGGAAAAACGCATCGCCCGCCTGGAAGAACTGCTCCTGGAAAAAGAACAGGAAATTCAAGCGATCAAATCGGAAATGGAACTGCTTTCAGAACGGATCGCTCTCAAATCCCCGTCAGAAACCGAAGCTGAATCAGAAACTGTATCTATCACTCAGAGGAAAGCAGCCTGAGGTGCCCTCTTCCGAATGACTATTCTTCGCGATCATAGCGCGGTCGACGATCAGACCAGTCTCCGGGGAGTTTCTTCAGGTAGGCTTCCAGAAACTTGAGGATATCGACTTCCAGCCCCAGGCGTTTGCCCAGCATGTCAGTTCCTCTTAACTTGCCGGGATACGTCTCTTTAAACATTCTCCCTTTGGAATTGGTAGCGGAAGTCAACAGCGAAAACAGCTTTTCGGTGTAGTTCCGATCGTAAGAATCGCCGGAACTGCTGCAGACAAAGAAGCTGATTCCGAAGAGCGGCTCTTTAAGCTTCACGGCAGGCTGCGATGAGGTCAGACCTTTGACCTTCGACTCTGGTGAGATCAACACCAGCGCCCGGATGGTCTGCCCCTTGGGAGTCTTCGCCGCCAGCACGGGGGCATCGTCGTAGGGAACTTTACCCCAGTCCAGCAATGCATAGTTCAGCGCAATCGGCACACTCATATCAGCAGCAATGATTGCTGTCTTCTGCATGTTTAAATGTTTTTTCTGATGCTCTTCGAACAGAAATTTCCAGATCGTTTCCATATCAAGCACCACCATGGCCTTGTAGTCCAGTGCAGAAAGGTTAGCTGCGCGCGAACTCCCCTTCTGATTCTGGTTACCCGTGGCACCGGGAACATTGGGCTGGCTTTTGCCATGCTTGCGTAAATCGACAGCAATGACCGCATAACCATTCTGCTGCAATACCGAACCAAATTTATTATCCCAGACCCGTTTGTTGCCCCCCTTCCCGTGCAACAGCACGACGACAGGGGCATCAGCTGCATTACTCGATTCATAATAAGTAATCGCGATCGGCCAGCCCCCCTGCGAAGTCAGGGTCAGTTCCTGCGGTTTAGGAGGACCTTTGGAATCTTTGCTCTGTGCAAACAACGCACTGGAGGTCAAAAGTACCATTGAGAGAAATGTGAAAAACGAGCGTTTCCACTGACCATGTTGCATGCTGACGAATGACTTTCTCACAGGACCCCCTCGGCGTTGGAATTATTTCGTTGTAACTGTAAACTGAATGTAAACAGTTGTCCTCATGACTCAATAGATAGGTCGGTAATACTCTTATTCTATGGATAACGGGGGATCAGGTCAAATAGAAGTCGTCAGTTCTGTTCAGAGAATGTGCTGCTCCATGATATTTATATGTAAAGACTTAGAACTGATGAGTGTACTGTCGTTAAAACGTGGTTCCTTCAGACATGAACCGGTTGCCTGAGCTGTCGCTCCATCCCCTTTCAGACGGAATGCAGATGCAGAATCAATCTCCCGAAGAAACGGAACCCCAGACATTTCTGGGACTGAGCAGGGGCGATCAGTTCTTTGTGGGTGTGCTGTTGATTGTAATCCTCGGCCTCTCCCTGCTGCATCTGGCTCGACTTTCCCGCTGGGGAACCGAAACACTCGAGATCGAAAAACAGACGCCGCTGCCCTACGACTACCAGATCGATATCAATCAGGCGACCTGGGTCGAATTTGCTCAACTCAACCAGATCGGTCCCGTTCTTGCCAGACGCATCGTAGATTATCGCGAAGCACACGGCCCTTTTCGCTCCCTCGACGACTTACTGCACGTCAAAGGCATCGGACCCAAAAAACTGGAAGCCAATCGGAATCATTTTCTGCCGCTTCCCCCAGAGGTCAACCCTGGAAACTGACTGACAAACGTTCCCGCTGATCCTGCTGGAATTTAACGGTAGATTCTCAATTCTTTCACGCTCCCCTCTGATGACAGTTGATTCCACGCCCGTTTCCGGGTTGAATAGGCATTCCATTATTTGATTTCTGATCTGGTACTTCTGACTGATCACCCCCGAAAACAGCGTTCAATTCAAAGGGTTTACTTCTTATGGCAGGTTTTGATCACGGCCCCAATGAGCCGGGAGAACAGGAAAACCACGAGACGATCTCTCGTAATACGCGACTGGGTCTGATCCTGTTCACCATTTATCTGTTGCTGTATGGCGGCTTCGTTTTTCTGAATACGTTCTCGCCTGCCAAAATGGAAGTCGTGGTATTTGCCGGATTGAACCTGGCCATCGTCTACGGTTTCACACTGATCATCGCTGCATTCGTCCTCGCCATCATCTATGGCTGGCTGTGCCGCAATGATGTTGCTTCCTCTGGTTCCAGCAATCAGGAGGACGCATAATGCTTTACGAACCCTCACTGATGGCGGTCCTCATCTTTGGTGTGATCGTCGCCATCACCCTCGGACTCAGTTTCTGGCTGGGTGCGAAAGCAAAATCGGCCAAGGGATATTTCGCCGCTTCAGGTGGCATCCACTGGTTCATTAACGGCGTCGCCTTTGCCGGCGATTATCTCTCTGCAGCCTCCTTCCTGGGGATCTGCGGGATGATTGCCTTCTACGGCTACGATGGATTCCTCTACTCCATCGGCTATCTGGCAGGCTGGATCGTGGCCCTGTTCGTCATTGCCGAACCGCTCAAGCGGATGGGCCGCTTCACCTTTGCCGATGCCCTCGACAGCAAATTCCAGTCCCGCGGCATTAAACTGGCCGCCGCCATCAGCACCCTGGCCGTCAGTATCTTCTACCTGATTCCCCAGATGGTCGGAGCAGGTGCACTGATCACCCCGCTACTGGGTTTTCCGCACTACGTCGGCGTGTTGCTGGTCGGCACAATCGTGATCATCATCGTCGTCACCGCCGGCATGGTCAGTACGACCTATGTCCAGTTCCTCAAAGGCTCTCTGCTGGTTATCTTCAGTACCCTGCTCACCGTCCTGATTCTGCAGCGGGGGTTTTCCACAGATCCGGTCAATGACGGTAAATCCACACATCAGTTTCAGATCCTCGGGCCTGCTGCCACCAATGACATCGAGCACTGGCGGGAGGAACTGGGACTCACGGAACAGGACTCCCTGATCCCCCTCGACCAGGGTCCCTGGGAGAAAAAAGGCTACCTGCAACTCACCCGTGCCGACAAAACATCCTACTGGAAGCTCACTCAGAAGGCCGACCAGCAGTATTTCCTCTCCGAGACGCAGTACAAGGAAAAAACGGACGACGGAAAAATCATCATCAACGGGCTGCCCCAGGGAACCGGGGAAGGTGAAACCGACCTCTATCCCGTCGGCCGCATCAGTAAACTGCCCGATGATAAAACCGAGACTGGTCCGCTGGGACTCACGGAATTCTTCAGTACGCTCAGCAAAAGTGAAGTCATTCTCTGGGGCTCCGATTCCATCAAGGAGAAAGACGGCACCGACCTGACCATCTACTATCCCAAGCCGACATCGGGCGAGGCAGTCCTCAGCCCGGGCAACCATCCCAAATTTGCCGGGATCCGTGGGTCGGAAATTAAAGGCAAACTGAACTTCCTCTCGCTGATGCTGGCCCTGTTCTGCGGGACCGCCTCTTTGCCTCACATCCTGATCCGCTACTACACGGTGAAAGACCAGGCCAGTGCCCGGAAAAGTACGATCGTCGGTATCGGCAGCATCGGTTACTTCTACATCCTGACCCTCTTCATGGGTCTGGGAGCCATGACCAGTGGTGCGATGGACGTGACCAACTCCAACATGGCTGCTCCCCTGCTCGCCAAGAGCATCAGCGACTGGCTGTTCGCAATCATCTCCGCAATTGCCTTCACCACCGTACTCGGAACTGTCAGCGGTCTGATCATCGCTTCCAGTGGCGCGGTCGTGCACGACCTGATGTCGAGCTTCATGAAGATTGAAATGAACGACTTCGCCAAAGTCCGCATCGCCAAGATCGCTTCCGTTGTCGTCGGCCTGATCGCGATCGTCCTCGGGATTCTGTTTAAAGAGTTCAACGTCAACTATCTGGTCGGCTGGGCCTTCAGCGTCGCCGCCTCGGCGAATCTGCCCGCTCTGGTGATGCTGCTCTTCTGGCCCAAAACCACAAAACAGGGAATCACAGCCGCCATCTTTGTCGGCATGATCTCTTCACTCGCCTGGATCCTGCTCAGCGCAGACTCCTATAAAGGCATCTACGGGCTGCCACCGGAAGACGCGATCGTCCCCTTCAGTCAGCCCGGTCTGGTCACCATCCCGCTTGGTTTTCTCACGCTGATCCTCGTCTCACTGCTCACGCAACCTAAACCTGAGGAGGCCACGAGTTGAACCAGCAGCCACCCGAACAGGAATGGCTCACCGCAACCGCGGTCGAAGAGGGCGTGACCGTACTGTTTCGTCTGCTGCCGCATATTCCCCTGGATATCGCGACAGCCGATTTCCCGGACCGCGTTGAAATCCTCTGGCCGTATCAGTCAGCCAGTGAAAGCAAACAGCCCGGCCCCCAGGACCGGGAGCAGATGAGCCTGTTCGAAGAACTGCTGGTCAACGCCTGGGGGGAGACCGGTCTGGGACACCTCACCATGCTCATCACGGGCAATCTGGTCTGTCACTGGCAATGGTATGTGCGGGATCAGGAAGAAGCCCTGACGATCCTCAATAAGGCACTCGAAGATCTCCCCACGCTGCCGATTCAGATCCATTCTCAGAACGATCCCGACTGGCACGCCTATTCTGACTTCATGCAGCAGGTCCGGAAAAGCAACTGAAAACAGGCTGACGCGATCGGAATCACGCCAGCCTGTTGAAAGATCAGTTGAACCAGGATCTCTGGGGCTCAGGACTGCGCTGACTCCTGCTTGCCAAACCGGTCCAGAATTTCATTCACGGTCGAGCGGATCGTAATACACAAACCGTCCAGATCCAGGTCGTCTTCATCCAGACCGAATGGTTCTTCAACGGAGTGCGCGATCACCTCGATCCCGATCATGAAGTATGCCATGATCACCGTCATAGGCACCGTCCATATTTTGAAGTCTTCCACCAGCCCCCAGGGCAGCGTCACCAGATAGAGTGTAATACAGTGTCGCACGAATGTCCGATAAGAAGGCGACAGCCGTGTGCGACGAATCCGCTCACAGGCGCCGCAGATTTCCATCAGTTCCCGTGTCTCCGAATCAATGATCCGCATTTCATCGCCGTCGATGATCCCCGTTCGTTTCCAGCTGATCACCCTGCGGTAAATCAGGTCTGCAATGTACGCCGGGATGTGGCGGGGAGGCGGATCGATCTGTTCCAGTTCGGGGAACATCGAAAAGTCGTCATCCTCACGCAGGTGATCCCGGAGCGACTCAGGAAACGCGACAAGCAGATCCGCAAGTTCTCTTAACTCTTCTCTGGTGAAGTTCGTCAGCTCGCGAAATTTGATCGCCATATTCCGGCTGACATTGACCAGTTTTCCCCACAGCTTACGGGCTTCCCACCAGCGGGAATAGGAGCTGTTCGTCCGGAAAACCAGCAGCAGCCCCAGCACCAGACCAATGAATCCATGCAGGTCAGATGAGAAATCGCCAAATTTTTCGATCTTCACAATTTGCTCAGGGTGGATGTTGAACTTTTCCAGCACTCCCCCTGCCAGCATACCAATGTCATTCTTGATCAGCGGGATCAGGCTATACAGCCCGACCAGCCCTGCATAGTAAGAAATCCGTCCGACGGTCCCCAGTTTTTTCTCGATAAACGAGAGGTTCAGCTCTGCATCAGCTGCCATAGATATACGTTCCCTGTAACAGTCAGATTATGGTGATCGTTTCAGTTGCGCGAGACGATAGGGGAACTCTAGTTTTTTCGTCCCAATAACACAACCGATGTATCATCATGTCTTCCCGAACCATCCGTAAATGCATTCGAGTCCCGAAACAGGTTCTCCAGAGCGGTGTCCAGACAGGAGGAACGCGATTCCTGTAAGGATTTCATAATTCCCGGGATTCCGAACTCGCCGAACTGCTCTTTTTCGCCTGGAAAGGCTTCCGCCAGACCATCGGTGAAAATCAGCAGTCGGCTGTCGGGGGGAACCACAGAGGTATGCACGTCATATTCCACATCCGAAACGATCCCCAGAGGCAGCCCGCCATCATCCAGTGATCCGAGCTCATAAATCTGGTCGGTTTCCAGTTCGTGCACGATCGGAATCGGCGCGCCCGCAGACGTCCACTGAAACTTGTTCGTGCGTGAATTCAGAATCCCGTACAGCAGCGTAATGAAACCACCGTCATCGTTCACAATCGCCTGATCGCACAGACGGTTATTCACATCCGAAACAAAGGCAGCCGTATCCAGGTAACGGTTGGAGCGGATCATGCCCACCAGCGTGTGCATCGTCATGATCGACATGCAGGCTTTCATCCCATGCCCGGAAGCATCTCCCACCAGCAGCACCAGATTCTCATCATCCAGCATGAACACATCGTAATAATCACCGCCTGCCAGCGTCACCGGCTGTCCGCCAAACACGCGAATCTGTGAAGATTCATACCGCGCCGACACATCAAAGCGGTCCGGCGAAATGATATTGCTGGGGATGATCGATTCCTGCAGCTTGCGAACCGATTCCACTTCTTCCCGCAACCGCTCTGCCACAAACCGTTCCCGCTCCGCTTTGACGGAATTCACAACGCTCTCCAGCGTCACTTCCATCAGGAACATGAAGTCCCCTCCTTCATCGCGGATAATATAAGCCCGCATGCCGGCTGTCAGGAATCGAGCCAGATGGAACGTATCCTGCCCGGGACAGGCTCCCACGATCGGCGTATCCAGGTGCTGCTGACGCACCTGCTCAAAATGATCGTAAGCCGTCTGGGGATCAGGGCTCGTAATCGACATCAGAATGATGTCCCACTGCCCCTTCTCGGATGCCGCTGAGAGAAATTCTTCCGGCGTCTCGCAAAGCACCACGTCATTATCACTCACCCCGAGATACATGGAGATGAGCTCACATTCCTGGAGATTGTCCCACCCGACAAGAATTCGCATATCTGGCCCGCCTGTCTATTTCGAATTCAGTTCATGGATTCATGATTTGTTAATACGATCATCATACATGCTTCACATTCATTACGCGAATGATTTTTTTCATAAACACCGGTGTCCAATTCACATCCCAGTTGTTCCATCAGGCAACAGAACAACAGACTGAACATACTTGAGCCCCAAGTCATTTTAACTGTTTATCCGCTGAACAATTTGCCCTTGATCCGCTCCTGCCGAATCGTATGTTGGTCCCAATCTGGCTCGCGCGCGAGGCAGGTCAACGTGCACGGGAACACGACGCACCAGTGAGGCAAATGCACCTGAAACGTCATCGATTTTCACCAGGTTTTTACTGGAACAATTTGAACCCGTTCGAATTGTTCTCCCTCTGATCTGGCCAAATCGGGACAAATTCTGGCCAAAAATGGACACAATCAGGACAAAAACCGGACACAATCCGGCCACATTGGGACAAAATTTTGTCCTGATCCCCACAAACGATTCAGCAAAATTCGAACCTTCGGTTAACACCGGCGTCTGCAAATCGCGAGTAGGTATCTGAGAGTACAAAATTACGAACGGTTCCATAATTACTCCTCTCATCAAAACGGTCCGTGTGCCACTGCTCGGCTTGTCCGACAGTGCATCTCAGAGATCGTTTTCCCACCTCAACAGATCCTCCCTCACCACTGAATAAACTGGACTGGACTCAGAGCCGCGCCTGACCAGAATGCCTGGTTATGCGTCGCGCGCGCGAGTGCACACTATCTTTACACTGAAACATCCGGCACCAATGCAGCAAACACACTATAAAACCCTCTGGTTTCAGCACGCTTTGAAAACAACTGCTCATCGATGCACTCCGATTCTGGTCAACTTTTACCGCTTATAACCGCATAAAAACCGCTGATTGCCAACAATGACACGTTCTATCACCTAGTCCCGCAGAACAGAGAAAAGCAGCTCAATCAAAATCAAAGGATACGCCCGAATGCAATTCTGTCCCAGTGGAGCAAGCAGGATACTGACAGAGAATGCATCCAGGACAGGAGATCCATATCCTCTTACCTGACAGGAATCACAAACCTTTTCGCCCCCCCATCGCCAGCCAATTATATGTGACGTCACCAGAGCCACGCAGATGAAAAGAGACTACGACTGAATTTAAGCAGTGCACATAATAACCAGTCACTAAGTACAATGGGTTCCTCTGGAAGTCATGCATGAGCGTCACCACGCACAACCCTTTTCGTACGTTTCGCGTCTTTCGTGGTAGAAAATTTCGTGATGCTGTGTCATTGCTGACTCGCCAGCAATGATCGTGAAAACGCATCAACATGGATAAGTAAAGGGTCCGCCCGAATGCAATTCGGGCCGAGCGCAGCGAGCAGGAAACTGTCAGCGTTGCGTTCAAGAGAGACACAGGTCGTTTGCTCTCGAGACCGTCCTGGATGGAGGTTGGAAAGAGAAATAGCACTCGTACCTCAACCCTGACGGTTTCCTGTTGTCTATGACAACCTCGAATTTCATTCGGGGGCACCCACTGTTTCTCCTGCACGCCTCCCCTAATTTCTTTCGTGCTTTTCGTGCCGTTCGTGGTGGTAAATCATTCACCTGTTTCGTGGTGCAACCGGATAACCTCGCATGCAGTTCGGGCATGAAATGGAGGGGGGACCTATGTGCCCGCACGCCTGGCCGTCGGGTGGCACCGTTGGCTCGTCCAACGGTGATCAAAAACCAGCCCTGCACAAGCTACTCCTCAGTAAAACCTGTACCTTCATCTGGTTTTTACTTTACATTCACCTCGCTGCTTTATAATGGAAGAAGCATTGGTCAGGCACTGAGTCCTTATATCGTACTACATAAGAATACGGTCCGTGAAACGGCACATGATTCCCGCATGCTGCAAGAGCGCTTCAGCGTACAACATCATTCTTATTTCACGGCTGGTCCGGCATCGGTCAGCCCCCTGGGCTCACAAGCGGCTCCGTCAGACCAGATTCACCCTCACTCCAGTCGGCCAGTTCCCTTCCACTGCGCAAACCATGCGGGGAAAGAACGTCTTCCCCCGGAGGAATATAACAACCGTCTGGCAGTCCCTCTCTCTGCAACCAAGGATACTGCTATGAGACCTCAAAAGTACCAGTTACTCTCCCTGATTCTGCCGGCGCTGGCAGCGATCACATGCCTGACGATCGCCCTCCCGGCACACGCCGAACAGAAAAAACCCAACATCCTGCTGATCGTCTCCGATGACACCGGCTACGGTGATCTGGGCCCCTATGGTGGCGGTGAAGGTCGTGGCATGCCCACTCCCAATATCGATAAGATGGCCCGCGCAGGCATGACCTTCTTCTCTTTCTACGCTCAGCCCAGTTGCACCCCCGGTCGTGCTGCCATCCAGACGGGTCGCATCCCCAACCGCAGCGGGATGACGACCGTCTCCTTCCCGGGACAGGGGGGCGGACTTCCCAAAGCGGAATGGACCCTCGCTTCGGTCCTCAAGCAGGCCAATTACCGCACTTACTTCACGGGGAAATGGCACCTGGGCGAAGCCGACCACGCGCTGCCTAATGCGCACGGTTATGATTTTATGGAGCACTGCTTCCTCTACCACCTCAACGCCTACACTTACGGCGATCCGAACCGGTTCCCCGATATGGATTTCAAGCTGCGACTCATGTTCAACATCGTCACCAAAGGTTCCCTCTCGGGCAAAGCGGGAGAGACTCCGAAGCAGGACTGGAGAGTCAACGGTTCCTACGTCGACACGCCGGAAAAGGGATTCGTCGGCATCCCCTTTCTCGATCAGTACGTCGAACAGTCAGGCCTGAAATTCCTGGAAGATGCCGCCAGACACCCCGATCAGCCCTTCTTTATCAACGTCAACTTCATGAAGGTCCACCAGCCCAACCTGCCGGCTCCCGAATTCAAACACAAATCCATCTCCAAAACCAAATACGCTGATTCCATCGTCGAGCTCGATACGCGCATCGGCAGCCTGATGAACAAACTCAAGGAACTCGGACTGGAGAAAGACACGCTCGTCTTCTTTACCACCGACAACGGCGCCTGGCAGGACGTCTACCCGGACGCGGGCTACACACCCTTCCGCGGCACGAAAGGGACCGTCCGCGAGGGGGGCAGCAGGGTCCCCGCCATCGCTGTCTGGCCCGGTAAAATCAAGGACGGCGTCCGCAATCACGACATCCTCGGCGGTCTGGACCTGATGGCCACCTTCGCTTCCCTCGCCGGTCTGGCACTTCCGGAAAACGACCGCGCAGGCAAACCGATTTACTTCGACAGCTACGACATGTCACCAGCCCTGTTCGGCACAGGCAAGTCGGAACGTAATTCCTGGTTCTACTTCACGGAAAATGAACTCGCACCGGGTGCCGCCCGTGTCGGCAAATACAAGGCCGTCTTCAACCTGCGGGGGGATGACGGACAGGCCACCGGCGGGCTGGCCGTCGATACCAACCTCGGCTGGAAAGGACCGGACAAGTATGTTGCCACCGTACCGCAGGTCTTTGACCTGCTGCAGGACCCGCAGGAACGTTATGACGTCTTCATGAACAACTACACGGAACACACCTGGACCCTGATCACCTTCAATGCAGCCATCCGGAATCTGCTGCAAACCTACGTCAAATATCCGCCACGCAAAATGCAGAGTGAAATCTATCACGGGCCCATCACGCTCACGGACTACCATCGGTTTAAATTTGTCAGAGATGCCCTGAAAGATGAAGGCATGAAATTCCCGAAGCTGTTCGGCAACTGAGTACCTGTGCTGACCGATAACCGCGCGGACCGCCGGGGTTCACCTGTCGGCTCGTCTGATCACACTTGTCAGATCAAAACCGACCACTTCGAATCAGCAGACTCAAGTACGTTTCAGTAGCACCGGACACCCCCGATTTTTCACAGAATTTTTACTTTACATTCAGGCCTCCCGATTATAATGAGATCAGTGTATTCAAGTCAGACACTAACGTAAATCGATCTCATCATTGAGGAATTCTTGTATGCAACGGGAATCATTTCCAGTTCCTTATTATGCTGAAGCCTGGTTCAGGAACAATCCAACTACACTCTCCGCACTGTCTGACATTCTTTTTCCTCGGCCATCACTGACTCTCCAGATCATCAGGCTTGTCTGGCATCCTGAGTATATTCTGCTTAAAGGCTATCGGCTTCGTTCTCCCACTCAAAATAGACAGGGAAATAACGTCTGCTCCCTGATACCGTCGACAGCCCCCCGGACTGTTTTCTACTCGCGACTGTGAAGGTCTCCACTATGAAACATACTGCGCCCCTTTTTCGCTCATTCCTTCTGCCCTTCCTGGCAGTCATCACCATCCTGGTGATCGCCCTCCCGGCACAGGCCCAGCAGAAAAAAACCAATATCCTGTTCATCGTCTCCGACGACACCGGTTACGGTGACCTGGGTCCCTATGGAGGTGGTGTCGGTCGTGGGATGCCCACTCCCAACATCGACCGCATGGCCCGGGAAGGGATGACTTTCTTTTCCTTTTACGCACAACCCAGTTGCACCCCCGGTCGGGCCGCGATGCAGACCGGCCGCATCCCCAACCGTAGCGGGATGACAACCGTCGCCTTCCAGGGACAGGGGGGGCGGACTCCCCAAGGCAGAATGGACACTCGCCTCGGTCCTCAAACAGGCTGGTTACCAGACCTACTTCACGGGTAAATGGCACCTGGGAGAATCTGATTATGCCCTCCCCAATGCACATGGTTACGATGAAATGGAGCATTGCTTCCTCTATCACTGCAATGCCTACACTTACGGTGACCCGACCTGGTTCCCCGATATGAAACCAGATCTGCGGGCCATGTTCGACCGCGTCACAAAAGGTTCGCTGTCCGGCAAAGCAGGGGAAGCTCCCAAACAGGACTGGAAAGTCAATGGACAGTATGTCGACACGCCCGAAAAAGGGGTCGTGGGCATCCCATTCATGGATAAGTACGTCGAAAAGTCAGGATTGAAGTTTCTGGAACAGGCAGCCCAAAAGCCGGATCAGCCTTTCTTTATCAATATCAATTTCATGAAGGTCCACCAGCCAAACCTGCCCGCACCGGAATTTAAACACAAATCACTCTCCAAATCCAAGTATGCTGATTCGGTTGTCGAACTCGACACGCGGATCGGTAACATCATGGACAAACTCCGTGAACTCGGCCTCGATCAGAATACACTCGTCTTCTACACTACTGACAACGGCGCCTGGCAGGACGTCTATCCCGATGCCGGTTATACTCCTCTGCGGGGGACGAAGGGAACTGTCCGCGAAGGGGGCAACCGCGTCCCTGCCATCGCAATCTGGCCCGGGAAAATCAAGGCCGGCGTCCGTAACCACGACATTCTCGGCGGCCTGGATCTGATGGCCACTTTCGCCTCTGTTGCCGGGATTAAACTGCCCGAAAATGACCGCGAAGGCAAACCCATCTACTTCGACAGTCTCGACATGACACCCGTCCTGACCGGAACGGGTGAATGCCCCCGGCAGTCCTGGTTCTACTTCACCGAAAATGAACTGACTCCTGGAGCAGCCCGCGTCAACAATTACAAAGCCGTTTTCAACCTCCGGGGGGATGACGGATCACCTACGGGAGGTCTGGCCGTCGATTCCAACCTGGGCTGGAAAGGCCCCAACAAGTATGTCGCCACCGTTCCCCAAATCTTCGATCTCTGGCAGGATCCGCAGGAACGCTACGATATCTTCATGAATAACTACACCGAACGGACCTGGACTCTGGTGACATTTAACGCCGAAATCAGCAAACTGATGAAAACTTACGTCAAGTATCCACCGCGGAAACTGCAAAGTGAAGTCTATACCGGACCACTCACGCTGACCGAATACCAGCGGTTCAAATTTGTCAGGGACGCTTTGAAAAACGAAGGCATCAGTCTGCCGCTGCCCACTGGCAACTGAGTGCGTGTGCCGACTGTAAACCGTGCAGGCCGCCTGTGCTTCAGGCGGCCTGCTTTTCCATCGTAGTTTGGTTCCCTTACCCGCCAGAGAGATTGAACACATGAGATTTCAGTCACGTCTTCGATTACTGACATTCGTTCTTTTTCTGACCTGCTGTGCGTTTCAGCTACACGCCGCCGATCCGCTTCCCTCCTGGAACGACTCAGCCGCCAGACAGAACATCATGGCCTTCGTCAAAAAAGTGACGACGGAAGGCACGCCCGATTACGTCCCTCCCGAACTCCGCATCGCCACCTTCGACAACGACGGCACCCTCTGGTCGGAAAAGCCCATGTACTTTCAAATGTACTTCGCCGTCGATCGCGTCAAAACGCTCGCCCCCCAGCATCCGGAATGGAAAACACAGGAACCCTTCGCCTCGGTCCTCAAGGGAGATTATAAAACCGCATTCGCCGGCGGCGAAAAAGCGGTGCTGCAACTGGTCGTCGCCACACATGCCGGCATGACCACCACGGAATTTGAACAGATCGTCAACAAGTGGAGCGAAACAGCCCGGCACCCCAAAACCGGGCGACTGTTTACCGAAATGGTCTATCAGCCCATGCTCGAACTGCTCGCCTACATGCGCGCGAACGGGTTCAAAACCTTCATCGTCTCCGGAGGCGGAATCGAGTTCATGCGGCCCTGGACCAATCGCGTCTACGGCATCCCCCCTCAACAGGTTGTCGGCAGCAGCATCAAAACGAAATTCGAAATGCGGGACAGTGGCCCCGTGCTGATCCGGCTGCCGGAGGTGAATTTCATCGATGACAAAGCGGGTAAACCGATCGGCATCAACTCACATATCGGCCTGCGTCCCATTGCCGCCTTCGGTAATTCCGACGGTGATATCCAGATGCTCGAATGGGCGACCGGCACGTCCGGCGCCCGCTTCGCCCTGCTCGTGCATCACACCGATGCCAAACGCGAATACGCCTACAACACAGGCGCTGTGCAGGCACTCAAAGACGCCAGCGAGAAAGGCTGGACCGTCGTCAACATGAAAGACGACTGGAAAGTCATTTATCCACCACTCAAAAAGTAGCACAAGGAGAATCATCAATCAGAATCAGCTTTCTTTTCAAATCCCGGCAGCATCATCTGCAAATTCAACAAATTGTAATTTTCCTATCTGGAGTAAAAAAATGAACAGAATACGAGTATTACTGACAATTTCCCTGGTCACACTTCTGGCGGTACTCAACCCGGGCTTTGCTGAGGCACAATCGAAGGAAAAACCCAACATTGTATTCATCATGGGTGATGATATTGGCATGTGGAATATTGGCGCCTATCATCGAGGGCTCATGGCCGGCACAACTCCCCATATCGACCAGCTCGCACGCCAGGGTGCCATCTTTACTGACTACTACGCCGAAGCCAGCTGTACCGCCGGTCGGGCCAATTTCATCACCGGTCAGTTACCAATGCGAACCGGACTGACAACCGTCGGCCAGGCAGGTGCCAAGATTGGTATGCCGGACAAGGCCCCCACCATCGCTACGGCTCTCAAGGAACTCGGCTACGCCACCGGTCAGTTCGGCAAGAATCACCTTGGCGACCGCAACGAATTCCTCCCCACCGTCCACGGGTTCGACGAGTTCTTTGGCTATCTCTATCACCTTGATGCCATGGAAGACCCGTTCCACCCGAACTATCCCAAAGAACTTTTAAACGTCGTCGGACCGCGGAACATGCTACACTGCCTGGCCACCAGCCAGGATGACCCGACTGTCCAGCCGCGCTGGGGTAAGATCGGAAAGCAGAAGATCACCGACATGGGTCCGCTCCCGCCGCATCCCACCGAAGGGATCAAGCTGAATATGGAAACCGTCGATGATGTCATCCTGGATTACACGTTTAATTTCATGAAAAAGGCCCGCCAGCAGGAAAAGCCCTTCTTCGTCTGGCTCAACCCGACCCGCATGCATGTTGTCACACACCTCGCTCCCAAGTATAAGGCACTGCGGAATTCTGAAAATGGCTGGAGTCTGCAGGAAGCCGGCATGGCCCAGTTCGATGACATTATCGGCACCGTGATGCAGCAACTCGAAAACATGGGCATTGCCGACAACACCATCGTCGTCATTACCACAGACAACGGAGCGGAAGGCTTCTCCTGGCCCGACGGCGGCACCACTCCCTTCAAAGGCTGGAAGGGCATGGGCACCGAAGGGGGCTTCCGCGTTCCCTGTGTGATCCGCTGGCCGGGTAAAGTCAAACCCAACCAGGTCATTAATGGAGTCATTTCCGGCATGGACTGGTTCCCCACCTTCGTCGCCGCAGCAGGCTATGAAGGCGACATCACCGAGGACCTGAAAAAGGGCAAAACACTCAATGGCAAACAATACAAAGTACATCTTGACGGCTACGATCAGACGGCCATGTTGACTCGAGGTGAGAAATCAGCCCGAAATGAAATCTGGTATTTCACGGAATCCACACTGGCAGCCGCCCGGATTGGGGATTTCAAATATACTTTCTTAAATCAACCCGATGGCTGGTTCGGGCCGAAGGTCAAACTCGACTGGCCCGGCATTGTAAATCTCCGTCTCGATCCCTTCGAAAAAATGAGCCTGGGAGACTCGCTGTTTGCCAAAGACTGGTGGGTCTACCAGTTCTGGCGGTTTGTCTTCGTACAGCAGGAAGTCGCCAAACTCGCCAAGACTGCGATCGATTATCCCCCCATGCAGCCCGGGGCGAGCTTTAATCTCGGAGACGTCAAAGAAAAGGTCAACAGGGCAATTCAAAGTCGTACCGGAAATTAGTGTCATTAACGACAACACCTCAGCGACCGTATGCTGGTCGCTGAGGTGGTTTCTGCTACGTTTCATCTGCCTGGATCAGAAAAAAAAACCCAGGTTAACTGGTTGCTCTCCCTGCACCTGAACGCTTCAACTTCAATCACTCGCGTTCAACGGGGATGCTACAGATCCGAAAAGATCTTAATCACTCGACCGGGACTGCAAACAGGGTAATGAAGGCCAGCACCAGGGCGATCAGCAGAAAGAAAATCTTCTGAAACAGGGTCTTCGACAGGGAGAACGCGATCAGGCATTGCAGCATGTAGTAAAACGCAAAGGCACGCGATGCCAGCGCCAGAATCGTCAACGTGGGAAAGAATGCCAGTACCAGCGCCCCGGCACAGATCAGCAGGTTCGCATGCAGGGCTGAGACATGCTCGTGTGTTGCTTCCACAACATTTCCACTGCCGCCCAGCGTATCGGCCAGGGCCGCACTGAACTGACTGAGCACAGCTGCACAGACCAGGGGAATCGGTAAATAAACCGAAGCCTGACCGGCCAGCACGATCAATTCATTGTCTTTGACCGGTCTGGTCAGATGGTACATCAATGGCGTCGCCAGCGCCACAAACACGATGTAAACCACCGAGGAAATGATCTGTGACAGGCGACAACTTTGAATCCGCGTCGCTTCATCATACTGTTCCCCCAGGTAACGCGATGTTTCAAATCCCTGGACCACAATTAACGTCCCTCCCAGGATCGTCAGGATCTCCCACCACGATCGCCGGGGAGTCCGGGGCCAGTGAATTCCACTGGCAGCCGCTTCCAGATCAAATACGCCAAACCCGACAAACATCAACACCACGATCAGCAGGCTCACCCACAAGCCCACCGCCTCCAGTCGCTCCAGCATCTTCAGACCTTTGAAATAAGCAAAGACCGCAATCCCCAGAATGATTGCGGCTGTCAGCAGGTGCTTATTGAAGGGAGTATCAGCCTGCTTACTCAAACCACCCAGTAAAAATGAGGCCAGAATATTGATATACAGACAGACGGAAATCACATAAGCCCCGACCAGGGCCAGATCCGAACTGCGTTCCAGCCGCTTGGTCCTGCGGCTGGCTTCATCCTTTTCCAGTAACGGTTCCGCATGCCTGATATTAAAGCGAATCGCGTGTCCGACACAATAAGCCAGGACACAGACCCCCACCATCGCCAGAACGGCATATTTCCCCACGGCGCCATGCAACACAGGCACAATCACCAGAAAGCCACTGCCAAAAATGGAAGCCAGAGGAGTCGAGGTCGCAATGATCAGCTTTTTCATGAATCTCACCTGGCAAAAGAGTTTATTTTCGGAATGCATTCCCCGGGCTGTCAACCAGGAATCTGTTTCACTGTGGCAGCGTCTTCCTCCCGCACCGTCTCCGGCAGCATCAGCACGGCCCCCAGAAAGAAGCAGATTGCGCCCTGCAGGGTAAATGCGACCGACACCATGACTATCCAGTCCACCTCCGGCCCGGGAGCCGTGAAGGCGAAAAATGCGGACATCATAAAGCCAATGCAGCCCAACAGGTTGATCGAACCGATCCACCAGGAGAGATTTCCCGGCTGCCAGCCCCAGTAATAATGGCAGATTTCGATAAAAGCCAGGTATCCGGACGCCAGAAACAGAATCGACCCCACATAATTGGGAATCCAGACCAACAGGTCGGTCTCGAACCAGGAGAGCCCAGGCAACAGCGCATCGAGTGTATTGAAATTGAAGAGAATCGTGCCGATAAACTGCAGCGCACAACTCAGCCAGCCCGCATCCAGCGGTTTCCAGCCCAACAGTTTTCGCCGACTCTCTGAGTCATCCTCTTCATCAGGCAGCGCCCCCGCATTAGCTGCCTGGTACAGTTGCAGATAAGCGGCGGTCGTGAAGGGAATCGAACCGGCAAAGTAAATCACATTCACTTCCGTCGCACTCAGCGAAAGTGCGGACGCCAGATCGGGAGAGAGGGACAGTGCACTGGCCGCTGCGAACAGCAGCGCGCCCACAGCAAAGAGACTCCCGATCCACCAGTTCAACTCTCGCGGCAGCCACAGACAGCGCACCAGCAACTTTCCGAGCGCCTCGGCCAGGCCGATCTCCCGGGCAATCAGATCCTTGCGATGCTTACGCGACAACCATTCCCGCAACGTCCCATCCACGTGCCGAAACAGCCGACGCGTGGTAAACGGCGGCGCCCCTGTGGACTCGATACATTCCCATCCTTGTGATTTCTGACCTGACTCTGGCATACTCCCCAGTCTATTGAAGATTCTGAAAAAAAACGATGCAGAAGCCGATTCCGATTTTCACACGACCCACTGAATATTTTTCTTGACTCCCCGATCTGAATTCTAAAAAATGCAGAGTACACCTCAGAACAAAAGTCGAGTTAATGAACGGCGTCCCTGTTTCTCTCTTTCCTGCATATCTTTTTATACGAGAGATGGAATTCCCATGACCGATGATCACAACCCCGAGGAAGTTGTCCCGTCCGAATCCGCTGAAGTCACCACACCGGAAAATGATGCCTCTGTCATGGTCTGGTCATCCAGCTCTGGCGAAAGCAAATTACTGCACGCCATGCAGATCGACGAGACCGGGATTGCCTGGCTGCTGAATATCAGTAAACCCAAAATTCTGGAAGAACTGATCGGCCGCATCAACGAAAATCCCGATCAGGCAACATCCATTATCTCCGCCGAATCCAAAGGAAAATTCCTGCCGCGCGAACAGCTGGCCCGTGTCAGTTATACCGAGGGGCTCAGTCAGCTCCTGATTATTGATACCGATGGCAAGAAGCACAAAGTTACCGACGGTGAAGAAGGCGAACAGCGACAGATCTTTGAAGCGGTCCGCCAGCACCTGGGTGGCGATGCCGGCGAAGAAGAAGCCGACGCCTGGTCCGTGATGCAGGGCCCGTTGCTCGGCCTGGTGATCACGGCTGCCGCGGGAGGCTTCATGGTTTTCCTCGCCACCGAAGCCGATCCCAATAAAGAATTCACCGGCCGTCGTCGCGGCATGAAACAATTACTCAACTGGCTGGGCTACACCATCGGGCCCACCTGGATGGGGGTGATTGCCGGAACGATCTTTCTCGGCATTTTCGCTTACATGATCATGCAGCTCGTCAAACGTCCCGTCCGCGAATTTTTGGCATTCAAAACGGTCTGACGAAGACCGGAACGTCCTTACTTCGTTGAAGCAAGGGAAATGGTTCGTAAATACAAAAGAGAGGAGTCTCACATGCTCCATCAGGTGTTGTCGATCGTTGTATTATTTTCGTGCATATTGAATGCCGATACTCTCGCCCGATCCGAAGAAGTATTGAGTGACGCCGAGCGGGCGAAACGGACTCAGGAACTGAGCAACAACCTGCGGCTCTCACAGAAGTTCATGTTCCACTCCGGTTATTTCTTCATCGGCGACCTGGCCAGTTCACATCAGAGCGGAAAACCCCGCCTGCCACTGACCGACAATCAGGAACAGACACTCAAACAGTTGGATCGACTGCTCCTGCTGGCAAAGTTTGCTGCGATGGACCGGGATGCGGATTACCTGGAGGGCAATCCCCGCGACTTTGAAGCATACCTGCAGCGCAGCAGACAACGGCAGCGCGCGGCTGTCAGGCATGGGCAACACATGACCTTCACCGGACTGCTCTCGACAACTCAAACCCGATACGCTCTGCAGGATTACATTTCTGTCCGGGAATGGCACACATTTAAGATCTACCTGATCCAGGAACTACTGGAACTGACCGAGCCCCAGCTAAAGCAACTGAAGCAGGCGCAAGACAATTACAACAAAAGTACCAGACCACTGTTTCTCGGTTCGATGAAACCGAAAGCTGATCAGAAAGACATCCGGGCAGGTATTAATCTTTACAAAGAGGAATATCGCCGCGCGTCGCTCGCCATTCTGAACCCGATACAAAAGATAAAGTATGACCAGCTGAAGACCAGGCCTCCGCCGATCGAAGTGCTGCCTACCACACCCCCGCTTACTGCAGCTGATCAGCAACGCCTGGATCTGGAAACGCATTCTGAAATCTTCCGCATCATCCACCAGCAGCAAAACCAGCTGAACTTAACACCAAAGCAAGTCGAATTTCTACAGCAACTCACCCGCATCACCCAGCGCGGCTTACTCTGGATCGAAACCACTCAGGCAGAACAGCCAGAAGAAGAATCGAACGCCACGACCCTCTTTAAACACACGCTGGCCGAGTTCCTGAAACACGCCGAACAGGTCGCCCTGCAGGACATCCTCTCAGAACCACAGGCCAGGCAGGTACTGGCTCATCGCATTTAACCATAGCGTTTCTCAATTTAATATACTCGGTCCAAATGGCCTTGGAGACGCTACAGTAAAACGGGACACAGTCTAGACGCCAGGTGAGGCAGTCTGTTCTCGTTCGCTGCGTGCAAACCGGCGGTCCACATACCGGACCAGCAGAAACAGGACAATTCCGGTCCCCGGTAAGAGGATCAACAGCAAAAAAGGCAGGATCTTTCCCCGCAGGTACCGCTCATTCAGATAGGGAATCCCCTGCACTTCGCCCTGGACGCCCCCCTTCCCGTCCGCGGTATAGCGGACCCCGGTCGTGTTGTCCTCGACTTCGATCCCTGCCGGAAAGGTAAACGCCAGATCATTCTGAGTCACCGTGCCGAACGACACCGACTCGACCCGCACCTCGTCCACCGATTCTGCCTCTGCGCCTGTCGGCAGCCTGTTACATTTGAGCAGATGAAACCGCTGCGGAAACCAGATCCCCTGCGTCTGCACGGCCTGCTCAACCCGCATGGCCTCAAACCAGCGCAGTTCTCGCCCCTGCTCCTGCTTTTGGGAGCATTCCAGGCGATAGGCCAGCGGGAGAAACTGCCGTGCGGGATCAAAGTGCACTGTCAGAATTCCCGGATATTTTTTCATCCGTGGGAACTGAAACGGGTACGAAAACGAAATTGTCTCTCGTTCGCCAATCATCCCCGAGTTTATGGGTGGAGAGCGATCCGATTCTAAATCCGCGGTATCCAATAATGACAGTGCCTGGACAGTCTCCTGAATAAAATAGAGATCGTGCCCGCCAACCGTGCCGTTGCCCCAGAAGTTGAGCAGCCCCTCTTTATGATTCCAGTTCTTGAGATGAGTGATCGAACCAGAGGACCTCTGGCCTTCGTCATTGATCAACTCACGGGCACACAGGAACTCCCCCTCACTCGCATCAGCGGTTCTCACCTCTCTATGCATGATACCATGCTCGTGCTTCGGTGATTCCACCAACGTCATTTGATATTCCTGCCAGTACGATTCCCCCCGGCAACGGGTATCAAATTTCATACGAAACATCTTCTTCTCAGCAGGCTCAGCAATCTCCCCGCCATAGGGAAATGTACTCAGATCCTCGCGCAGCACGTACTTGCGGGTACGAGTCTCATAAGCAATATTCTCAAACAGCCGCAACCGCTGTTCCAGGGCCTCAACAAGAACAGTCCGCTGCTCCTCCGCAGGCAGCGCAAAGAACTCCTCGACGCTCATCGCAGGAATCTGCGGCAGCGAAGCATCACCGGCAGCCACCGACCTGTCACCACAACACAGAACAAAGGCGCTAGAGGTAGTTTCAAAACCCAAAACTACGTGAACAGTTTGGTATAGTATTTGTACGAGTACCTCCCTCGAAAGGAGGTCTCATTATGACCATGACCCGCGTGTCACGACCTGCCACAGGTCGCAACATTACCGGGTCCAGGACGGAACCAAAACCACAACTCTCGGACGAGCAATGGCTTCTGATCAAAGATCTGTTTCCAGAACCACCGGTAAACGCAGCCGGAGGGCGGCCCAGAGTGGCTCCCCGCGAGTGCCTCGAAGGAATCCTTTGGGTATTAAGGACCGGTGCCCGATGGAAAGATTTACCAACATTTTTACCATCTCCCAGCACCTGCTGGCGGCGTTTCAAGGAATGGACCGAAGACGGTGTCTTCCTGGAAGCGTGGCAGCGATTGCTCGAACACTTAGACCGCCGGAAGCTGGTTGTCTGGTCGGAAGCATTCGGGGATGGCACATTCTGCCCCGCAAAAAAAGGGGCGCCGATGTCGGAAAGACAAAACGGGGAAAGGGAACCAAGCTTATGCTGCTGGTCGACGGAAACGGGCTCCCTCTCGCTTTGGATCGTGCCAGTGCCTCTCCGGCAGAGGTGAAGCTGATTGAATCCCTGCTGGACCAGCGAGTTTTGCCACGCGACCCCGATCGCCTGATTTATGATCGTGCGGCCGACAGCGATCCCCTGCGCACAGAGCTGGCGGAACGGCAGATAGAGCTGATCTGTCCGCATCGCAAGAACCGTGTGAAACCAGCGACGCAAGACGGGCGTGCTCTGCGGCGATATCGACGCCGCTGGAAAGTCGAACGCACCATCAGCTGGCTGTTCAACTTTCGTCGTCTGGTAATACGATATGAACGATACAGTCATTTGTTTTTAGGATTCGCACAACTCGCGTGCGTGTTCACCTTACTTAATAAGTTATGAAACCACTTCTAACCAGGATCATCAGCAGCATATTCCAGCGCAACATCATTTCCGCCTTTCCAGAGAAACCGGCAATCGATCACAGCCTGAGCACATCTCTCTGTTCCATGGTACATGTGAACCAAACCTGTATTCAAGCCGGATTAGTCATGCAGACGATATCCGGACCACTTCTGAAATTCAGGAAAACAGGTCGGATCAAGACGAATTTCAAAAACGAGAAATGCAATCGGGGCCCAGTCTGATAAAATCAAAAGCAGGCACCCCTGATGATTTCACGACGGCTCCTTTAAAAAAATGAGGAAAGCCATGCGCGCCCGGCACTGCCCGACCACCTTCATTTCCGCCCTGCTCAGTCTCAGCGCAGTCTGGTTGCTGATACTCAGCGGAGCACACTCAGCATTCGCCATCGAAGCGAAAAAGCCGCAACTTTCCCTGGCCGACACAATCCAGCAGCAGAGCCAGATTCCCCGCGAACAGTTTTACGGCGAAGTCAAGCTGATGCATGCCCCGAACCCGATGGACGTTCAGTTTTCGGAAGACGGATCGGTCCTGTTCTCCCAGGCGGAAACAATTCGCCTCTGGCGGAGCGACACAGGCGCCTACCTGGGCAGCATCGCCGGTCCCGCCCGCTTCAGCAGGTTCGCACAGCTCAATCACTCCCGCTGGCTGGTAACCGTGGATGATAGCGAGGCAGACGATCAGCAAGGCTGGTACTATAGTATGCCCCAGCTCATCCCCTGCCTGAGAGTCTGGGATGTCCACACGGGAAAATGCCTGGCCGTCCGCCGTCTGCGGGTTCCCATCAACGTGGAAAGACTCTGGATCAATTCGATCGCCACATCAACCGATTCGACGTGGGTGCTGTTTGGATCTCGTTTCGTCAAAGAAAAAGCAGAGCAGGAACCGAAGAGTTTTCTGGATGGTTCCTCAGATGACTACTGTTTTCTGGCAGGTTTCCAGGGCCCCAACCTGACTCCCACCTGCGATCTGGAATTCGATGAATTATCCAATTACCGTTATCTGAACTATAACTCGCACAACGGCAAGCTGCTGATCTATGGAGAGACCGAATTAGCCTGCTTCGACCCGGACAGTCAGAAAATCATCTGGTCGACCAGCGGCTACCAACAGGGTGTGAAACATGATGAAATCAAGGGCATCATCAATCTGGAGCAGCCGTTTCAAATGGAGTTGACAGAGTCCGGAAAGAAGAGAACCTTCACCCCCTTCATCGTCCAGTTTGAATCGAATTCGCTTTACAAAGTTCCTGCCCAGAGTGTGGACTTTTCCAGACTGACCCTGCTCAACTGGGGACTGATCGACCCATCCACTGGCAAGTTACTCCATCATGATTTAGTGATGAGAAAGACGGGCCCGGGCAACTACAAAACTCCCAAAGCTGAAAATCTCAAATTTCCAGGACCCAAGGATGCCAATAAGTTAAATGCCTGGGTCTACGACAAGCAGGAACATGCAATCAAGGCCGTTGATCTGGTCGAAGCCTGGAGGGTAGCTTCCAAGCCTGTACGGGACCGCACATTCACCATCAGAAAAGCGCGCGGTGATGCACTGGGAGAGAGATGGAACCTGGAACGCGACGACCTGCGAGATGAAGCCTACGTGCAGACCTGGAACAGCAATTCCGGGCGGATGTGCATCATTACCGGCTATACCCCGGAAATTGACCTGTATGATCTCTCGACCGGAAACACGATCGCTCAGCCGTCAGGGACGGTCAACGCCCTCTCCAGATTCACATCCGGAAAACTGGCTGCCTCACTGGACTGGAACGATGTTTCCGTGTTCGACTTGAAAGCAGAGGGATCACTCCAGCGAACCTTCAATACCAAAGCGCTCCAGAACTCCTGTGTCGCACTCTCAGTAGATGCGTCCCAATTACTCGTGGGAGAGATTTCCGGAAATGCGGGCGTCTGGGATCTGTCCCGCCGCAGCAAAGTCTTTGCCCTGGAAGGGGGGACAGAAAAGCTGCTCCGGATAGCAGGTAACACAACCCGCAACAGTATCGCCGCCCTCGATCAGGACGGTACTCTCTGGCGCTGGCAGACTCCGAAAGCCCCCGCAAAGCCCGGTGAAATGCAACTGCTCCGCGCACATTCACAGAAAAAACCCAAGCGACCGGAAGGATATTACCTTAACGAGTTTGATTACCGCATTCCCCGCTCGTTATGCGATCTCTCTGCCAATACCGAACTCTACCTGGCTTTCCGAGCATACTCAGCCGAAGAGGAAGATAACTATGGTGAACTCAGCCTTGGTTCTCCCGGCGAGGATCTCATCGCGAGGATCCATGAAGGGACGGGACAGTCATTCTATTTTGAGTACAAACACGGTGCTGTCGTGGAACTGCGCGCGGGGCAACCGCAGAAACAGATCACCCCGCCCGTCTATTACCAGAGCCAGTTGATGCAGATCAGATGCACTGCCGACGGTCGCTTTGCCATACTCGTATTCGATACCGGACAGATCCTGATCCTGAATCTCATAGCGGGAACCCTGGAAGCAATCATCCCCACCGGCCTGTCAGAAATCATGGACGTCAACTACCACCCGCAGCAGCAGACGCTCCTGGTCGCCTGCTTTCGGGGCACCATCACGGCTTGGAACTCCGATACGTTCCTGCGGACAGGCCTGCTGCAACTGAACGACGCCCGGCTGGAACACCTGGCATCCCAGCCAGCAGCAGACGGCTTCGACCTGGTCCTGGGCACCTGGGACACCGGTCTGATCGTCAAGCAGGGTGTCTTTAAGAAAGCAGATCAAAAACCGACGCGCCTCCCGGCACTCCCGTTTCCCGTAAAACTTCCCGGGGAATGAATTCATACAGAAAGCGATCCTCACCTTCAGTTCCGCACCGCACCATACTCCGTCAGATACCAACCCTCCGCAATCCGATCCGACCGGACGAGATGCGAAGTCCAGTTGTCACCTGATATTTCTACCTGCGGACCGCTGCTCCCCGGCGGATGATACTCCAGCAGAAACAGGTAGTGTGGCTCCAGTGCGAATCTGACGCCGCCGTCTGGAAGCTTTTCAACGTCCGCACCAAATGTTTCGTGGGTTCGATACTGCGTCTTTCCCAGGGGAGTGAGTTTCCCCGGCCGTTTTTTGTGCGCAAAGAACCTGCCGATTTCCGGCAGTGTTCCTGGCCTCGTAGGCCACTCCTGCAACAGCGGTTCCAGCGCCCTCTGAAAACGGGGCAGGTCATTAGAAATACGGTGTCGAACCGCGTACCAGAGCAGATTGTCCTGTTGATTTATGAAAACCACGAGGCCGCTGACGACCAATACGAATCCAACCAGATACGTTTTACTCGCCCCCCTCAGAATGATGTGCGTCCCTGCCAGCAGCAAAGCAACCGCACTCCCGCACATGATGAAGATCATCGCAGCGATCCGGGATCCGAGAACTGAGAAGGAATGCGTTCTCTGATAATACGAGGGTTCTTCTGTCACTTGAATCATCAGCTCACTTAATGAGCTCAAGTCGAGATATCCCTCCCCCATCGCATCGGGAATCCCCAGATCGACGCGGGCCCAGGTATACGCCGATCGAAAACTGGCATCCCACCAGAGCCAGGCAGGGACAATGATCAGGACTAGCAACAGAAAACCCAGCGACCACCTGGAAGTCCTGGCAGCAACGTTTCGTGCCACTCCCAGCAGCTTTTTCGCTTTCACACGAAAATTGTGCGTTGCCCAGACAAACAGGGCGATCGCCGCCAGGCAAATCGATGTTCCCTCCAGCAGGGAATCACGGAGTCGTTCCAGTCCGCTCAGCAATAACCACAAGGCAAACAACTGGAGCGTCATACGGACGAGGCGCCCTGACAGCGGGATATGGCCGCACGCCTCGCAGACGTCGGACTGGATGATGCGCAGCACCACCCTCCGGTTCCCACCACATTTTTCGCATTTCAAAACCATAGCTTTGAAAACGAATTGATCCGCCGCGGGATCAAAGTTTTTTCAGAATCGCTGAAAAGGAGATCGTGCTCAGATCAATTCGCTGATCAGCTCCCGGCGTTCCAGAATGTACCGCGGGCGGCCGCTGTGATCCGGAAATGTGGTGGATGGATCGATGCCCAGGTGGCGGTAGAGCATCGCCAGCACGTTTTCGGGACGGTAGGGTGCATCGACTGGCGTGCCCCCTTCTGCGTCCGACGAACCGATCACCTGGCCGGTTTTGATGCCGCCGCCCGCCAGGGCCACGCTCATCACGCGTCCCCAGTGATCGCGGCCGGCATTCTTGTTGAATTTTGGTGTCCGGCCGAATTCGCCCATCGCCACAACCATCACCTTTTTGTCGAGACCGCGGGCGTGCAGGTCTTCGACGAGGGCCGCGAAGGCACGGTCATAAGGCACGCCTTTATCCCGCATCCGCTTGACCAGATCGCGATGATCATCCCAACTGGGACCGGTCACGCGCACCGACGCCACGGTCACCCCGTGTTCCACCAGGCGGCGGGCCAGCAGAATGTTCTGGCCGAAGGAATTCCTGCCGTAACGGTCGCGCGTGGCATCATCTTCCTGAGAAATATCAAAGGCGTTCCGCGCCGCATCCCCTGCGACCATCTCAAACGCTTCTCGCGTGAATTGATCCATCGCATCGCCGACGCCGTTGTTGTCGATGATTTCGCGCGTGGCATCAAAACCCTTCAGCAGCTTCTTACGGTCTTGCAGACGCTCCGAAGTCAAACCCCGCAGCAGCGTCAGGTTGGGAACCTCGAAGTTTTTGGTATCTGCATCGCGAGCGGTGATAAAAGGATTATAGCCTTTCCCCAGCCAGGCAGCCCGACCGTAGCGCATATCGCGTGGTAACGAAACATACGCAGGGATTCCGGCTGCGTTACTCCCCCGCACGCGAGAAGTAATGCAGCCGATACTCGGCATCTCGTTTTCTCTATTCTGACGATCGCGCAGGTAATACCCGGTCTGCGTCAAATGACTGCTGGTGCCATGGCTGCCGGAATCGTGATGAATCGAGCGGATCACCGCCAGCTTATCCATCACCCGCGCCTGTTCTTTCATAAACTCGCTGAACTGCACGCCCGGGATAGTGGTACTGATCGGACTGAGCGGCCCGCGGTAATCAGAGGGCGCATTCGGCTTGGGGTCGTATGTCTCGTGCTGTGTCGGTCCCCCCGCCAGTTCCAGAAAAATAATCGCCGTATCATTCTGCGCTGAATCGCCTGTCGTGGCAGCCTGTGCCTTGAGGCGGAGAATTTCGGGGAGCGAGAGCCCCATCAGGCCGGTCAGACCAGCTTTAATGACTGAGCGACGCGAGATGCCATCACAAAATTCTGCAGTTCGACGAAACATTCCTGCTCCTTTCCCTGGTGAGTAAGGTGGGATTGTTGCGGGGGTCAGCATTCATTGCTTATGGGTGGGAAAGCTTGATTGTAGCAAAAAAACGACATCACATCAACACTTGTTAATGCATCAAAGGAGGGGGAGTGTTCCTGTTCGAACTGCCGCTCTATTCGAAACAGCCTTAAATGGGGCCAATCAAAAGCATCGTCATACTCCTTACTGCCCCTGCCCCATTTCTCCAATATTTCCTGCTCTACTACAGGAAACCAGCGTAGAACTGAGATTCACTTGACGAAGTCCATCCTGAATCCACGCGAGTGTGGTTTTCGTCCCTCTCAAATCGTTCAAGATAGCTTTGGATTCCTGTAAGGAAACCTGCAGACGCTCTCTGATGACGCGCAACGCAGGCACAAGATCATTCCGATCGTCCAGAACCAGTTGCCATTCGCCCTCTTCAGCCAGAATCGCCGGTTTCAATTCTTCCGGTAGATCACCTCTGTCATCAAATTCAATGTTCGCACCACAGGATTCACAAGTTGACTGACCAGACCAGAGCAACTCGCCCCCAATCAGGTGTTGACAATAATTGACAATCCCTGTTGCACCGCATTCAGAACAGATTTGTGTGTATTGAGCCATGGGATTTCTCTTCATCATCAGCGAAGAAAACTCAATATATTCAGGAGCATTACTGTTCTTCCTCCGGTGTCTGCACTCCAGCTTGCTTACTTCGTCCCCATAATCGTTTCCAGGGGATATTTGAAAAGAGGATCCCGATGAGAATCGTCAGGTTGATACCGTGAACGAGATTCTTATGCCCTGACATCTCCAGCATTTTCATTGTCCCGACAAAACAGCACAGGACCATTCCCCCAGCAGCAAACGCGCCAGCCAACGCAACAAATTCGTACCAGCGAGATGGGCGCTGTTGATTGCGTCTATCGGCTTTGCGCGCCACATAAAACAGAATCGCCGCTGGTATCAGCGCGAAATACCACAACACCCCGACAAAGAAACCGAAAATCAATGAGACGCTGATAATCAGAATGCGAACCAGACCAGAAAGTTGATTATCCATGCTCCCACCTCGATTGCTCAGTTAAAAGATCAGCCCTGCATTCAAATCTGCTACTTCAACCCCGCCGGTTCCCCCAGTACCTGAATGCTCAGCAGATGATGCGACGGCATTTTCGTGCCGCGTTCGACGACCGGGACTTTGCCGTCCTCTTCCAGATCCGTTTTCATCAACTTCCAGAGCACGCGTTTGTCGCGGGTGATTTCAAACGCCTGCACGTCGTTGTCCATCCCTTTCCGATGATGATAGTCGGAATTGATCACCACCAGGTTTCCATTTTTCCGCACCTGCACTCCCACCGGATACAACAGTTCGAAGCCGAGGTCGTCCCGCTTGTCCAGAATCCAGGTAATCTTACCGTCGGGATCGACTTCGATGATCTGGTACGACGTGATACAGGGAATCAGCGTCCGACCGTTCGCCAGCCGGATCGCCGTGAAGGGACGGTCTTTCTCTTTCAGATCGTACCGCCAGACTTCCTTGCCGTCCTTGTCCAGTTCAAGAATCACCCGGTTATCGCGATACGAAATCAGATACGTCCCCTGCGGCGTCTTGCGTGCCTGCATATAACGGTTGTGGACGTTCTTACCGCCGTCCGGCAGATCGATGCTGTGCGTCACCTTCTGCTGCCGATCCACTTCCAGTAACTTCTGATTGCCGCAGTCCAGAATCAGCACCTTCCCGTCCGGCAATGGCTGGCAGGAGTTGATTTCCTGCTTTCCCTTGATGGGGGGGATTTTGTAATCCCAGACCGTTTTTTTATCCGGCGTCACTTCCCGCACGCCGAACCGGTGTGCAAACAATACATTCCCGTTCGGCAGCTTCCAGGCATCGTAGACGGTTTCAATGCCGGGCTCCTGGTAATGCCAGACAATGTCATTCTGCCCGTTCAGTTCCAGAACCCCTTCCCCGTAGCCGATCAGGAGGCGACGATCGTCTTCCTTTTTCACGGGGACCGTTTTACCGGCCCCTTTCATCAGCCGGCTCGCCTTGCCGGCCAGCTTGAGATAATGATCGCTGGGCAGCCCTTCATACGTGATAAACTTGCCCCCGTTCCCGGTCGGCGGCCGGTTTGTACATTTGAAAATCGCCGTCGCTTCGTCCACTTCGTCGAACATCGCGATATACAGCATCTCGCAGCCAATATGTTCCGCGGCCTTGATCTGGGACCAGAAGAAATCTCCCTTCCTTCGCGGAATCTGATTCAGTTCCCCGCCGTGCAGGTTATGCCAGCTGAACCCGGGAAACGCGACTGGCAGAAAGTCGAGCCCCGCCTCCTCGCACCACAGGCGATCCGGCTGCCAGACCCGTTCGGCATGCCGATCCGCCTCACGGGGACTCCGGTAACGGCCCACCGACCACGGGCTGATCACATCGGCGGCTTTAATGATCTCCTTGAGCAGCGGATCGTCGACCGCATCCCGCGTTCCCTCGCGCCAGTAGGAAGGAACGCCCAGCATCACCGCGCAACCGTTCCCCTTCAAGAGCTTCACCAGATCGAAACATTCCTGGAGCGAATACGGGCGATTGTCACTGAAGCCGATGCCCCACACTGCCACCAGCGGTTTCCCGTTGTGCCGCTGATACTGGGCATCCTCCGCCACCCTCTGGATCTCCCGAAGTTCCGTCCAGTCGTCAAACACCCGCTCCACTTCGCCCTTCTGCAGACCACTCAGGTCATACATCACGGCAAACGTGCGTCCCGACTCCCTGGCCCCTTCCCGCACATGGTTCAGCACGCGGTTCTTGTTACGCAGCGTTGTCTGATACGACAGCCCGGAGGCAAACCGCTGCAGAAAGGCGCCGTCGATCCCGTATTCCTGCATCCAGCGAAAATGCCGCATTACGGTCTTTCGGTTTGCACTGCTGAAGACGTCCGCCCGGCTGCCGTCCTCATGTCGAAAACCGGTCGCATAACGTTCGTCCGCATCCAGTTCCGAGACATCGGGCCACAGATCCACGGAGACGTTCCCCGGACCGAATATGCCGTGCGAGATTGAGGGGTGAGCCCAGTGCTTCCAGCCCAGTTCGGCACCATCCTCAGGACAGTTAAACCAGCCCTGGTACCCGACCATGACTTTTCCGGTCAGCGTTTCCGGATCGACCGGCTTCGCTCCCTTGTCATTCTGTGCGGCCACCGGTTGTACCAGGCAGGCCATTAGCCCCACCAACAGCATCATATTTCGTAAAGCGCTTCGATTCATTTTCTATTTCCAGATCCTGTTCGGACAAATCTTCTATCAGACTTCGGGTTCCAACTTGACGGGATACGTATTCCCGGACGCGAACTGCGGCACATAAATCGCCCCGTCCGCAGCAACCACCAGGTCATGGGGATGGCGGAAGAATCCCCCCTGCTGCAACATCGGCTGCAATTTACCGTCAACATAACGGGGTGCCGTTCCGCCGATATTCGACACAATTTTGTAATCGCGATCCAGCACCGAAATATACCCCTTGCTCTCCCGGTCTTTCGGCCAGTTGTCCGCCAGGTGGGGTACGAACATGTGTTCGCCCACAATCTGGATCATCCGCGGATTCGAACCGGGCAGCGAAATCTCTTCGATCAGTTTTCCTTCCAGGGTGAGCCGCTTGATCGTCTGCTGATCGCTCATCGCGATGACCAGTTCGGGCTCCCCGGAACCGCGCGAATCAATCACGCCCCCGTGCGGACCCCAGTGGGCGATGCCCCCTTCCGGTCCGCCGAAGTAATGCAGCAGCTTCCCCGCGCGGTTGTAACGCAGGATGTAATCTTTGCCGTAACCGTCCAGCACAAAGAAATCGCCGTCAGGCAGATGCAGCGTCCAGGCGGGGCGATACTCTTTTTCGCTGGCATACTTGCCCGTCGACTTCGGATACGCCAGTTCCAGCAGAATCTCGCCGTCCAGCGTCGTCTTGAAGACCCGGTGCAGATTGAGATCGGTAATGAACAACACTTCCCGACCTTCTTCTTTCACAATCTCCAGACCATGGGCCCCGGGAAATCGCGTGCCCCATTTATTCAGCAGTTTGCCGTCCTTATCATACACGATCACATTATTCGTCAGATGATCGGTGAGCAGATAAATCCGCCCCTGCGCATCGACGACCATCGCGCTGCAGTTCTTCACCGGCGTTTTTTCATCGAGTACACCCCAGCCGGCGACAGGCCGATAACGAAACTTCCCCTGCCCCAGCACGGGCAGCTGCCGTTCTTCTGCAGCCAGCCGTCCAGCCCCCAGCGCACAGGCCCCGGCAAGCAGACTCTGATAGAGGAAATCGCGTCGATGTAGTTGGTGATTAGACATGCTTGACTACCTGATGAAGTTCATAATAAAAGATGGTTTCTCAATTCCTGAGTTGTTGATCAGCTGTAATTTTCCCGCTCATTTAAATATTCCATGATAAATGAATATCTCTCGAGAACCTCTTTGTTTGTATGATTCTGCATGAGTTGAAGAAGTTCTTCACACTCTTCCGGATCAACCAGATGTGACCATAAGAGTTGATCTACAATTCCTGCAGACCAGCATTGAATGCCTTCATCAGGATCTTCTAATAAGCCCTTAATCCACGGCAAGGCTCTTCTATCAGCTACGACACGGAGAAGTTCGATTGCGTCGACCCGTGCATCGTGATCTTTTTCATTCTGGTAGATCTCATAACAGCGTTCCATTGCACACCAGGGATGAAGCAGCCAGAGAACATGGCGAACCAATTCAGATCCTTTTTTATGACTGACATAATAATCAACGGCAGCTCGCAAATTTGACGATCCAATAATCATTGCAACGGCTTCACGTGCAGTTTTACTACCGCCACTTTCCCCATTTTCCTGAAGTGTACCAAGCTTCCTGGCAATTGCAGTCCAATCGATTTCGCCCTGGTTCATTTCATCTGACAAAGCCATTCAGTTCAATCCCTTCTCTCTGATGAATCGGCGGCTAAAACTAATCATTCGGATTCACAATATTCCGCCAGTCCGGGTAGTTGGGCCGCTCCGATGCTTTGGGCCCTCCCTTGATCGGCGGTGCGGGAGGGATGATAGACAGCGTCTGCTGCAGCATCCCGCGCGCCGCTTCCCCTGCGGTTCCGGCCTGGCCTGCGGCTAGGTTCTGGCTCTCGGTCAGATCGACGGGCACATGGAAGAACCGCCCGTCGCGGTACAGTTTGAAACCCGCGTTCCGCACGTACTGATCCCCTTTGAACCGGCCCCAGTAAGGCTGATAGTGATTCAGCACCCACTCCCGGGGATGCCCCGCTTTGCCGTTAAGTTGAGGTAGAAAACTGCGCCCGTCGATGGGATCGCCTTTCCCCAGCTTGACCCCGGCCATCGCTGCGAACGTGGGATAGAAATCGGTGAAATCAACCAGGTCGTCCAGCACCTCTCCCTGAGGAGTGTGTCCTTTCCAGTAAGCGACCAGCGGCACATGCGTGCCCATGTCGGTGGTCGAACCTTTCCCGCCATGAATCGTCTGACCGTTCCACTGTGAGGTGATTTGTACGTTCGTGCCATTGTCGGCGGTAAACAGGATCAGCGTGTTCTCCAACTGGCCGACGTCCTCCACCTGTTTGACCAGCTTGCCGACAATCTTATCCAGGTAATTGACCATCGCCACAAAGTTGGCTTTCCGGGCCGCTTTCCCTTTGGGCTGTTTGTTCGCAGCCTGCGTCCGTGGTGCCGAACCAATCGTATCGGGTGTCGGCACAAACGGATTGTGTACCAGCGTGGAGGGATAATAGACAAAGAACGGCTGATCCTTGTTTTTTCTGATGAAATCGCACAGGAAGTCTGACATGATGTCCGGACCATATTTCCCCTGGTTGTCTTCAATCGAAAGATATTTGCCGTTCTGCTCCAGCGGCGGACTCCAGAACCGCTCGCCGCCCCCCTCTTTGACCTTCACTCCCGTTGTCACCTGCCACAGGCAATACTCATCAAAGCCCGCTTTGAACGGCCGCGTATTATCCTTGAAACCTTCCGCCTTGTGATACAGCCCGTTCAGCTGCCACTTCCCCGCAATCGCCGTCTTGTAACCCGCGGACTGCAACAGTTGCCCGAAGGTTTTCTCTCTGGGATTCAGATAGCCGAAATGGGTGTAGTTGCGAAAATTGTATTTCCCCGTCATCAGCTTCACACGGGACGGCGTGCAGAGCGGCGTGGAATAACAGTTCGTAAACCGGATCCCCTGTTTCGCCAGTGCGTCGATGTGCGGCGTCTGATAATCTTCCGCCCCATAACTGCTGAAACATTCCCAGCTGACGTCATCCGCCATAATCAGAATAATGTTCGGCTGCCTCGTTTTTTTGACAGACTGCGAAGCGGCACCCGCGGGCGCCACGCACGCGACCAACACAAAACACAACGTCAATGCCAGCTGCTTCATCTCTGTTCCCTGTTCTGTTCCGTATATTGCTGCCTCAGATATAACAGTGCAGCGAATCAATCTGAAATGACACTCTGTAGCTTATATGCTAGCTGGAAACAGAAGCCGAGAACAGGAACTTTCGCGTTTTTCGTGACTTACGTGGTTCATCGAAATACAGCCATCCAAACGGGATTGATTCCATTGCCTACACCTGAAACAATGTGCCATGCACCATCCATCACCTGGTTCATTTCATGCCAGAGGTAAATCTTGAAATCGAAACTTCACCCCTTCTCAATACTGTTACTCTCCCTGATCGGGACCACTGGATGTGGTCAATCTTCCGATACAGCGGTTTCCGAACCTCCGCTGCCAGTGGCCTCGGCGGATAAAATTGCGATTCCTGCTGACAATTCATTACCGTTGAAAGACTATCTGGACGCAGGAGTCCCCGCCCACGACCGCAACTGGACGGGCAGTGACATGGAACAGGCTGCGGATGCGCTGAGTGAGATTGCCAAGCAGAATGCTGGCCAACTGCCTCGTTACCAGAGCCTCCAGTCAGGGAAACTCTTCGACCGGATCATCGCCGCCGACAATCTCGACTTGTATCAGAACCAGCTCTCCCCGATTGAAGTCCGCGTGCATGATGCCATCATCCTGATGCAGTCCAGCAACCGGATCCTGGTCCTCTATGCCACCGCATTCGCAGACCAGAAGGTCGCCGACAGTGAAATGATCGAGATGATCGGCACCACCCTGCGTTTATCCGCTGCCATCGTGCGGCTCCTCGACGAATTCCTGCCCACGCTGGATGAAAATGATCCCACCTATCCCGTCCGCATGGAAAGCCTGGACAACATGCGAAAAAACCTGGCGACGGTGGTGATCGCCAATCTGAAAGTCCCGACCGAATCACACCTCTATCGCACCTCGGAACTCAAAAGGCTCATCGGCTACATGCAGGATACCTACCCTGTGATCCTGCCCGCCCTTCCGGAAGCCAGCCGCACAGAAGCCCTGCAACGCCTGCGGACATTAATCGAAGATCCGGAGATGCAGACTCTGCAACTGGAACTGAAATCGCTGTTAACGACCGTCGAGAAGCCTGCCGAACAGCCTGAGGCTGCACAACAGAATTAAGCGGCGCCTCATATTTCATCATTCACAGACTTGTGATCCGCCGGCAGAATCCCTTCACAACTGTTCGATTGGCGGCTTATTTGTGTCTTCGATTCCAGCAGAATTCACGCCCGTTGATGGTTCATCAAACTTCCTGATCATCTTCCACAGTTCAGCACTCAGGGCTTCGGTTAGTTCGTCATCCAGATCTTCCAGGTAGGTCTCCATAATTGTCCCCTGCACGCGTATCCAGAGTCCGGGGCCATAACCGTTCTTCCGCAGCGCCACGATGTCTTTACGCGGCCAGTCAGCTTCGATCCGCTCTGCCAGATCGGCGGCAGTCAGTGTCATGCGAAAACGGTCGGCATCGATTTCGAACAACGCCCGGGGCCGCGGATCGGATTGAAACAACATCAGTGACTGCATCCAGAACGCAGTCTCACGACTTTGCCACCTTCTCTCACTGAGTGGAGGCATCGGCACCACCACCCGCACGTGGTCCCCCTCGCAAGAGACGATAAATCGTTGCTCAGCCATGTCCTGCCTTTCCCACCTCATCGTCTGGATTGGGTGAAACATCATACTCTTTGCTGATTTTCCAGAACTCCGCGCATAAATTACGAACCACATCGTCATCCAGTTCCGTCAGATGGGATTCCATGGTGACTCCTTCCACGCGTAACCAGATTCCCGCTTCGTAACGGTTTTTTCGAAACTCCACTACTTTTTCGCGGGGGTATTCCCACTCCTGCTTCTGGCCATTATCAGAAATGATCGTCATCTGTAATTGTGCGGCACTGATTCTGAAGACCACCCAGGGAGGCACTTCATATTTGAAGATGGCATCTGCAATCGAGTAACCAATCATCCATAACGGAATGAGAATCAGCCCAGCAATGTCAGCGTGTTCCAAGAACTTGGGTATCGGGAGATAATAACCGGTTCTCGGGACCACCAGTTCGACGCAGTCGTTCTGCCGCGTAACAGAAAACGGTTTCTGATCCCCGGCACCGGATTTTCGATACTCCAGCGTGTAATCAATCGGCTCGGTTTCCATGTGAAACACTCTTTCGAGACTCTATTCTAAGGCGTTTCAGATTTCTTCAATCGGATAGACAAATTTAATGTACATAAAATAAAACCCGATCGCCGCCACCAGGATAATGGTTGCCTGGCGAGAGGTTTTTAACGCGATCCCCTGCAGGGACAACTGGATTTCCGATTCCTTTTGCTCATTGGCCTGGGCTCGGTTTTTCTCCGCTGACTTGAATTCGCGATAGGAAACGCAAATTGCGAGGAACAGGATTACGTGCGTCACCAGAAAAATAAAATTTGTGACCCAGTACTGTGTTTCAAACGCCCGTTTCCGCTGTTCAAGTACGTCTTCACCGCTTTCCAGGTAAGCTGTGGCGTACTTGAGATAAGCGTTCTGATACTCCTTGTTTTCGGTGAGAAAAGACAGATCCATCTGCGGATTGACCGCCTGAGGAGCTTCTGGCTTTCCCTCTACTGTATTGGGTTCACTCTTTTCACTATTTTGTGGCACGGAGTTTGTGGAGACACCAGACGCATTCGGGTTAATCATAATAACTGCCGGGATGACACCCGTGGGAGCAACAGTTTGAGGAATCGAACTCCAGTTCCAGCCTCTTCCGCTACCCTGACCAGAGAAAATCTGGGGATTCGAGGGAACGGTGTGCTGGTAAGGATTGAATTGATTCCAGTCAATCGTAGTACCAGATTTTGACGGGGTTCCCGGTTTTTGATTGTCCGGACTCTGATACCGACTGAAGATCGAAGGATCGATTTGCTTTTGCTGGAGATCAGAAACATCAGCCTGAGCCAGGGTCACCTGCTCAGTCCGATCCCTCCCCGGTTCCTGACCATTGCCTGAAACCGGGCGACCGACTGGTTCTTGAGCTGCAGAGTGAATTGAAATCAACAGAATGGCAGCAACAGCGAAAACGTTTCGTAAAAGATTCATGGCAGCCTCGTACTTTTCAACTTGGATTTCTTTTGATTGAGCTTACGAGTCAAGCGTGCCTGCTTTTTCGAATTCTTCCATCAGACTACCAGTTTCCGGTTTTGAATCAATTCTCATTTGAGATTTTAGCACTTCCGACTGTCAGTCTTACCCTGGCTTGAGAAAACTGCTGAAAGACCCGGCTCGCAGAATTTCCCTACTGACCGATTGAAGGCTTATCCCTCATATTCAGCCGCACGAATCCGAAACAGCCAGCTCTCCATCCCCGAGCCATCCGTCCGGCTGCCGTCGTGGACGCCGCCGATCTTTTCGACCGCCCGCTGCGACCGGATATTCTCCGGACCGATCAGAAAGATCACCGAATCGACAAACTGAAATGCGTGCTGCAGCATCAGCCGCTTCATCTCGCCGTTATACCGGCCGCCCCAGTGCGAGCGGGCCAGGAAGGTCCAGCCGATCTCTACCTCGGAGGCACTCTCATTATACCCGTGATAACGTGAGGAGCCGATCACTGTACCGGTCGCGTTATCGATCGCCAGCAGGGCGCCTCCCGAATCCATCGCGTCCCGGAAGAATTTCTGAAACACCTCCGCCTGATAGCGGTCGGACGCGGGATGCTGTTCCCAGATCAAAGGATCAGAGGCGACCGCATACAGGTCGTCATAATCGTCATCCTGCAGTGGACGCAAATGCAACAGCGTGCCGGTCAGTGTGGGTTGCGCATCGAATACCATCTGTCCTGCCAGTCTGTAGAGCGTTGTAAATCAAATCGAAGTGATGGAGCCATCATAGGGAGAACTCCCGATTTCGTATAGACAAAATGCCTCCCTGTACGTGCCTGACTGATTCCTCAATGTTATACTAAAATTTGACCAATGATTGTGTCGGACCATCCTCACCCGTTGATGTTTCGGAGAGCTTCATGATGAGTACTGCCCCGCCCGCCTCTCACAATCCTTCAGACAGCACACAGGATCTGGAAAAAGCCACGCTGGACGCCGTCTATCAGCAACTTCAGACCTCTCCCCAGGGGCTGACTTCAGCGGAAGCACAAACCCGCCTGGCACAATATGGCCGCAATGAACTGGAAGACAAACAGCTCAGCGATCTGCAGAAGTTCCTGCGTTACTTCTGGGGCCCGATCCCCTGGATGATCGAAGCGGCCGCCCTGCTCTCGGCCCTGATTGGTCACTGGCCCGACTTCGGCATCATCATGGGCCTGCTCGTTTATAACGCAGTCTCCGGCTTCTGGCAGGAACGCAAGGCCAGCAACGCCCTGGCTGCCCTCAAAGCCGGCATGGCTCCCAAAGCCCGGGTGCTCCGCGATGGAAAGTTCTCAGCCATCGATGCCGCCCTGGTCGTTCCCGGCGATGTCATTCGCGTCAAGCTGGGTGAAGTGCTGGCGGCCGACGTCCGCTTTATTGAGGGAGACTACATCAGCATCGACCAGGCAGCCCTCACTGGCGAATCGCTGCCTGTCAGCAAGAAAGTCGGCGACAGCGGCTATTCGGGCAGCATCGCCAAAAAAGGAGAAATGACCGCCGTCGTCATTGGCACTGGCAACAATACCTTCTTTGGTCGCACCGCCAGCCTCGTCGCGGCTGCGGGAGCCGGCTCGTCCCATTCCCAGAAAGCAGTGAGCCAGATCGGCGACTTCCTGATCTTCCTCTCCATGTCCCTCGCCTTTGTGCTGATGGGAGTCGAATTCTATCGGCAGGTTGTACTCCGGGATGACTGGCACCTCGAAGAACTGGTCGACATTCTACGCATGGTCCTGGTGCTGCTCATTGCTTCCATCCCGGTCGCCATGCCGACCGTCATCACTGTGACCAACGCCCTGGGTGCCCTGGCGCTGTCGCGTAAAAAGGCGATCGTCTCTCGCCTGGAAGCCATTGAAGAGCTGGCCGGCGTCGATATCCTCTGTTCCGACAAAACCGGGACACTGACCAAAAACCAGTTGAGCCTGGGTGAGCCGATTCTGTTTGAGACCAACGATGCCCAGGAACTGATCCGCGGCGGTGCCCTGGCTTCCAAACGAGACGACGACGATCCCATCGACGAGGCGGTCATCGCCGGTCTGAAACAGCCTGACGTCCTCGACCAGTATCAGCTCCAGAAGTTCGTCCCCTTCGATCCGGTCAGCAAACGTACGGAAGCCACCGTAGTCGACGCTCAGGGCACCACCTGGAAATTCACCAAGGGCGCGCCCCAGGTGATTCTCGAATTGTCTCACCTGGATCCGGAAACACAGAAACGCGGCGAACAGTCGGTCCTCGACCTCGCCTCCCGCGGCATGCGGGCCCTGGGCGTCGCCCAGTCGTCAGACGACGGAAACAACTGGAAGTTTCTGGGCATCCTCTCGCTGATGGATCCCCCGCGCGACGATTCAAAAGAGACCATCCAGCGTGCCAAGGATCATGGCTTGGGCGTGAAAATGATTACCGGCGACGACGTGGCGATCGGGAACGAAATCTCCGGTCAACTGGGCATGGGCAACCATCTGCAGGCCGCCTCGGATCTGTTTACCAAAGAGATGGACATGAGCCATCTGCCCGAGTCGATCACCGCCTGTGTGGAACGGGCCGACGGCTTCGGCCGGGTCTTTCCCGAACACAAGTACGGCATCGTCAAAGCCCTGCAGGATCGGGGACATGTCGTCGCGATGACTGGCGACGGCGTCAACGATGCCCCCGCCCTCAAGCAGGCGGACTGCGGTGTGGCCGTCAGTGGCGCCACCGATGCCGCCCGGGCCGCCGCCGACCTGATCCTGACCGAGCCCGGTCTCTCCACGATTGTCGACGCCATCGACGAAGCGCGAAAAATCTTCGAACGCATCATTAACTACGTACTGTTCCGGGTCACCATGACGCTCGACATCATGTTTGTCGTTGTCCTTTCCACGATCATCTTCGGCTTCTCCCCGCTTACGCCCGTGATGATCGTCTTTCTGGCACTGATGGACGACGTTCCCATTATGACGATCGCCTATGATAATACGCTGCTCCCTCCCAAACCGGTCCGCTGGAACATGCGTCGGCTGTTATTGATTTCCAGTTTCATGGGCCTGCTCTCCATCGTACAGACCTTTGGACTACTGTTGATCGGCGAAGAATGGATGGGCAATCACGACTGGCTCTCCTGGATTCATGTCACACGCGATCATCTGCAAACCGTCACCTTCCTGCAGATCGTCGCCGGGGGACACCTGCTGCTGTTTGTCATGCGGTCCCGCGGTCCGTTCTTTATGCCTCCCTGGCCGGCACTCCCCCTGTTCTCAGCCATCGTCGGCACGCAGATCCTGGCTGTGCTGATGTGCGGGTTCGGGTGGTTTGTCACTCCCATTCACTGGAAACTGATCGGCCTGGTCTGGCTTTACATGCTGGCCTGGATGGTCGTGCTCGATCTGGTCAAACAGGTCATTTATCACAAGATCTCAAATCACGATAACGGCCGCCCCCCCTGGTACCGGACATTTTTGAAGAGCCGCAGCACGGGCAGAAAATAAGCAACCTGAATCGAAACCGGATGAGTTTCTGTTATCCCGAGGAACTTGAATCATGCATTACTTTAAAAAATTCCATGTCGAACCCGGCAGCAAAGTCGACCTCTCAACCATCGATGCCAGTTTCAAGGATCACCATGAATCCCATCAGCACGCGCTGCCGGAAATCGAAACATATCGCCAGAAACTCGCAGATCTGCAGTACCTGATGTATGCCGAAAACAAACGTTCGCTGCTGATCTGCCTGCAGGGCCGCGATGCCGCGGGTAAGGATGGCACCATTAAACACGTCCTGGGCGCTATGAACCCGCAGGGCTGCACGGTGACTGGCTTCAAAGTCCCCACCAAAGAAGAAGCCGCCCATGATTTCCTCTGGCGTTACCACCGGACCACTCCCGAGAAAGGACAGGTGGCGATCTTCAACCGATCACATTACGAAGACGTCCTGGTCGTCCGCGTGCACAATCTTGTGCCGCAGCAAGTCTGGGAACAGCGCTACGCACACATCAATCATTTCGAACAGCAGCTGGCAGACAGTGGTACGCACATCCTTAAGTTCTATCTGCACATCGATCCGGAAGAACAGCTCGCCCGGTTCAAGCAGCGGATCGACGACCCGGCCCGCCACTGGAAAATCAGCGACAACGACTACGCCGAACGCCCCCTCTGGGACGAATACACCACAGCCTTCGAAGCGGCCCTCAGCCAGTGCAGCACGCCGCACGCCCCCTGGTTCATCATTCCCTCCAACCACAAATGGTTCCGCAATCTGGCCATCTCTCGTATCGTAACTGAGACCCTGGAAGCCCTGAACATGAAATTCCCGGAACCCACCGTCGACATCAACGAGATCAAACAGAAGTATCACCAGATCGTCGAAAAGGAACACGAAGAGTCAGCACCACAGTAGCCTCGCGTTCGACAGCGAAAATCCAGACCTCTACAGAACTCCCGTAAGTCAGAGTTGACGCTCCCCCACAGCCGACACACAATAAAGACTGACAAGTCTTTTTCTCTGCTGGTATCAGCGCGCTCACGCGAAGGACAACCCGATTACAATGCTCCGATTCTCAATTGATTCATTGATCAGACGCAGCTGCCGTTCTGCAGCGTCACTCCTGGCACTTTTTTGTCTGACACTGATTTCTACCAGTGTCTGTTATGCCGAACGTCCCAATATCATCCTGATCATGGCCGACGACCTTGGTTTTTCCGATCTCGGCTGTTACGGTTCCGAAATCAAAACGCCCCATCTCGACCAGTTGGCGCAAGAAGGCCTGCGGTTTAAGCGGTTCTATAATGCGGGCCGCTGCTGTCCCACCCGGGCCTCACTCTCGACCGGTCTCTATCCGCACCAGGCAGGCATGGGCTGGATGAATCGGAACGACAACCTCCCCGGCTATCAGGGAGAACTGGGGAAGAATTGCGTCACGATCGCCGAAGTCCTCTCCTCCGCTGACTACCGCTGTTATCACGTCGGCAAATGGCACCTGACCTACCGTATGCGCGAAGCCAACGAAAACTGGCCCCTCGGACGGGGCTTCGACCGCGCCTATGGCACCGGAGGGGGAGGCAATTATTTCGCACCACGTCCCCTCTACGAAGACAATCAGCTGATCAAACCACCCAAAGAGGGTTATTACATCACCGATGCGTTCAGCAGCAAAGCGGTCGAATTTCTCAAAGATCACAACCAGCAACACAAACAGCAGCCCTTTTTCATGTACCTCGCCTATACGGCCCCCCACTTCCCGCTGCACGCGCTCCCGGAAGACATCGCCCGTTACAAAGGGCACTACCGCGGCGGCTGGGACGCACTCCGCAAACAGCGGCATCAGAGCATGCAGAAACTGGGGCTGATCAACTGCCCGCTCTCCCCCCGCGATCCGGATGCCAAAGCCTGGGACAGTCTTTCCGAAAAAGAACAGCAGGAATGGGACCTGCGAATGTCGGTCTACGCAGCCATGGTCACCTGCATGGATCGCGGCATCGGTCAGGTCCTGGAACAGATTGAACAGATGGGCCAGACAAACAATACGCTGGTGCTGTTCCTTTCCGATAATGGTGCCAGTGCCGAATACATCGATCGGGGTCATCAGCCCGGCGCCATCACCGGCACCCGCGAATCCTTCCGCTGTGCCGAGGTCGGCTGGGCCAACAGCAGCAACACTCCGTTCCGTTTCCATAAAATGTGGGTCCACGAGGGAGGCATCTCCACGCCACTCATCGTCCGCTGGCCCGACCAGATCAAACAGACCGGAGGCTGGACGAATCAGGTCGGCCACATCATCGATGTCATGGCCACCTGCCTCGATATCTCCGGTGCAAAGTATCCCGCATCGAAAAAAGATCAGGCCATTTTCCCCTATGAAGGCAACAGCCTGCTCCCCACGTTCCAGCATCCGGAGACCACAAAACCACGGACTCTCTGCTGGGAACACGAAGGCAACAAAGCCATCCGACAGGGAGACTGGAAACTGGTCAAAGAAAACGATCACAAGTGGGAACTCTACGATCTGAGCAAGGACCGCAGCGAACTTAATAACCTGGTCAAAACCGACCCGGAGCGGGTGGAAACCATGTCCCGGGAATGGGATGCCTGGGCCGAGCGCGTCGGTGTCGTTCCCTGGGACGATCTCCCTCCCCCCGGCTACAGAAAGAAAGGGCCGAAGTTCTACCGCAAGAAATAAGTGCCGTCTGACCATCCGCAGCGATTCCCCCAAGAGAAGTGTCGACGCGTACCGGCCTCAGTCCGGGAACCAGGCAATCCTTGTGTAAAACAGCAGATCACTTGAATCTGCCGGCCCGAAACGGGATAGTTGAAGAAATGTGACCTCCAGGTCTTCCATCAACGGGCTCGGGAGCCCACCGCTCCAATCCGCGTTGTTACTACCCATCCTTATAGATACAGAGAATGTCATCCCCCCATGTCCACCGTCGCCTCTTCGCCGTTACTGAAACTGCATCCGGAAGATAATATCGCCATCGCCCGTAACTCTGTGGCGGAAAACCAGGAGTGTGCGATCTCTGAAAATGAGAGCGTGACCGCCCGCGAAAGCATTGATCTGGGCCATAAAGTCGCCATTCAGCCAATCGCCAAAGGGGAACGCATCCGTAAGTTTGGTCAGGTAATCGGCTTCGCAACCTGCGATATTCAACCGGGTGACTGGATTCACAGCCACAACCTGGAAGCAGGCGAACTCAGCCTCGATTACGCCTTTTCCAGCGACGTTCCTGCTCCGCCGGAACCAGTCACGGGCCGCACCTTCATGGGGTATCGTCGCCCCAACGGAAAAGCAGCGACCCGCAACTACCTGGCGATTATCAGTACCGTCAACTGTTCGGCGACCGCTTCAAAATACATCGCCCGGGAGCTGGCTCAGACCTCCCTGGCCGACTACCCGAATATCGATGGCATTATCCCGCTGGTTCACAAAGGGGGCTGTGCCATGCAGTATGATGGAGAAGATCACCATCAGCTGATGCGAACTCTGGGGGGATTTGCGAAGCATCCCAACATCGGCGCTTATGTCATTCTGGGGCTGGGGTGTGAAACAGGGCAAGGTTCTTTCCTCTCCGACAACGAAGGACTGGTCCAGCTGCAGAATCTGAAAGAGCCCGACCCCATGGAACCCCTGGTGCTGAATATCCAGGACATCGGCGGAATCAGAAAAACCGTCGATTATGTTTCGGGACTGCTCAAAGACTACTTACCGAAAGTCAACGATGTCATCCGCGAGCCGATTCCGGTCTCTGAACTCATTCTGGGCACCGAATGTGGGGGTAGCGACGGGAACAGTGGCGTCACCGCAAACCCGGCCCTGGGAATCGCCAGCGATCTGCTCGTCGCTCATGGCGCGACTTCCATTCTGGGGGAAACATCGGAAATCTATGGGGGCGAACATCTTCTGACCCGCCGTGCGATTACTCCCGAAGTCGGTCAGGACCTGATTGACCGTATTAAATGGTGGGAAGATTACACGGGTAAATTTGGCGTGGTCATCGACAACAATCCCTCCCCCGGGAATAAAAGAGGTGGCCTGACCACGATTTACGAAAAATCACTGGGCGCCATCGCCAAGGGGGGCAGCACCGCTCTGCAGGCCGTCTACCGTTTTGCTGAGCCTGTGACCGAAAAAGGCTTTGTCATTATGGATACCCCTGGCTACGACCCGGCTTCGGTGACCGGGATGGTGGCTGGCGGAGCGAATGTGGTCTGCTTTACCACTGGTCGGGGCAGCTGTTTCGGCTGTAAGCCGGTCCCCAGCATCAAAATTGCAACCAACACCCCCATGTTCGAACGAATGCAGGACGACATGGACCTGGACGCAGGCCGCATCCTGAATGGGACCTCCGTAGAGGAAGTCGGCCGCGAAATCTTCGAGCTGATTATCGAAGTGGCCAGCGGAAAAAAGACCAAAAGTGAGGCGCAGGGCATCGGAGATGAAGAGTTTTGCCCCTGGAGCATCGGCCCGGTTCTCTGATTTTTCCAGATTTCAGGAGGATTCCGAGTCCGGAGTCCTCCTGGATGTCTGACAGACCGTCCCGGCAGAATTCGCTCACGATCACAAATTCCTATCTCATTGTGAATCTATGAGTTATCCCCTGATAGCAGTTCACCTGGTGAGCTCGATCTGATCTCGTCCCACTCCCTGACCACCCGCCTGAAGTATACATATAGCCACAACCAGGCTCCCTCAATACAATCGCTAGAACTATTGAAACAGGAAAATTCGGCATCTCCCGAATAATCGCTACAGTTTACCAGAAGCTCTGTCCGATATAACCAGCAACAGACTCCGCGCATTTCCGTTTTTATCGCGCGGATTGTTATCAAGGTTTCCGCTGTTTGTAAGGACGTATAGATGCGGCTTCTTCATTGGCTAGCACCGGTTTTGAGCATCGTTCTGATCTCACACGCATACTCCACAGTACATGCGCAGGGATATCCTCCAGCAGGCCTGCAGTCAGGTATGATACAGCCTGTATCATATAACCCTGCCGGTTTCCCGGGGTTTTCTCAGAATACTCAGGCCTTGCCTGCTCCAGTGCAACCTGGTTTCTTCCAGGCTGCAGCAGGTAATTACGGTTATCCCACCCCGCCGGGAATTCCCACGAATGCCGGACCGGAGGCCCCGCTGAATGCATTTCCTCAAATGACACCCTTTGAGAAAATGTTCCAGCAGCACCGTGTTGATAAGAACGGCCTGTGGACCTATCGGGGCAGTAACGCAGGCAAAAAATACTTCCTGAGTATGGAAGCCTTGTTTGCCCGTTACCAGAATCCGGGTGGGGCCCTGATCGGAAACGTCGGTACCGAATCCTATCTGCACATGGTGGAAGACGAACTCGTCGACGCCACCGACCAAGATACCTACGACCAGTACAACGAAAACACAGGGTTGCCTTACTTCGATCAGCAACACTTCAATAGAATCCCCAAGCTGAATGCACCTGGCGTGCGTCTTCGCTGGGGCTGGACCAACGATGATGACAGCGGTTTTGAAGTCACCGGCTGGTGGATTACCCAGGCTAATTCATCATGGTCTGCCATTGAAAACTCCACACACAAACCGAATCCGGCGAATCAGGGTATCATGGATATCCTGCTTTCTCCTCCCAACTATCTTGACCCTGCAGGCACCGGTGTGGTTTCCTCGATTCCGGGTGTGACCACCGCTGAAGTCAACACTGTTCTTCAGAACGAACTGATGAACCTCGGCGGTCTTCCTCTGGATGACGGAACGCTTAACGGTGTCACCGTGCCTTACGACCTGGACTTCCGCGTCAAATCGATCAGCCAGGCCTGGGGTACCAACGCAACCTGGATGTCGACTCCGATTGTTGATAAGAAATCCTTGAAAGTTCGCGGTCTGGCCGGTGCCCGCTACATGCAGGTACGGGAAGGCTTCAGCTTTGTCGGTCGTGACAGTGGCCTGCTCTACAGTGATGCCACGAACATCGCCGGTATCCGTCCTGACCTGAAACTCTTCTCAAAGCCTACAGGCACAGATGAAAACCAGGATGGTATCGTCGATAACGCAGGTGTCGTTGAAGATGACAGTACGGGTGGGGGAACCACTGGTACCTCAACTGCGTTCTTCGCAGCTCCGGTTGACCCGGTCACAGGCCAGGCAGTCCAGCCCTATACCACCTGGGTAAACAGCTCTGTCCAGACTCACCTGGCTGGTCCTGAAGTCGGTTTCCAGTTTGACCTGGGTGGCGACAAATTCAAAATCTGGGGTCAGACCAAAGTCGGTATCATGGCCAACCAGGAACAGATCAAATTAAACGGTGACAATGTAGGTATGGGGATTCGTGCCGACCCGGATGATGTCGATCGTCCCAAGGCTCTGATCGACCCGACTCCGGGTAACCCCAACCCCAACGCCTTCAGCAGCACCCAGAACCACTCTCACGTATCACCTCTGTTTGAACAGTCGATCTTCATGGAAATGGCCATCTTCGACAAGGTACCTGTCCTGAAACGGATGAAAATGCTGGAAGAAGCCAAATTCAAAGTGGGTTACACCTACATTGTTGCCGGTGAAATCGCCCGTCCTTATGACAGCATCCGCTGGCAGGGGATGCCGACCCGCGGTCTGTTCCCCTCGATTGAAGTCGATCGTCAGTCCTGGAGCGTCGGAACCTGGAGCGTCGGTATTGACTGGCTCTATTAAACCGAGCACTGCAATTGAACCATCTCATGCGGTCGGGACCCTGTCTCGGCCGTTTTTTATTGCGCGGACCGGAAGCGACAGTCAATTTAATCCAGTCGCTTCAGAATCACGTCGCCCCGTGTGCTGTTGTCCCCCGGATAGACGCGGTCCGCCCCCTCTTCCTGAAACCAGATATCCAGCAAACCGCTGCCTGACTTCAGTTCAAAACGGGCGGTACTCTCATCTGCCTGCAGAAATTCGTGCGTCTCCTCTCCCTGCCAGTTGACGGAAAGCTTACCCGGCTTCTGGCCTGTTCCCCGCTGGATTTGAATCTGATATAAGCCGGGTGTCTCCACCTGGACCATCCAGCCCTGTGAATTCCCCTGTGCGAAAGATCCATCCTGGTAGCGGCACAGGGTGGTCGGGTTCTCTTTCCGGCTGTCAATGACGATCATTCCCGGCTGGAAATGGCGAGACTGTTTCACATCGGAATACCATTGCTGATACTCCTGACGCAATTTGCCTGCGATTTCGGGCTTGTCGGATATCAGATTCTTCGTCTCGCCGGGATCCGCAGCGAGATCGTAGAGTTCCAGTACCGGTTCGGCATCGCGCATCAGGTTCTCCTCGCCAAAGGTACCCGGGTAGCCTACCAGTTTATACCGTTGTGTAACCACGGCACAGTTCTGATAACGCTGGGGAGTCAGCCCTCGATGGACCTGAAAAAACAGACTGCGGGCAGGCAGGGTTTTCACTTTACCCGTTAACAGACCGGAGAGATCAATACCGTCCAGCTTTAACGACTTCGGTTTCGGTGTTCCCGTCATTGCGAGCAGGGTCGGCAGCAGATCGATGTGTGCCGCGATCTGGGCACTCTGGGTTCCCTCAGGAATGTGTCCAGGCCAGCTGGCCACGAACGGCACGCGGATTCCCCCTTCATAGACCCAGGATTTCCGCCCTTTCAATCCCGCGGTATAACGTTTCTGCTGCGGACCGTTGTCTCCCAGAAAGATCAGGATTGTGTTCTTCTGCAGTTTTTTCTGTTCCAGATGCGCCATCAGTCGCCCCAGATTTTCGTCCAGGTTTTCAACCATGCCGTACACACGGGCCGTCGTTTCGTTCAGTCCCTGCTTCAGATAAGGCTTCCAGTAAGCATCCGCAATTTCCAGTGGCGTGTGTGGTGCATTGGTCGGCAGATATACAAAAAACGGTTTTCCCTCGGCTGACTGTCGATCCATAAACTCCAGCGCGGCATCAAAAAATAGATCGGTGCAGTACCCTTTCCCCTGCTCCCGTTTCCCGTTTTTCCACAACCAGGGATCAAAGTAACTGTTGGGTTTGTCGGGCGTCTGTCCGATCCCGCCACTCTTATGCACCAGCGATTCCATGAACCCCTGATCCTGCGGCCTCATCGGGTAATTGTCTCCCAGATGCCATTTACCAAAGATCCCGGTTGCATATCCGTTCGCCTGCAGCAACTCTGCCAGCGTCGTTTCTGCCCCGTGCATCTTGGCACCACCCCGCGAGGTGTGAATCACGCCCGATCGATAATAATAGCGGCCCGTCATCACACTGGCTCGGGTCGGCGCACAGACCGGACTGCAGTAAAAGCGGGTCAGCTCCATTCCCTCTCGGGCCAGTTGATCCATGTGAGGCGTTCTGATTTTCGCGTTGCCATGAAAGCCCACATCGCCATAGCCCTGATCATCGGTCAGCAGTAAAATCACATTGGGCGACTTCGTTTCCGCTCCCCGGCTGGTTGCCCACTGCGATACGCTGACCAGACTGAAAACCAGAATGCACAACAGCTGCTGGAAATATTCTCTCTGCCACAGAGATAAAAGCATTGACGTCTCCCTTTTCGCGCTAAGCAACGTCAGCGAATCCACTTACTGCCCGTCCCGTTCTGGAACGAAACCCGGGAATCCACAAGGATTGAAAAAATGGTTGTCCTCGTTCACTGAAGATCCTACGATAGAAGCAGCCCAACCGTGTGACTCGAGAGGACTTCCTCATGAATCGAAACCTCATCTGCCTCATTCTCTGCTGCGGAATGATCACTCTAATGAGTACCTCCGCCCAGGCTCAGGTCGTGCGGATCCAGCAACCTATCGTACAACAATTCTCAGCAGGAACAACAGTCACCGTCCCGGATCGGGGGACAGCCCTGCTGGGAGGCATCAGCTCGGGCAGAATGCATTCCCGCCAGTTCGGACCGTTTCGGCGGGGCTCGATCTATGGTCAGGAATTTCAGAGTTCGACCAGCAGCGTGAGCGTTTATATCCACGACTTCGAAGCCATGGACCGCTACCTGCTCAATTCGGCTCCGCAAAGCATGCGACAGACGACTGCCTCTGATCCCAGCGACCACTGGCGGAACCAGCTCCTCTCCCCGGCACCGCAGGATCCCCCCGGTTCCTCAGCACTGCAAAAGCAACGGACAGCGGAAACGAAAGCCAGAACACAGGCCAGGGCGCGGCGGTTTTATGAACTGGGGAAGCAGGCCGAACAGAAGCACGACACGCCGAACATCGCCATTCTGCACTATACGGCTGCAGCGAAATACGGCAGCTTGCCCGCACAGCAGCGACTCAAAGAATTGAAATCCAGGTCGGCCAGTGTCACGCCCCAAGACTGATGCTGCCTGGTTCCGGATCTGGGTAGCGTTTATTTAATAGTTTTCAGCGTGATTATGAGGTCGACAGCGTTAGCTATGTAAGTATTCACCATGGCCGAGTGTGTGCTGTTACTCTTGTTTTCAGGACTTCAACAACAGAACAGCCAAATTAGCCGCAGGGCGTTAGCCCCGGTTGAAACGACTTTGCTATATCACATCCGAATTAAGAAACGCTACCTAGGCGGCTTCTTCATCAGCCATAAAGACCCGATTGGGCAAATTCACTTTTGCGTAGCGTTCACCCCGGGCATCGTAGAAGTAGATCATGTTGGAATCAGAGGCCCAGATGGCTCCCAGGCGAACCGAACGGGGACCGTTGATCGAAAACTGGAGCCCGCAACTCCGTCCGCGGCGTCGTAATGCCATCTCTGACATCGTGAACTGCTCTTCGAGCAGATTCTCTTTTTCACACAGTGTTTTGTGAATGAATTGACGCAGATCGTTGAGTGACTGGATATTATCAACACTGATGCTCATGCACGCTACCTCTCGCTTAGATTCTCGTTCACCTGTTTTTTCAGGTCACAACACCGGTCGAACGGAGCGGACTTTCCTGAATCAGCAGGTTGACCTCACGAGTATCGTCCAACCAGAAGAGCATCTCTCACAAGAGTTCTGACGCCGTTGTCTTTGTTAAAATTTGATAAGATTATGGAGACCCACTATTCGTTACCCGCCTGATTTTTTTCCCCCGTGGGTCAGTAAATTTGCAATTCAGACTGATGAAATGACGCCGAGACGTTCGCCACGAACCACTGAGAAAGCCCTGATCCGGCCCGCTGAACCAGACCGGCTTTAACTAACCGGAACAGCTCGTCTACTTTACTGATTCCCGAATGGGCTTTGTGTTTTCCAGCGAACGAATTTTTCTGCTCAACAGGGAAAATCAGGTTATCCCCTAAATTTACCGGATCTGAAATAGTTTGTATGATGAAAGCCAACGTCAGCTTTACATAAGTCATGACATGTAAATTTGCTCAACCAAACATCATTTTCATAGAGGGTCATCAGAAGTGCCTGTTATCTCTGCCGAGTCGCTGCAAAATTTTACGGAAACACTGCTGCTGAAAGGCGGCGCGAATGAAGAAGAAGCACGCATCGTTTCCAACAGTCTGGTCGATGCCAACCTGCTGGGACACGACTCCCACGGCGTCATGCGTCTGCCGTTCTACCTGGGCCGCGTTAAAGAAGGCATCCTCAAAGCGGGTGAAACGCTGAAGATTCTGAACGAAACTCCCGCTGCCATTGCCGGTGACGGCTGCTGGGGATTTGGTCAGACCGTTATGCACGATCTGATGAACCGCCTGATCGACAAAGCCGGTAACCTGGGCGTGTCCGTGGGAACACTGCAGCACGCCTCGCACATCGGTCGCCTGGGGGAATATGCGGAAATGGCTGCCGCTAAAGGAATGGCTTCCATTATCTGTGCCAATACACACGGTTCTGCTCCTCGTGTCGCTCCCGTGGGGGGCAAGCGTCCCCGCCTGGGAACCAACCCGATCTGCATCGGCATGCCCGGGGGAGAAAAAGGTCCCTTTGTGCTCGACTTTGGAACTTCCGCGACGGCGGAAGGAAAAGTGCGTATCAAAAAAATCGCCGGCGAGCAGGTTCCTCCCGGATTGATTCTGGACCCGGATGGCAACCCGACTACTGACCCGAACATGTTGTATGGCGATCCTCCAGGCACAATTCTCCCCATGGGCGGCGATCAGGCCTACAAAGGCTTCGGTCTCTCCTTCATGGTGGAAATGCTCTGCGGTGCCCTCTCCGGCGGACAGTGTGCCTTCCCCGATCCGCCACCGCCACAAGGCAACTGCGTCTTCGTCGTGGTGATCGACCCCACGCACCTGGGCGGTCAGAATCATCTGCTGAACGAGATTACCAATCTGGAAAAATACGTTCGCAGCGTTCCCCTCAAAGAAGGCGTCACGGAAATTTTCCTGCCGGGCGACCCCGAAAAGAAGACAGCCGCCACCCGGAAAGAATCGGGAATTTCACTGGATAAAGGGAACTGGGATGCGTTAACGAAACTGGCGGAAGAACTGGACGTTCCCGTTCCTGAAGTAGAGAACTAGAACAAAGCCCTGACAACGCATCAGCCCCGCAACCGGAACTTCCCGGTCGCGGGGCTGACTTAATTCTCATCACAGGCAAACGGATCACTATCTGCCATGCCGAATGAATCTGAACGCAACTCGAGTGAGCCCGCTCCCGATCAGGATGCGCGATTGTATGTTCCCATCAATGATACCGAGAACATCAATGTGGCCGTCAAAACATCCTCATCCAAGGAGTACTGTTTCTCCAAGTTTCCGGGACAGGATCATTTCCACCTGCTGATGCACGGCGAAGTTTTCGTCACCAACGGGCACGACATGTACTGCGTCGAATGTGCCATCCGGCACGGTTTTCTGACCCGGGATCGCCTGAACTGGCAGCATCAGACCAAACGCTGAGTGCCGGCAGCTTCCAGAAACGCTTAAGCATTCACCGGCAGCACGGTGGTCGCCTTCAGATAATCCGAACTAAACTCGGCATCCTCGGGAACATGCTGTACCAGATGATCTGCTTCGGACCACCACTGGGCCGCCTTTTTCTGAGACCAGCACTGCACCGGCAACTCTTCCAGCGCTTCCAGCAGCTCTTCCGAGTTCTGGTAGCGGTCTGCCGGTTTCTTCTGCAGGCACTTCAGAATCACTGCTTCCAGTTCGGGTAACACATCAGGATTGTGCTCGGTCAGAGGTTTGACAGTCTGGCTCGCATGCGCGAACATCACCTTCAAGGCGTTATCGCCTTCAAAGACCGGTTTCCCCGTCAGCAGGTAATAGGCGCTCGCTCCCAGAGAGTAGATATCGGAACACGGCCCCGGCTTGCCATCGCCGGTCACGACTTCGGGACTCGTATACAGCGGAGAACCAACCACCGCCCCTTCCATCGTCAGTTCCAGGGAGACGCTATCGTTGCTTTGATATTTCACCAGGCCGAAATCGAGCAGCTTGGCAACATCGAACAGACCACCCCGTTCGGCAGAGAAAATATTCCCCGGCTTGATGTCCCGGTGAATCAGTCCTTTGTGATGGGCCTCTGCCAGGGCAGAGCAGACCTGTCTGAGCAGGTAGACCACCCGTTCCTGAGGCAGCGGACCAAAGCGTTCCACGATCTCCTGCAGGTTCAACCCGGGCAGAAATTCCATGACGTAATAGAACGTTCCCTCTTCGGTGTGTCCATAGTCGTAAATCTCTATGGTATTCGGATGCGTCAGGCCCGCGGTCGCCTGCACTTCACTTTCGAACCGCAGTAGCACATTCTCATCATCCACCTTATCCCGCCGGATCAGCTTGATCGCACAGGGCCGTTTGAGCAGTCGATGTTCCGCGAGATAGACTTCCCCCATCCCGCCGCTGCCGATCTGCTTTCGGAGCGTATACATCCCCACGCTTTTGGCATCAAAGGCCTCCCGTCTCAAGCTGTCGACGCGATGCGAACCGTAAACGGCAGTGCTGGCGGCAATCAGAAGCAGAATCACCATCTCTGATAATCCGCCGCTATACAGCACTTCGGAGACCTGGGGAACCTGTCCTCCGGTGATCACCGCGCCCACAATCGGGCTGATCACCATCAGGCTGACTACCGAGATGACTCCCTTCAGCGAATTGGGAATAAAAATTCCATACGTGAAGATCAGAATCACCCAGGGAAATGCGGTTCTCAGAGGAAACTCAAAAGCGACCTTACCCAGCAAAACCGGATCACAGGCGCATAATTCACTGAAATGCCAGAATATAAAAAATGCCGCGGGCGCACCAAAGGTGATCGCTTCGCAGAGTCGCAGACGGTATTTGCACTCGCAGGGTTTCCACCACAGAAAAGCTGAGACAGAAAACAGGATCCCTGCCAGAATTCCGTCCAGCAGCATCATTTCGCTGTCAAGGGGGCTCTTGTATTCACCCAGCCAGAAGCCGCGCAACAGAAAGGCGGTCGCCCCCAGGCCCAACAGCAGAGAAGCCATCCGCAGACGACGGAGCAGCAGCATCCGTCCCTGCTCCTGAAACATGCTGCCTGAACCCCGGGAAACCACCCCTGCATGCGGACAGAATTTGCCCGCTTCTTTCCTGATATCTTTTGAGATCAGTGTGGGTAATGATTTTGGAGCGGCAGCAGACTGGTCTGTTGGTTTTGAACTCATCCTCAAAGTTCCCCGGCATGCCCCTGAATCTGACAGGTTCCCCGCTGAGCAACATCCATGAGATCTTCACTTTCAGTATCAGCGTAGAGTCATTCCCATCACGTAAAATCAGGATCGTACCGTCTGTTCGATATATGAAATTAACTGAACGTGGAGGGCAGCATTTTGAAGTTCATTATAGGAACTCCGAGAAACGATTGACAGTAGTTTTTCTGCACGTTCCTCAAATAAGCAGCACAGCCAGTAAGATCTTACAGATAAGCAACTTATACTACTCAGACAACTTCTTCTGATAGCACTCTCCCAGGTGGACCATCATTTCCAGTGCCAGCAGGTCGGCGCGGGACATCACATGCCGTGAACTTCGGTTCCCCAACCCGCGGACGATGGTTTCCACACACTGCAGGTGAAATTCCAGCACCTGCCGGGAAGTCAGCCGGGCCGCGGCCAGTAACTCCGCAATCTGAATGATCTCGTCCTTGAGACTGCCCGACCCCATAATCACATAGGTCCGCAGCAGTTCGTGATAATATTCCGGAATGTCAGCCGGGATCTCACCCTCCTGGATCGATTCTTCGAGAACAGTGTTTTCCTGCGCAGATTCGTCTGAAGTGAAATCCAGTTCGCCCGGGTAGACCAGCGTCTGCAGTTCCTCGACCATCGACCGCTGCTGATTCAGCAGTCGTTCGGCTTCATCCCGTTCACGAACGAGTCGCCGGTGATTCTCCACCTGCAGCCGGTGATGATCTTCCTGTAACTGCTGCATCCGCAGCGCCCGTTGCACATAACTCAATAATGCCGGTGCATCCCAGCCTGCTGTCGAGACCAGCAGTTCCGCATGGAATTCACAGGCTGCCAGTGCCAGCATGTCATTAGAAGTGGCACAGACCAGCACGATCGGCTCGTCACAGCCACTCACCCGAATGGCCTGCAGCAGTTCTCTGCGGGCAGTTGCGGACGCGGGATCCGCCTGAATCAGCAGGCAATCGTAACTGTTGTGGCTCAGCAGTTTCAAAGCTTCTTCGGCAGTCGAAGCCCACTCCAGCCGGGGCTCTGAGCAACCAATGGCATCCAGACGTAAGGCGAAGCCGACCCACTCGGGACGCTGTTCACTGACAAACAGCAGTCGGAAACGGGGAGGGATCACGGAAGCAGGACTGTGATCCGTTGCCGCATCAGGAACATCGGTCGAGGGGAGACGATTTGGCTGAGGAGACCGGTCCTGTCTTTCTGCGAAATCCGCGAAAGCTGCTGCCGCTGTCTGGTTGTCTTTGTCGTCCTGCTCGTTCATATTCCGGCCTGAATTCAGCTTGAACTATAGAGTTTCCCGTTCAAAACTGTCAATACGAGGTCACGGTCAGCGACTAAAATACCAGTTGCTCGGCGTTAAACACGGGACCTTCTACGCAGGTTCGCCGATAGTCCCATTCTTCTCCATCGACCCGGACTTTAGCCACGCAACTGAAACAGGCGCCGAACCCGCAGGCCATCGGCGTCTCCAGAGACAGCCAGCAGGAAATTCCCGCCTGCTGTGCCAGTTCACTGACCGCTTCCATCATTGGTTCCGGACCACAGCAGAAAATTGTCGTCGGAGGCGTGTCACTCTCAATCCGCTGTTTGAGTAGATCGGTTACGAAGCCGGCGTGCCCATAAGAGCCATCGTCGGTGGCAACCTTCACTTCCAGACCCTCCAGTTGAAAGTCATCCAGCCCTGCCAGATAAGCCTTTGAGCGGGCTCCGTAGAGCAGGCTGACCCGCTCGGGAAAGGCATCCAGTTTTCGTGCCGGATCACCATAAGTCCGTTGCCCCAGCGCTTCCCGTGCCGTTGCCAGAAACGGTGTCTGGCCAATCCCGCCGGCAACCATCACCAGCGATCCCGTCCCCGGTTGCGGAAATCCGTTACCCAGTGGTCCCCAGATTTCCACCTGATCACCGGGTTGCCAGTGTGTCATCCGGACGGTCAGTTTTCCTACGACTACATAGCCAAAATCCAGACCGACCGGCTGTCCCGCTTCATCCAGGCAGGTATCGTACAGCGCGAAGGGGCGTCCCAGCAGCGGATCATTCACGCCCGGTTCCCGGACCATGAAGAACTGCCCCGGCAGGATCACCCGCGCGATCTCGGGACAGTGAATCCGCAGACGCCAGGTGTCTTGCGCCATCTGCACCTGTTCGGTCACAGTCGCTGCCAGGTACTGGGGAGCTGCACAATTACTGAATGCGTGAGTCTCTGTCATGTTTGCTTTCCTTGCCTGCCCGGTTTTCCTGCTGTTCAATCACCAATAATCCGACGGCCGGTCGACTTTTTCTGAACTGCTTTCTTTTGCACCGCTTTCTTTTGAACCGAAGAGGCCCCCCGTTTCCCTTTATTGCCAACCGTCCGTTTCTTGCTGCCTCGCTGTTTGTCAGCCTCATTTTTACCCGCCCCCCGCCGTGGTGCTTTGCCTCGAGCGGGTGCGGTCTTTTTCCGACTTTTGCGTTTTCGCAAATCGGGGGAATGCTTTTCGTTCAGCATTTCCCGCAGCTTTTTCAGTTCGGTGTCCGATAACCGCCGGTATTCACCAGACTTGAGTTTCCCCAGGTTCAGCGGTCCGAAACGGACGCGAATCAACTGCATGACTTTATGACCGATGCGGGCCATCATGCGTCGGATTTCCCGGTTCTGCCCTTCATGCAAAGTCAGTTCGAGAAAGGTGCTCTTCCCCTGCTTTTTCAACGGTTTCAAACCGGAAACGCGAAAGACCCCTTCTTTGAACCGAACTCCCTTCCGGAGTTCGTCGAGTTTTTCCCGGGTAGGATGTCCTGCCACCTGCACATGGTAGGTGCGTGCCACGCGGTAACGGGGATGTGCCAGCCGCTGGGCCATCGCGCCGTCATTCGTTACCAGCAGCAGGCCTTCACTGTTTTCATCCAGGCGTCCCACAGTAAACAGACGCTGGTTCTCACCGGGAAACAGATCAATCACACGACGCCGGCCGGCCGGATCCTGGTTGGTACAGAGAAAGCCGGACGGTTTATTCAACAGAAAATACCGGCGGGGTTCCATCCGGGCCCGCTCGCCATCCACGAGGATCACCTGCGTTTCGGGATCGATGCGGGCTCCCAGTTCCGTGACGATCTCGCCATCGACCGAGACGCGCCCCGTTTCGATATACTCTTCACAGTGACGCCGGGAACCCAGGCCGGTGGCCGCCAGAAATTTCTGTAACCGGATCAGATGGCCGTCGTCTGAGGATGAATCGGTTTCGGAAGCAGGGGGGGTATCGGAACTCATGATCTTTCAACTATGGTAAAACGCAACAATTTGAGAAGGCCGAAAGGCCGTCCCTGTCTTATACCACAGGCGCAATGCGATACCAATTATGCAGAACCGATTCTTTGCAGGGATCTCAAAGGATTTCAGAAATATCCGGTATTTCCAGACTCTGTTCCTCGATCATGTCCCGCATCCGCTGCAGGGAACGAATCGTCAATTGCCGCACGCGTTCGGTGCTCACGCCGAAATCTTCCGCGATCTCGCGAAATTTTTCCGGAACTTCGGCAGGTGACAGTCCAAAACGCCGCCTCAAAATCTGCCGCTCTCGCTGATCCAGTGAACACAGTACCTGCTCCAGCACCTGTTCAATCGAACGATGATACGTTTCCTGCGAACGCAGAGTGGAACGAATATCACTCAGTCCCAGCGCGAGTGTCTCGGCACCGTTGACAAAGTTTTTACGATACTTGCGCCCTTTTTTGGTCGTGCGAAACAAATAATTGCGGACGGCCCAGGTCCCGTAAGTGCTGAAACGGTTTCCGCGATCGATGTCAAAAATCTCCACGGCCCGAATCAGGGGCAGATAGCCATCGCTGACAATATCCTCGAACGAATTCGCCCGATCCGTCAGATTTTTGGCAATCGAGACCACCAGCCGCAGGTTGGCCTGGATAATGTAATCCCGCAGACTCCGGGCATCTTTGAGTTTCTGCTCTATTCGGTCCAGAATACCAATACAGGGTGCTTTCAGATCGACCTGCTTCTGCAGCATGGCTGCCCGGTATTTCAGATAATTCATCCCCCGAAACAGGATGATTTCCTGCTCTTTATTTAACAGGGGAACGGCATACAGGCGGGTTTGCAGCAAGCCTGTATCGTCACTCAGGTCGTCATCATCAGTCCGGGGCTTCAGTTCTGCACACAGCGTCTGCAGGGGGACCAGAATCTGATCCATCGCGTCTTCCTGATCGAACCGCTCACTAAAAACGTATTCGATCTCCTCGGAACAGAGTCGCTCGGCCCGTGTCTGTAATTCACGTGTCACACACACCTTCCGCATCCGGGCCGCTTTCTTGACGGCCAGCAGTTCACACTGGCAGGTCTGCCTCTGCTCCAGATGCACGGCGCGGTTGCCCAGATCGGAAAAGGAATCGATTTCTGATGAGGAAAAACTGGTTTCTTGTGACATATAGCGGAATCTCGCAGCGAGAATAGTTCTTGCAATTCAATTCTGCAAAACAGAACCTTTGTGTCCTATCTTAGAGAATTAGATCCAATAAAACAATTTTCACAACACAAATTGATTAAATTAGACCATATTTAAACATACGTTCCCGTTCGACGTCTGATTTCAGCAATCGGCACTCAGCAGGAATACACATTCACACCGGCACATCAGATCAGTCCGGGAAATTCGAGTCAGACTCACGCGTTCTCACCTGAAAAGCCGATCTATCTAACAGGGAAGTTCTTCCCCGCCCGCCTCAAAACCAAGTGGAAATCCTGCCTCAATTCCTTCGAAAAACCGGTCCCTGGCCCTGTCTCAGCCTTATTTGACGTTTGCTATGTCTATTAAAGAGTTTAGACCGGCTGCTATCACTCGCAAAATCGAGGGAAATCAGCTAACATTTCCTTTAACGAGATCAGTCACCGCTTTCTCGATGTGTTCCATTCTGAATCTACGGCGGGATGACCTCAAAAAAGCCCCGGTTTAGTTCCCTTAACAACGGTGCATCCCTAGAATTGTTTTTACTCAGCTGCGTGATTTCTTCCGGATTGACGACTGGTAAGTGATCTGAGAGAAGTTACGCTCAACGAACGAATATACTTAGTCAGGTTGAAAGAACCTTATCTCATGGCAGAACAGACAGTTACAGGTGCAGTGCCTGGAGTCGATCCGGCAGAACTGGAAGAGTGGTTTGAATCACTGGATGATCTCATCATCCGATATGGTAAGGATCGTGTGCAACACGTTCTGGCAGTTCTTCAGGAACGTGCTTATCGCCAGGGTGTCACGATGCCTTTCACTGCCAACACACCTTATATCAACACCATTAACCAGGATGATCAGGCTCCCTTCCCCGGCAACCGGGAAATCGAACGCCGCATCAAAAGTATCATCCGCTGGAATGCGATGGCCATGGTGGTACGTGCCAACAAAGACCACGATGGCATCGGCGGTCACATTTCAACCTATGCCTCTGCAGCCACACTCTGGGAAGTCGGCTTCAACCACTTCTTCCACTCACGTACGGAAGAGCATTCCGGCGACGTGGTCTACTTCCAGGGACACGCTTCTCCCGGTGTTTATGCCCGTGCTTTTGTCGAAGGACGGTTGACCGAAGAAAACCTGCAGCGGTTCCGCCAGGAACTCCCCCGCGGTGGTGGGCTCTCCTCCTATCCGCATCCCTGGCTGATGCCCGACTTCTGGCAGTTCCCGACCGTCTCCATGGGTCTGGGACCGATCATGTCCATTTACCATGCCCGCTTCCTGCGTTACCTGCACAACCGCGGCATCATGGACACCTCTCAGTCCAAAGTCTGGTGCTTTGTCGGCGATGGTGAAACCGATGAACCGGAAACACTGGGGGCCATTACCCTCGCCTCCCGCGAACATCTGGACAACCTGATCTTTGTCATTAACTGTAACCTGCAGCGACTGGATGGACCGGTCCGCGGTAATGGCAAGATCATCCAGGAACTCGAAGCCGCCTTCCGCGGTGCCGGCTGGAACTGCATCAAAGTCATCTGGGGCAGTGACTGGGATCACCTGCTCTCCGAAGACGAAGACGGCCTGCTCGTCAAACGCATGGGCGAAGTCGTCGACGGCCAGTATCAGAAATACGTCGTCGAATCCGGTTCTTACATCCGCGAGCACTTCTTCGGCGAAAACCCCGAGCTGCTCAAGATGGCCGAGCACCTTTCCGACGACCAGATCAAGAAAATGAATCGCGGCGGACACGATCCGGAAAAAGTCTACTCGGCCTTCAAAGCGGCCAAGGAACACACCGGTTCCCCCACGGTCATCCTCGCCAAGACCATCAAAGGTTACGGTCTGGGTGAAGCCGGCGAAGGACGCAACGTGGCTCACAACGTGAAGAAAGCCAACGAAGAAGAACTGCGGGACTTCCGCTCCCGCTTCGGCATTCCGATTCGCGACGAAGACGTCAAGAACACGCCGTTCTACAAGCCCGAACCAAACAGCCCCGAAATGCAGTACCTGCAGGAACGGCGGAAAGAACTCGGCGGGTACCTGCCCGAGCGGAAGCCGACCGAAGAACGTCTGGAAACTCCCACCCTGGAATCGCTGGGCAAGTTCATGGACTCCATGGCCGGCAAAACAGGATCGACGACCGGTGCCTTGGGGATCCTGCTGGCCACCCTGCTGCGTGACAAAGTCATCGGCAAACGGATCGTCCCCATCATTCCGGACGAAGCCCGTACCTTCGGTATGGAAGGCCTGTTCAAGCAGTGTGGTATCTACGCCAGCCAGGGACAGCTCTACGAACCGGTCGACCGCGACCAGCTGATGTACTACAAGGAAGCCAAAGACGGCCAGATCCTCGAAGAAGGGATCAACGAAGCCGGCGCAATTTCCTCCTTCATCGCTGCGGGAACCGCGTACTCGAACCAGGGCGTGAACATGATTCCGTTCTACGTCTACTACTCGATGTTCGGTTTCCAGCGGGTTGGCGATCTCGTCTGGGCTGCCGCCGATTCCCGTACCAAGGGCTTCCTGCTCGGCGGTACTTCCGGCCGCACTACCCTGAACGGGGAAGGTCTGCAGCACCAGGACGGACACAGCCACATCATGGCTTCCACCGTTCCCACCCTGCACGCCTATGACCCCGCCTACGCTTACGAACTGGCGGTGATCATTCAGGACGGAATGCACCGCATGTACCAGGAAGGCGAAGAGATCTTCTACTATCTCTCCGTCTACAACGAAAACTACGAAATGGCTCCCATGCCCGAAGGCGAGAAAGTCGTCGAAGGCATCATCAAGGGGATCTACAAGTTCCGTTCGCTGGACGTCGAAAAACCGGCCGTCGACGCCCGGCCGCAGCTGTTTGGCAGCGGTCCGATCCTGCGGGAAGTACTGCGGGCTCAGGAAATCCTGGCCGACAAGTACCAGATCGCCACCGATGTCTGGAGCGTCACCAGCTACAACGAACTGGCCCGCGATGTCAAAGATGCAGAACGCCACAACCGACTGCACCCCGATGCGGAGCCGCAGAAATCCTACCTGGAAACGACCTTTGAAGGAGTCGCAGGCCCCTTCATCGCTTCCAGCGACAATATCAAAATCGTCGCCGACCAGATCCGTGAAGGCATCCCCGGCAACTACTGTGTCCTGGGAACCGATGGTTTCGGTCGCAGCGAAACCCGTGAATCTCTCCGCCGTCACTTCGAAATTGACGCGGAAAATGTGGTGCTGGCAACCCTCGTCGAACTGGCTGATGAAGGCAAGTTCGATAAATCGAAGTTACCCGCCATCATCAAAGACCTGGGAATCGATCCGGAGAAAGTCAATCCCCGGCTGGCCTGATCCCCGGCAGAACTGATTCAAACAAAATATCACCAATATCAGATAGAACGATAAGACATGGCTACTGAATTTAAACTTCCAGAAGTAAGCGAAGGCGTGGAAACCGCCGATGTCGGACAGATCTCCGTTGCCGTCGGCGATTCGGTCGAACAGGGACAGCTCCTGATGGACATCGAAACCGACAAAGCGGTCGTCCCTCTCGAGTCTCCCTATGCAGGCGTCATCAAAGAGCTGCACGTCGCTGAAGGTGATTCGATCCCCATCGGCACCGTGCTGCTCTCAATCGAAGAATCCAACGGAGCTGCCCCCGCAGCACCAGCGGAAAAGCCCCCAGCTGAGGAACCAAAAGCCGAAGCTCCTGTCGAGAAAAAAGAAGAACAGCCCGCAGCATCGGCTCCCGCTCCCCAGGCGGAGAGCAAACCGGCTCCCGCACCGCAGCCCAAACCGACAGCCACGGCTTCTTCAGACGACAAAGCCCCCGCCCCCGCGGGACCTGCCACACGACGCCTGGCCCGTAAACTGGGTGTCGACCTGTATCAGGTCGCCGGCTCCGGTCCGGGTGGTCGCATCACACAGGAAGACGTCGAAAACTTCGTCAAGAATCTGATTGCCAATGGCGGACCTTCTGGTGGCGGCGGTGGCATTGCCGTACCTCCCCTGCCCGACTTCAGTCAGTTCGGCGAGATCGAACGCAAGAAACTCAACAAGCTTTCGCGCGTCTCTGCCCAGAACCTGAGTCTCTCCTGGCAGGTCATCCCCCACGTCACCCAGCACGATCTGGCGGACATCACTGATCTGGAAACCGCCCGGAAACTCTTCATCTCCAAGCCGAAGTACTCCGGCCCCAAGGTGACGATGACCGCACTGGCGATGAAAGCCATCGCGATTGCCCTGCATGAATTTCCGGTCTTCAATTCCAGCTTCGACAGCGACACCGACGAGATCATCTATAAGCAGTTCATCAACATCGGCGTTGCCGTCGATACGGAAAATGGACTGGTCGTCCCCGTGGTCAAAGATGTGGACAAGAAAAACATCATCACCATTGCCCAGGAAATGAATGAACTGGCCATCAAAGCCCGCGATCGCAAACTGGAAATGAGCGATATGCAGGGAGGCACCTTTACCATCACCAACCTGGGTGGTCTGGGCGGTACCTCTTTCACTCCGATCGTGAACTATCCGGAAGTCGCCATTCTGGGAATGTCCCGTTCGCGGCACGAATTCCAGCTGGTCGACGACAAACCGGTTTCGCGGCTCATGCTGCCCCTGTCGCTCTCCTACGACCACCGGGTGATCAACGGCGCCGACGCCGCACGCTTTATCGTGCGTCTCTCCGGTCTGCTCTCTGATCCGTTCAACCTGCTGGTTGACTGCTAAACACAACTGAGCAATGGCTACCACGTATCAGCATTAAAAAGACAAAGAAAGTTAATTCATATCATGTCTGGATCTGCAACCAGAGAAACGGATATTGTGGTCATCGGCGGGGGTCCCGGCGGTTATCCGGCTGCGTTTGAAGCCGCTGACCTGGGTTTCAAAGTCATCATGGTCAACGACGATGTCGCCCCCGGCGGTGTCTGTCTGAATCGGGGCTGCATCCCGTCCAAGGCACTGCTGCACGTCGCCAAGCTGATCAACGAAACCAAAGAGTCGTCCGACTGGGGTGTCACTTTCGAAAAGCCGAAAATTGACATCGACAAGCTCCGCGAATTCAAATCGAAAGTCGTCACGCAGCTGACCGGCGGGATCGGACAGCTGGCTGGTGCACGCCACGTCGAAATCGTCAAAGGCTTCGGTCGTTTCAAAGATTCACACACCGTCGAAGTCACCAAACACGACGGCACCACCGAAGCCATCGGCTTCAAATATGCCATCGTTGCCACCGGTTCTTCGCCCGCCGTACCTCCCGTGTTCGATCTGGATGATCCCCGCATCATGGACTCCACCGGTGCCCTTGAACTGGCAGATATCCCGAATAAACTGCTCGTCGTAGGCGGCGGTTACATCGGTCTGGAAATGGGCAGTGTCTACGCGGCCCTGGGTTCGGAAGTCACCGTGGTCGAAATGACCGGCGGCCTGCTTCCCGGAGCCGACCGCGACCTGGTCAAACCGCTCCAGAAACGCCTGCAGGAAAGCTTCGCTGCCATCCATCTGAATACCAAGGTTGAAAAGCTGACTCCCACCGACAAGGGTGTCGTCGCTGACCTGAGTGGCGAAGGGGTTGAACCCCAGCAGACTTTCGACCGCGTGCTGATCTCCATCGGCCGTCGTCCCAACAACAAAGGCATTGGCTTGGAAAACACGAAACTCGAACTCGACGAGCGCGGTTTCATCGTCAACGATTCGCATCAGCGGACCGCAGAGCCTCACATCTTCGCCATTGGTGATATCGCCGGCGAACCGATGCTGGCCCACAAAGCAACCCGCGAAGCCAAGGTCGCCGTAGAGACGATCGCCGGCGAACCGGCTGAGTTCGACAACATCGCGATCCCCGCGGTCGTGTTTACCGATCCCGAACTCGCCTGGTGTGGCGTCACCGAACAGGAAGCCAAAGATCAGGGACTGGATGTGGAAATCACCCGCTTCCCCTGGGCCGCCTCCGGTCGTGCCCAAACCCTGGCCCGCACGGAAGGTCTCACCAAAATCATCTTTGACAAGAAGAAAGGCCGCGTTCTGGGTGTCGGCATCGTCGGCCCCGGTGCAGGCGAACTGATCGCCGAAGGCGTGATGGCAGTCGAAATGGCCGCGGTCGCCGAAGATGTCGCCGAGAGCATTCACGCTCACCCGACACTTTCGGAAACCCTCATGGAAGCCGCCGAAAGCTTCCTGGGACAGGCCACGCATATGTACAAACCCAAGCGGAAGTAGACATCGAACGGGGCGGCATTCGACACCACGTCTGTTCGCAGTCGAATGCCTGCCTGTAAACGGAAATCCAACAGTAGAAAGGGCGTTTTGAATGCGGTTTCACAATCGATCCTCAACGCCCTCTTACTTCAGCCGCCGGGATCAGGTCCGGCTCTTCCGTCTCGTCGCCGCCCTGGGAGTCATCCTGCTGGCGATCCTGTATGCGTCCCGCGAATCCACCTGGTACTGGCTCACCGGTAAACCAGCCGATCAGGCATCACAAAGCGAGCAGCAACTCGACCCGGACCGTGACGTCGACTTCAACGTCAGGCAGGACACCCAGCTGAAGCCGGATGAATTCCGCTCCGAGCCGGCGCCCCATGCAGCGCTGCCGGAAGCGATCTCTGTTCAACAGGAGAACGGCGAATACGACGTCCGCGTCGATCCGCGTCTGCTCAATTCCGTCTCTGACAGCACGCTGGGGGTCCGCGAGCACGAGGCAGGAGCGCTCTACTACTTGCTGGCGAAAGCGGCTGCCATCCCCCAGAACGTCCTCGAACAGTCTGCCGATCCCGCTCCCCAGTTTGTCGTGATCATGAACGATTCCAACAAGTACCGCGGAAAGCTGATCACCGTCAAAGGGGAACTGAAACGCCTGGTACCGCTCGAAGTCGAGGACAACAAATATGGAGTCAAAACCCTGTACGAAGGCTGGTTCTTTTCCAGAGATTCCGGCACACATCCCTGGCGGGTTCTCTGCACGCAGTTGCCTGCTGACATTCCCCAGGGCCCCGATCTCAAAGACATGCCTTCCGTCCAGATCACCGGTTACTATTTCAAGAAGTACGGCTATCCCTCTCAGGCAGGCAAACTCCAGACAGCCCCCCTGCTGCTGGCACGTCAGATCCGCTGGTTCCCTCCCTCGGAAACAGCCCAGGCACCGACTTCCTCCGGCGCCGTAAAATACATCGTGGCTCTGTTCCTGGTGATCAGTATCACCCTGGCTTTTCTGATCTGGCGATTCACCGTCAGCGACCAGAAATTCGCCCGCAGCAAAACCGCCAAACTGATGGAACAGCCCGACAAATCCATGGATGATCTGAAGGACATCGAGACCGTCGATATCGGCGAAGTCCTCAAGCAACTCGGGGAACGGGCAGATTCGGACTCTGCTGATCAGCCCGAAACACCAGATCAACCCGATCAACCCGACTCGGACAAGCCCTGATCAGGCCACCTGCAGGCTGATCGCTTTATCGATCGCCGCGAAGACAACATCACACAGCTGGTGAACCTGTTCTCCCGGCATCCCCGGTGCGGGCATTAAAATCACCACGTCGCTCAGCGGACGGATGATGACCCCCTGCTCGCGGGCTGCCAGCGTCACCTGATGGCCCATGCGTCGATCAGCGGGAAAGGCTTCCCGGGTTTCCCGATTCGCCACCAGTTCAATCCCCACCATCGTCCCTTTGTGACGAACCTCGCCCACATGCGGGTGATCTTTCAGCTCCGCCAGTCGTTCCGCGAGGATCTGCTCGTTTGCTTTGACATTCTCCAGCGTATTTTGTGAATCGAAGAGTTCCAGCGTCGCCAGAGCCGCCGCACATGCTAAAGCGTTCCCCGTGTAAGTATGCCCGTGGTAAAACGCGTTGTAGTCAGTATGCTCTCCTTCAAATGCTGCCGCGATTTCATCGGTGGTCATGGTCACCGCCAGCGGGAGGTAGCCCCCCGTAATCCCTTTCGCCAGACAGAGGAAATCAGGCGTGACCCCTTCCTGCTCACAGGCGAACATCGTCCCCGTGCGTCCCAGCCCCACCGCCACTTCATCGGCGATCAGTGGAATACCATATTGAGTGGTCAATTCCCGCACCCGTTGCAGGTAACCGGGCGGATGCATCAACATACCGGCCGCCCCCTGCACCAGCGGTTCGATGACAAACGCCGCCAGTCGCTCGTGATTTTCTGCCAGCAGCCGTTCCAGTTCCTGGTAGCAGTGCTCCAGATATTCAGCTTCGGTCATTCCCTCGGGACGATGATAAGCTGCCGGACAGGGCATCTGCACCGAATGAAACAGCAGCTTCCCGAAGATCTCGTGGAAGATGGAAATCCCCCCCACACTCACCGAGCCGATCGTATCGCCATGATAGGCGTGCTGCATGCAGGCGAACAGGTCCCGCGTCTGGGCATCGGGGTTTGGCTTCTGGTTGTGATATTGAAATGCCATCTTCAGCGCGATCTCCACCGCCGTGGAACCGCTGTCGGAATAGAAGACCTTCGTCAACGCATCCGGCGTCCGCTTCACCAGCTCTGCTGCCAGCTCAATCGAAGGCACACTTCCCAGTCCCAGCAGCGTGGAATGCGCGATTTTATCAAGCTGATCTCGCACCGCCCGGTCCAGTTCGGGCACGCGATGCCCGTGCACGTTGCACCACAGTGAAGAAACGCCATCCAGGTAACGACGCCCTTCGACGTCGATCAGGTAAAAACCGTCCCCGGATTCAATCAGGGGCACGTTTTCCTCACGATGTCCCCGCATCTGGGTAAACGGATGCCAGAGGGCTTCGTTGTCGATTCGGCGTAATTCTTCAGGTTGCATGAGCGTCTCACATTGAGAAAGCAAAAAACGAGGCTATTTATACAACGAAAGAGCCACATCCGGAGATCGTGACTCTTTCACTGAAACTTCAAACGCGTACCGAATTATTCCGGCAGCAGGTCGCGGACGACATCCCGTTCATCCCGCAGTTCCTGCAGAGTGACGTTGAATTTGTCCTGAGCGAAATCGTCATGCTCGATGCCTTCGACGATCTTCCAGGTGTTTCCATCGCTGGTCAGCGGATAACCGAAGATCAGGCCTTCATCTACACCGTAGCTGCCATCACTGCAGACGGCGGCACTGAAGCTTTCGCCCAGCGGGGTGGGAGTGATGATGCTCTTGACGGTATCCAGGGCGGCATTCGCAGCGGAAGCGGCACTCGAAGCACCGCGGGCCTTGATCACCGTGGCACCACGTTTCTGGACGGTTTCGATGAACTCACCCCGCAGCCAGTCGTGGTCTTCGATGATTTCGGGAACCGGAGCACCGTTAATAGTCGCGTGATAGAAGTCCGGGAACTGGGTCGCAGAGTGGTTGCCCCAGATGTTCATGTTTTTCACAGCGGAGACCGGCTGACCGGATTTCTTGGCGATCTGAGTCAGAGCCCGGTTTTCGTCCAGACGGGTCATCGCGTACCAGCGATCACGGGGAACCTTGGGAGCGTTCGCCATCGCGATCAGGCAGTTCGTGTTACAGGGGTTTCCGACTACCAGAACACGCACATCGTCGGCAGCAGCATTCTGAATGGCCTGGCCGGTACTGGTGAAGATCGGACCGTTGACGCGGATCAGGTCGCCCCGCTCCATGCCAGCCTTACGAGGGACACTACCGACACAGATCACGAAGTTACAGTCGGCGAAACCGTCTTCCAGATGATCGCTGTCCGCTTTGACAACACCAGCCAGAGTCGGGAAGGCACAGTCTTCCAGTTCCATTTCGACCCCATCCAGGGCAGACAGCACAGGAGGAATCTCGACCAGATGCAGAATCACCGGTTGATCGGGACCGAAAATCTCCCCGGAAGCCAGGCGGAATAACATAGCATAGCCAATCTGGCCGGCTGCCCCGGTAACTGCAACTCGAATCGGATGATTCATCTCTTTATCGCTCCTTAACTTATGAATGTGGCTCAGTGAACCTGTCTCCAGGTGGAAGTTCGCAGATTTATTCTGTTTTTTGTACCTCCACACCGCCAGATGGGCAACCGACCGGGGCCATCAGTTTCCAATTTCTGAAGACTCGCCGCAAATGCGATGCTCCAGCTCGTCACAGCCTGAGAAAATAGACGATTTCTACCCGTTCTGGAACCACCCGGACGAACGCAATCATTGATTGAACAGATACACGCCTCCGCCGATGCCCACCGCAGCGGCCAGGCAGGCCAGCGTGATTTTCACCCAGCTGTAAGGCCGCTCTCCGTTCACTTCGCCTGTTGCCGCGTTCACCGCAACCTGGTACAGCTTCCCCTTGTACTTGTAGCTCATCAGCCAGAGTGGCAACAGCAGATGTTTATACGTAATCGCATCGTACTGGCTCTGCACCGTATCCACCCGTTGAGTATCGCCGCCAATCCGGCTGCAGACTTCGGAATAGATGGCTTCGTCCATCCGCTGTTTCCCCAGGTCGAAACCATCTCGCAGTTCAACATCGTAAGTCCGGGCCGAGAATCCGGCCAGGTAGGCATGCTTAAACGGAACCAGCAGTTGCATGGGAAACGGCTCCAGCGCCCGGATCAATCCTCGCGGCAGCCCCCACGAGGCGAGGATCACGACATCGTCAAAAAAACGCTGGAAGTTACCAGAGGCAGGATACCAGCGGGTCCGGCGTTCACTCCGACGATTCTTGCCGGTTCCGACCGTCACATAATAGTATTCGCCGCGCTGCCCCGAGTAATAATTGCTCGTCAGGCTGTCGAAGGTAAAGTAAGGCAGATAGACGCCGTGAAATTTTCCTTCCGCCCCCTTCTCGACAAAATCATTCGGAGCAAACCAGAGCGACTTCACCCAGGCTCTCAGATTCTCGCGCGAGACACTCTCATCGATCTGAAACGGCAGCACTGCATCCACGGGTACCCGCTTCTCGGATGTATGCACTTTATCCAACTGGATCGGTGAGGCGCAGTAGGGGCATTCCGAACTGGTCAGCGTCCCCACAAACCTCAGCGTCGCGCCGCAACTCTCGCAGCGGACTTCCTGGGCGGTTTCATCTTCTGCGTCCTGCTGCTGTTCGCGGAGCACCTGCAGGTGGGCCAGCATGCCGTAGAAATCCTGCTCTTCCACTTCCTTGTCAGGATCGATGCCGATCATTTTTTCAAAGCCGCAATGCTGGCACTTCAGCTTCTGGGTATGGATATCGAAGATCAGATCCGCACCACAGCCTTCACAGGGAAAGATATGCCCCTTTTCCCCATCAATCCGCTCCCCCTCTTCCCCGAAAGAGTCTTCCAGGAAGATCGGCTCATCGGCATCATGCGGAGGCAAAGGCGGTGGTTGCTGACTCATAATTCCCTTTTAGTCTGAATCTAAACGCAATAGAGATCACTCGGCGGTAGAATAACGTCAATTCGTGACGACAGGATTAATCTACTTTGAAAAAATCAGGCGTCGTAGTCAACCTGAACCAGATAGAGTCCGCTCGCCGGTGCCGTCGCTCCCGCCTGGGAACGATCCATAGCCTCGACAATCTCGCGGACTTTCTCAGGAGCCCAGCGTCCCACCCCCACTTCAAACAGGGTCCCTACTATCGCCCGCACCATGTTGTACAAAAAGCCGTCCGCGACAATATCCACGGTAATGAACTCCGCCGACGAACTCGCAGCACTCTGCGACAGCCCGGGATCCGCGCCCCAGACCGGCCAGACCGAGGTCCGCTGTACCGTCAGTTCTTTCACCGTCCGCACGCTGGTCGCCTTGTTGGGAAAGTGGGATTCGAAACAGCGAAAATCATGTTTGCCCAGCAGATACTGTCCCCCGAGATGCATCTGCTCCGCATCCAGCGGCCGCCCGAATTCGCAGACATAACGCTTCAGGAACGGATAAGGCACGCTGCTGTTGTGAATCACATACCGGTACCGCTTCTGTACCGCCGAGTACGTGGCGTGAAAGTCCGCAGCAACCTCTTCCACTTCCCGGACGCAAATGCTGTCCGGCAGAAACCGCTGCAGCCCCGACTGGATGTTTTTGCAGGGAATCTTTGACTCGGTCTGAAAACTGGCCACCTGCCCCAGCGCATGCACGCCGGCATCGGTGCGTCCCGCCACCAGCACCCCGGTTTTCTGCTGCGTCAGCTTTTCGATCGCCGCTTCCACACAGCTCTGCACCGAAACACCGTTCGGCTGGACCTGCCAGCCGGCGTATTCCGATCCGTCATAAGCCAGTGTCAGTTTGATATTTCTCATGACCATTGCTTCGTCGGCACCAGCCAGTCTGACTTAGAGACCGAGCTTCTCTTTCCAATACGCGGTCTGCTCCTGCACCGGTTGTTCGCCTCCCGAACCGAAGCTGCAGAGTGCCGCCATCGCGTTCCGGGCGCCCAGCACCTGGTAGATATCCTCTTCGATTTCAGGGCACGCCTGCTGCAGTTCTTCCAGCGTCAGATCCGCCAGCCGGATGCTCCGCGATTCACACAGCGAAACGAGCTTCCCGACGATCCCGTGACCGGTCCGCATCGGCGTCCCTTTTTTGATCAGGTACTCCATCAGGGCAGTCGCATCGAGGAAGCCGTCTTCCAGTTTGGCATTGATGGTCTCTACCTGCAGTTCCGCCCCTTCAACCATCGCGGCTGCCAGTTCCAGGCAGGCGGCGACCGTGTCGTAAGCATCGAACATCGCCAGTTTGTCTTCCTGCATATCCCGGTTGTAGGCCATCGGCAGCCCTTTCAGCAGCACCAGCGTCTGCTGCACATCCGCAATCGGCCGGGCCGACTTGCCGCGGATCAGTTCCAGTACATCTGGGTTCCGCTTCTGTGGCATGATCGAGGAACCGGTGGTAAAGGCATCGGGCAGCTTGATAAATCCGAACTCGGTGGAGAACCAGGCGATCCATTCTTCCGCCCAGTTGCTCAGGTGAGTGGCGATCAGCGCCATGCAAAAACAGAACTCAGCCAGGTAGTCGCGATCACTGGAAATATCCAGGCTGTTCCGCGCCACGTCGGTGAACTCCAGCAGTTCCGCGGTATAGTGCCGGTCAATGGGGAGCGAACTCCCCGCCAGTGCCGCCCCGCCCAGCGGAGAAACATTCACACGGGTGAGACAGTCCGCCAGACGCTGGCGATCCCGGTCGAACTTCTCACAGTAGGCCAGCCAGTAATGAGCGGCTTTGACCGGCTGTGCCCGCTGCAGGTGAGTGAAGCCAGGCAGCACCTGGTCGGCGTCCCGGTCGCAACGTTCGACGAAAGCCACCTGCAGATCCTTGAGCAGGCTGTCGACCCGTTCAATCGCACCGCGGGTGTAGAGCTTGAGGTCGGTCGAAACCTGGTCATTCCGGCTGCGGCCGGTGTGCAGCTTACGACCGATGTCGCCGATCCGCTCGATCAGCGCACTTTCGATGTGCATGTGGATGTCTTCGAGCTCAAAGCGGAATTCAAAGTTTCCCTGCTCGATCTCACCACCGATTTCGGTCAGCGTCTCCACGATCTGCCGGCATTCGTCGTCGGTAATCAGCCCCACTTTGGCCAGCATGCGGGCGTGTGCCTGCGAGCCCCGGATATCGACTGCTGCCAGCCGGCTGTCAAAACTGATTGATTCCGTAAACGCTTCAACGCGGGCATCGGTCTGCTGTTGAAATCGTCCTCCCCAGGCTTTTGCGGCCACGGTCTGTCTCCACTGCAAGTCGTTAAATTAAATCGGTTTCGCTCAGGGCCCGCATCGAAAACAAGCCCTGCATAGGCAGAGTAATCTGCCGGCCAGCATCCATCAAGCCGCCCACGCGCCCGGAGCGGGAATGACGTCATATTTTATCCTTTTTTCCGGGTCGGACCGGGAAATATGTTGGTAAATGGTCTCCCGGCACCTCTAGGATGGAAATGAGAGACACTCTCTTTTGAACATGAGTCAACAACCTGAAGATCTCCAAAAAGCCATGAAACTGAACCTGACATTTCTTACCGTCTGTGCTGCCGTCCTGAATGGCGGTTTGCTGCAATCAACTCAAGCCGCCATTGAGGCCCCCAAACCGAATCCAGAAGCAGCGGAAACCGCACCTTCAGAAACCTGGACCATCGAGATCACTCCTGCCCCCGGTTTGAATTCCTACGCGACCAAAAAAGTCCAGGTTCCCCTTGAGCAAACTCCAACGGCTCAGAAAACATCGGACACCATCGTCATTGTCCCGCGTGACATTCCCGTGATCGCACAGCAGGAATGTGAGAACTGTCCGCCACACCGCCGGCCCGTCCAACACCCGCTGGCCCGCTATGGCTCTGGTTCCTGGGCTCTGCCGACCAATGGCTATTTCGCCAATCTACAATCGGTGCCGGCCCTCTATATGTATAGTGATCTGATCCGTTCCAACTGGTTCGGTTCCCCCTACAGGGGACACTCCTTCTATTACAATGGTTACCGCCCCTCATTCCGCTTCGGCTCGCTGCAGTATCGGGGATTCGGGAATTATGACCGCATGTACAATCCGCGGATCATCCCCTTCGGTTACCAGTTCTCCGGCTCCCGCGATTACTACCAGATCCTGGCCCTGACTTCGATGCTGTCTAATCTCCCCTGATCGGCCTGAATTTCAGCCAAAAGCGTGACTGCTCTGGCTCACATGCACTTTCATTGATATAATCAACGCACTGAATTGAAGCTCTCAGTTTCTCCCAGCCATTCCAGGGGCCCATGCGATGACTGAAGTTAACTCGGGCGGTATGTGTGCGCCGCACCTGCTGAATCGACGACAGGCGATGCAGATCGGCGTCGGTCTGTTCGGCCTGAATCTGCCGCAACTGCTCCAGGCTAAAAAGTCAGGGGCGAAAGAATCAGGCAAGCAGGATATCTCCTGTATCTTCATTTTCCTGGCAGGCGGACCGAGCCATTTCGAAACCTTCGATCCCAAGCCGGAAGCCCCTGCTGAAATCCGCGGTCCCTGGAAACCGATCGATACCAACGTCCCCGGCATTCAGATCTGCGAAAAGCTCCCCCTGCTGGCACAGCGGATGGACAAAGTCGCTGTGATCCGTTCCTGGCAGGGAAAGAGCGGCTCGCACAGCACCGGTTCCCAGCATGTCGCCAGTGGGTTCAAACCGATCGGGAAACAGTATTTCCCTAACTTCGGCTGCCTGGTTTCCGCCCTGTACGGCAGCCGTGTCCCCGGCATGCCCGCCCATCTGGGCATTCCGGTCGCCGCCCGCTACACCGATCCCCCTGGTTACCTGGGAACCGCGTATTCCGCTTTTGATCTCAAGGGGGATCCGAGCAAACCGGAAATGGAACTGGGGGGCCTCAATCTCTCGAAAGTCCGCTTCGAAAACCGACTGGAAATGCTTTCCCAACTGGAAAATCTGAGCCGACTGCAGGAGATTCAGAACTCGCAGTTCGAATCGGTCGACAAATTCACCGAGGAAGCCATCGCCATGCTGACCAGCGGCGCGATGCAGAAAGCGATCAACCTCGACGAGGAATCCGTACAGACCCGCGAACGCTATGGCGACAATATCTATGGCCGCCGCGTCCTGCTGGGTCGTCGGCTGATTGAAGCAGGCGCCCGTTTCGTGACGATCAACCAGGCCGTTCAGGGCGGCCTGTTCGGAAACGCCAAAACCAACGGTACGTGGGATAACCATGGCTGGCTCTTCGATTCGATGATGACCTTCTCCAAGCCCCCCGCAGACCTGCCCAAAGGCAAACGCTGGCACAGCTACGCCGGCCCCGGAAACGTTCCCCAACTGGACATGTCACTCTCAGCCCTGCTGGACGATCTGGAGGAGCGCGGGCTGCTCGACACAACCCTCGTCGTCGCAATGGGCGAATTCGGACGCACGCCGAAAATCAACGCCACCGCAGGCCGCGATCACTATCCGAATGCGGGCAGCGTGCTGATGGCCGGCGGCCCCGTGCAACGCGGCACTGTCATTGGCGCCACCGACCGCAAAGGGAGCCTGCCCAGCACGCGTCCCTGGCGCCCCGAGGACTTTGCCACATCCATTTACCACGCGCTGGGCATCGACGCCCACCAGACCTATTTCCCCAGGCTCCCCCGCCCCACGCCGGTCGCTGCGGGTGAACTCATTGACGGCCTGTTCTGAACTTTCCACGGTCCACATTCAGCGAGTTCCGGAAAACCTCCCCCGAATCCGGGCAAAGGATTGCATCCGTCTATCGCTCCTGCTAGGTTTCACTTTTTAAGCGCACGATCTCTGCAGGAGTGTTTCTCATTATGTCATCCGATGCCCCCAAAGCCGTGGTCCTCGTCAGTGGCGGACTCGATTCCGCAACCACACTGGCGATGGCCGCTGACGCCGGTTTTGAACTGTACGCGCTCTCCTTCGACTACGGTCAACGGCACCGCCACGAACTGGAAGCAGCGAAAAAGGTCTGCCAGGCATTTGATGCACAACACTTTGTCACCTTCCCGCTGGATCTACGGGTCTTTGGTGGCTCGGCACTCACCGCAGACATTGAAGTCCCCAAGGATCGCTCTGATGATGACCTGGAAGCCGGCATTCCCATCACCTATGTCCCCGCCCGGAACACGGTCTTCCTCTCGCTGGCACTCGCCTGGGCCGAAACTTTGAATGCCTTCGACCTGTTCATCGGCGTGAATGCCGTCGATTACAGTGGCTATCCCGACTGCCGTCCTGAGTTCATCGAGTCCTTCGAGAACATGGCCAACCTGGCAACGAAATCGGGTGTCGAACACAGCGGAACCTGGAAGATCCATACGCCGCTGATTTCGCTGACCAAGGCCGAAATCATCAAAAAAGGGATGGAACTCGGCGTCGATTATGGCCTGACCCACAGTTGCTACGACCCACTGCCCGACGGCACGCCCTGCGGCCACTGTGACTCCTGCCAGCTCCGCGCCAAAGGTTTCGCGGAAGCCGGCTTTGATGATCCCGCTCTGAAAAAATAACCGGCGTTCAACTGGAGGGCTTCAGTTCCCACCCCGGTTCCGTCACGGGGGGTTCCGCCGGGGGCTCGACCAGCTTGCCGTACAGTTCGGGACGCCGGGCACGGATATAACGCCGCCCGCCGGCTTGTCCCAGTTTTTCTTCAGTGCACAGAGCAATCGCCATATCGTCTCCCAGGTTCGTGCATTCAGCAATGATCTCACCGAACGGATCGAGGATCATCGACAGTCCCGGCTTGACTTCCTGGTCATCCATGCCGACCGGGTTCGTGAAGATTGCATATACGCCATTGTCATAGGCCCGCGCGGGCAGCCAGCGCATCAGCCAGCCCTTACCTTTGGGGCCCTGAAATTCCTGTCGCAGCCGTACCGGATCCCGGTCCCGGTTGTCCCAGAGTTTTGGATCGACGAGTCCCCGCCCGGGCATCACTGATGGCAGGCAACAGGTCACGTGCGGCATAAAGATGATCTCGGCTCCCAGCATCGTCGTCATCCGCACATTTTCGACCAGGTTGTTGTCGTAGCAGATCAAAATCCCACAGCGACAGCCACGCAGATCGAAAACCACGTATTCACTCCCTGAAGACAGGTGCGAATTCACGAACGCATGCAGCTTGCGAAAACGGGCTACCAGCTGGTGCCCATCGACACAGACGTATGTGTTATACACGTCCCCCTGGTCCTCTTCGAACAGCCCGGCCAGGATTGGCACCCCGACTTCGGCTGAGATCTGCATCAGTTCCCGAGTACTCGGACCGGAGGGCACCGGTTCGGCCAGCGCCAGCAGTTCTTCTTTGGAAAACGATTGCACGAATGTGTAAGCCGGGATACAACATTCATGAAAGCTGACAATCTCAGCCCCCCGGTCGACCGCCTGTTGTGCGAGCTCCCGGATCCGCTGCAGATTATATGCCTTGTCTCCGTTACGATGTTCAAACTGGACGGCAGCGATCCTGATGTCTCTCATTGGGTTTTTCCTTCCGATCTGATATGCTGTGGACTCACCCATCTTAATCTGATGTTTTCCAACGATAAAGGGATTTTAAAACTGATGGCGACACAATTGACGAACGACTCCATTTCCGCAATCGAAGCAGACTGGCTGATCATTCCCCTGGCAGAAGCAGCTCCCCTGCCTTCCGCAGTAGCACAACTGGACGAAGCGATCGGCGGACAGATCACCCGCCTGATCGAAGCTGAAGATTTCACGGGCAAACTGGCATCAACGGCGACTCTACTGGGGCTGTCGGGCATTAAAACCCCCCGCGTCCTGCTGGCTGGTCTGGGCCCTGCCAAAGATCTTTCGCTGGCAGCGCTGGAAAAATCCATGATGACCGCCGCCCGCGCCACCTCAGCGAAAAAAGAGACCAGCATTGCGGTCCTGCTCCCGGACGTCTCAGAGAGCTCCCTTTCTGCAGCTGGGATCGCCCGCCAGATCAGCATCGCCATGACCGTCGGCTCTGTAGGACAGGACCTGTACCGGGCCGAGCCTGGCCGCTTCCCATTCCAGGAGGTTCAGATCGCTGGTGCGGATTCTGCAGAAGTGCAGCAGGCGGTCCTGGAAGGATCGATCCTGGGCGAAGCCGTCAACCTGGCACGGGAAGTAGTCAACCGTCCCGCCGGCGATATCTTTCCGGTCAGCTTTGCCGACAAGGTAGTTGAAATCGCCAAAGAGATCGGTCTGGAAGCAGAGATCCTCGATGAGAAACAACTGGCAGTGGAAAAGATGGGCTCTATGCTTGCAGTCGCCCAGGGAAGCGACCAGCCGCCCCGTCTGGCGATCCTGAAACATCAGGGCGGCGACGCCTCCGCTCCCACGCTGGCCCTGGTCGGTAAAGGGGTCACCTTCGACAGCGGCGGACTTTCAATCAAACCGAGTGACGGCATGAAGACCATGAAATGCGACATGGGCGGTGCTGCCGCGGTACTCGGTGCGATGACGGCAATTGCCCGCCTCAAACTGCCCGTGAATGTCGTGGGTTACATGGGCCTCGTGGAAAACATGGTCAACGGATCCTCTTATAAACTGGGCGATGTACTCACAGCCCGGAACGGCAAGACCATCGAAGTCCTCAACACTGATGCTGAAGGACGCCTGGTCCTGGCAGATGTGCTGACACTGGCTGTCGACCGCGGGGCCTCGAACCTGATCGACCTCGCGACCCTGACCGGAGCCTGTGTCGTTGCCCTGGGTGAAGATGTCACCGGCGTTTTCTCCAACACCCCGGCATGGTCCCAGGCGGTTCAGGACGCAGCGAAAACCACTGGCGAATCGGTCTGGGAAATGCCCATGTTTCCGGAGTTTGCCGAGCAGCTCAAGAGCGATGTGGCTGACCTGAAAAACGTCGGTCTCCGCTGGGGGGGTGCGATTACCGCCGCCAAGTTCCTGGAAAACTTCGTCAGCGAAACCCCGTGGGTGCACCTGGATATTGCTGGCCCCGCGTTCGCTTCTGCCAACCTGCCCCACCGTGAAGGGGGCGGAACCGGCTGCATGGTCCGTACCCTGGTGGAAGTCGCCCGCGAGTACAAAGGCTGATCAAAGAGAGTCGAAATTACTCTTCGGATTCCCGTTCCAGCGCCCCCAGATCGTTTAACGATGCTGCGGGGCGTTGTTTCATTCCCCGGGGACCTTTGAACTCCTGTTTGACCGGGAAGTTCGCCTTCACCGCCGCGGGCAGAGGACCGGCTTTACCCAGACAGGCCGACTTTGCGGTCAGAAAGAACAGGTTTTTCGCTTCGTCCTGAAATCCCGGGTCCGCGCCCGAGTGGATTTCTTTTTCGGAACTGACCTTGCCGAACCGGGTTGAGTGAGCCGCCTTCCAGCCCGACTTGATCCAGTTATAGCTCAGGCTGGCGGTTCCCGCTTCATCCAGAATTGCCAGGCTCTTTCCTTCGTGCGTCGTGTAAAGAATATTATTCCGGCAGTCCAGATGCTCGCTCTCTGTTGACAGCCGCACCAGCGTGGTGGAAGCCCGACGCGAAATCATTGTATTGTTATAGAGGAATAGCGTCCCCTTACGGTAGTTCTCTTCTGAGCCGCTGTCACCGCCGTAGTGAATCATCTGCGTGTTCGAATCTTCTTTGCGTTTCACCAGGACATTGCCATACACATACGTGGATCGGTAGCGGGGATCGAAACGGATCGTATCACTCCCCTCGGAATCGACGAGATCGAGCTGCCGGTTGCCGCTTTCAATCCAGTTGTAGCGCACCACCAGGCCGGCGGAGCGATCTTTGAGATTGTTCCCCAGGCAGTTTTCGCGGAGGGGACCAAGGTAGTTCCCCTGAAAGGTGATGCCTGCCGACTCAGTGTAGACGTTGTGCTCATAGTAGCTGTCCGCAATCCCATTGTGATAGATCGCACAGTTTTCGACGAGGATCTCTTTCGAATCGGGGGCGATAAACAGTCCGTTCCCGCAATCGTGCAGATAACAGTTGCGGATCGTGATGTGTTCGCCCTTTTCAATGAAGATCGCCGCGGCGTTCTGGAAATACTTCTGCAGCCCTTCCGAGCTGAAATAAAAGAACGAGGGGCGGGCGCTGCGAATATCGAGGTTTTCGATCACAATGTGCACAGGCATCGTATCTGCCGGATCGCGGGCACCACCGATTTTGATGATCCCCCGCTGTTCGCCCCAGTAGCGCAGCTGCGGCCGCGTCACCGCCCGCCGGCCATCCACAACGGGTAACTCCCCTTTGTCGGAGGGAATCCCTTTGACGACGATCGGCTTGTCTTTCGTGCCGCGTCGGCAGATTACCCATTTGCTGCGGTAAGGCTGCGCCCGCCAGTGAATGCGGACTTCATCGCCTGGTGACAGGCTCTCCCAGGGAACCTTTTCCAGCAATGTGTACTTCTGCTCGGGGCCGACTTCATAAATTTCTGCCCGGCATTCTGCAGCACAGATCAATGTACTGCCAATCACGGTCAGCGAGAGCAGACCATTTAGAATCCAGCTGCGACGGGAAACAGATCCCTGCGGTTGTGATGGATATCGCTGCACGGCAGGGTCTCCCTTCCCGTCCGGTTTGAAATCAGCTCAGACCGGAACGTTTAAGCTCAAACGATGACCGGGGAATGGTCGCTCAGTGAATCTGTGCTGGAACCCACTGCACCGGGCGGTTCTTCTGATGAGGCTGAGCTGAATTAGGAATGGTCGTCGGTGCATACAGCATGGAAGGGGGCACGGAGGACATAGGCTCTTCCGCAGCGGGTGCAGGAGCGGGTTTTCCAATGGCTCCTTTCGGTCCCTGATCGGGGGTTGGCGCAATTTTCTGGGGCACCACGGTTGAGGGCCCTGCTGGAACGCTATTTCCTTCCGGCACAAATCCTTCGTAATAAGTACCTGAATCACCTTCATAAGTTTGGGGAGCCCCATAAGTTTGAGGCATCTCATAGGTCTGGCCGCCTTGAGGACCGCAGGTGGGACAGCTGGACTGAGGAGTAAAGCCTGGTGTGGGGTAGGATTCCATCGGGTAAGTTTCCATCGCCCCTTCATCATAGCCCCCGTAACTGAAGGTACCAGATGCCAGCGTGCTACCCAGTTTCTTGCCAAAGCCATGCTTGCGACAGCCACCGCAGGGATTACAGCTGCCACAGGGATCACAGGTGTTACACGGATCACAGCAGTTGCCGCAAAGCTTTTGCATCCGCTGTGCACGGTGTTTTGAAAGCGAACATCTGATATCATCCATGAATTTAGTGGGGCCATACATCTCACCGCCGCAAATCATGCCTGTGGCTGGATCGTAATATCCCGGCCCGGCGCAGCCAGTTAAAGGCAGACACAGTAAGATACCCACACTCAGTTTCAGTAACGAATTCATTTTGAAAATCCGGTCAATCTCAGTACTTAAAAAAGGATGTCACTCTCGGAATGACAATCAGAGTCCCCTCGGTCGAGAGAACCCTCTGTCTCTAAGATCGACTTTTCAAAATGTTAACCTTTAATGATTATAGGAATTTTAACGATTTAAAAATCAGCTGGTCTTCCGAACTCCCTGATAACCATAAATCATGAAATTCAAACAGATTAGAATCATATGAATGAACCGGAACCGCTTGATCTGAGCAAAATTGGCTTTCTCGCGATGTGGAAATTCGGGGGCCTGACCCCCTGGGATCTGATCCGCCTCTCTGTGAAGGGCTATAACCAGCACCGCCTCAGTGCCCAAAGCGCGCAATTTGCGTACTATGCCGTCTTCACGTTGGTCCCCCTGTTGATGGTCCTGATTGGCTGTGTGGCACAAATGCCCATCCAGGGGCTGATTGTCAGCCTGGAAAATGCCATTAACCAGGGACTGCCTCATGATCTCTCTCAAATGTTGTTCGACCAGATCGCCGACATCCAGAAGAAAACGACAGTCAGTCTGATCATGGGGGGCGTGGTTCTGCTCGCCTGGGGAGGCACACGCCTGTTTCTGACGATGGGCAAAGGACTGGATGCGGTCTTCGAAGTCGATCATCGGCGGACGTTTCTCAAATCCAGCAGCCTGGCTCTGTTATTAACTTTTTTTGTACTGTTCCTGCTGTTACTCTCGATGATCCTGCTGGTGGTCGGTCCCGCGATCGCCCACATATTACTCTCTTATTTCGATATGCCCTGGCTGCGGGTTCTGCTTTCTGCGGGCACACGCTGGTCGGTCGCCTGCGGCTTCATGCTGATCTCCACATCCGTTATTTACTGGGCGGTCCCCAGTGTGAAACTCCCCTGGAAAATTGTCACCCCGGGCAGTCTGTTTGTCGTGGTCAGTTGGGTCGTCATGCTGCTGGGCTTCCGTCTGTATGTCGAAAATTTTGCGCACTACAACGAAACTTATGGCACGCTGGGGGGATTCATTGTGTTACTCGTCTGGCTGTACATGACCGGCGCGATTCTGATGATGGGGGGCGAAATCAACGGGGTCATTTACCGGGCTGCCAAACAGAAGACCGAATCCAGCTTCTGACAAGCGGGTCTGCCACAGCTTCCCCCTACTGTACAGGTCGGGAAATCAGAACGGTTCATTATTGACGAAACCAGAGTGAACTTCCTACAATACATCAACGTTCACTTATTTCTTAGTCGCACTCAGGAGCGAAACCATGTTCCGTGTCGAATTTGGCAACAGCGGCAAATATTGTGACGGTCTCAGCCGTCGTCACTTTCTGCAGGTCGGTGTCGCCGGTATGGGCTCGGCGAGCCTCTCGCAGATTCTTCATGCGAAAGCGAATGCCGCACAGCACGGCATCCCAGCCAAAGACACGTCCGTGATTCTCCTCTGGCTCGATGGCGGGCCCAGTCATATGGACCTGTATGACTTAAAGCCGGAAGCTCCCAGCGAATACAAGGGGATCTGGAATCCGATCCACACGAATGTCCCCGGCATGGACATCACCGAAATGTTTCCGCTGCAGGCGAAATGTGCGGATAAGTTTTCGATCGTCCGCTCCCTGCATCACAACACCGGCGATCACTTTACCGGCGGACACTGGATGCTCACCGGACGGGGCGGCGTCAGTGGGGGCAGCACTCCCGGTCGAAACCCTTCGATCGCTTCGATGGCAACCAAGGTGCTGGGCCCCCGCGACCCAAGCATGCCGGCCTACGTTTCCGTCCCCTACGCCTCCAGTATCGGACTGCGTCCCGGTTATTTCGGCGGCAACTTCCTGGGTGTACAATACGATCCCTTCCAGACCGGTTCCGATCCCAACAACAATAATTTCCAGGTGCAGAACCTGAGCCCGGTCAACGGACTTTCGATCCAGCGTCTCAAAGACCGCAAGGAACTTTTGAAAACCTTTGATCGTCTGCGCAGAGATGTGGACCAGTCGGGCATGCTCGATTCCATGGATCGCCTGGACCAGAAAGCCTACGACATGGTCACCGGGGACCAGGCCCGACAGGCTTTTGACATTAACGCCGAAAACGACAAAATCCGCGACCAGTACGGTCGACACACCTGGGGGCAAAGCGTACTGCTGGCCCGCCGCCTGGTGGAAGCGGGGACGACCTTTGTCACCGTGCACTTCGGTGGCTGGGATCATCACTGGAACCTGCAAAGCGGCATGGACAGCTACCTCCCCCGCGTTGACCAGGCTGTGAGTGCCCTGTTTGAAGATCTCGCGCAACGGGGCTTAAGCGAAAAAGTACTGGTGGTCCTGTGTGGAGAATTCAGCCGAACCCCCCGCATGAACGATGGCGGCAATGGTGGGCCTCCCCTTTCGAAGGGAACTCCCGGCCGCGACCACTGGGGCAATTCCATGTTCTGCCTGCTGGGCGGAGGTGGTGTCAAAGGGGGTCGGATTGTTGGTGCGACCAATCGCCTGGGCGACGCACCCGCAGATCGGCCGGTCCGTCCCGGTCACATTCACCACACGATCTATCGCGTCTTAGGCATGGATCCGGAAATGCACTTCCCGGATCACTCCGGAAGGCCTACGATTGCCATCGATCACGGTGAAGTGATCCATGAACTCTTTTAGTCTCCAGTAACGTCAGCTGATCCGTGTCTCAAGATTCCGCGCTAACCGATTCACCGCAGCAGCCTGCTGGTTCGCACCAGCGCTGGGTCAGTTTCCTACTGGTGACAGGTATGCTCTGCCTGTTCTGGTTCGTAGCACTCCCCCGTATCGCCCGTGTTCCCAGTGTCCGCGCTAAAATTGAACATCTGGAGCAACAAAAGATTGATCCGAGCGCGATGTACTACACGGACTTGGAAAAGATTGAAGATACCGTAAAACAAATCGATGACTTTCACTGCGAACATCCGGACGCTTTGTGGTAAACTGACACGAACGAGCTGATCGAAACCATCACGTGTCTGAAAATAGAGAGCAGCATGGATCAAGTCCCATTTCAGGAAGCGCTCGCCGCATTTCCTTCTTCGCGAGGGAAAACGCTGGCAGAACTCTCGGAGGAAGCCCCAGTGCTGGTCGTCTTCCTCAGGCACGGCGGATGCCCTTTCTGCCGCCAGGTGCTGGCCCAGTTACAATCCCTGTCAGCAGAACTGACAAAACGGGGTCTGCAGCTGGCAATCGTACACATGATGGATCAGCAGCAGGCAAGTCAGTTGCTGGCCCGGTACCAACTGCAGGACGTCCACTCTTTCAGCGATCCGGAACGGAAGCTCTACCAGTTGTTCCAGGTCAAACGGGGCAGTCTCTCTGAAGTCGTGGGACCATCAATCTGGTGGTCCGGTTTTAAGACAACAATCCTCTCCGGTTATCTTCCCGGCATCCCGGGCAAGGATGTGCAGCAACTGGGAGCGGCACTGATTCTTGATAAGGGTCAGATCGTCGCCAGCCACTTCTCACAAAATTCCGCCGACCTGCCCGACTGGGATCAACTGCTGGCCTGCGAACTGCCTCCCCGTTGAAGCCCGCTGATTTCCAATTCCCGGCGAAACCTGCCATAATACGCAGGAACATTAAGATATTGAACTTTTATCCCGTCGCACCACCCTGAATAGAACCGCTCAGAAAGCATATGACACAGGAATTTCCCGAAACGATTAAGACAACCGATCAACTCGAAGAACTGCTCAGCCGCCCGACGCCCGGCGTGATCGATGCCTTGAAACAGACACCCGGCGATCTGATTCTACTGGGTATCGCGGGCAAAATGGGCCCCACACTGGCACAAATGATTCTGCGGGCTGATGCTGCTGCCGGCACCACTCGCCAGGTGATCGGGGTCAGCCGGTTTTCGGATGAATCGAGCCGACAACCCCTCGAAGATCTGGGCATCGAAACCATCAAAGGGGATCTGCTCGACGCCGACTTCATCCAGTGCCTGCCCGATGTTCCCAATGTGATCTACATGGCGGGCATGAAATTCGGGGCGACCGGCAACGAATCGCTGACCTGGGCCATGAATACGTATCTTCCTTCGCTGGTCTGTAACAAGTATCAGCACAGCCGCATCACCGCGTTTTCCACAGGCAACATCTACGGCCTTGTCCCAGCGACCGGTCAGGGCTCAGTGGAAACCGATCAGCCCGATCCGGTCGGTGAATACGCCATGAGCTGCCTGGGCCGGGAACGCATGTTCGAACATTTCAGCCGGACACTGAAAATCCCAATGACCATCATCCGTCTCAACTATGCTGTCGAATGCCGGTATGGTGTGCTCGTCGACCTGGCTCTGCAGGTCCATCAGGAACAGACGATTGATATCTCGATGGGCTACGTGAACGTCATCTGGCAGGGAGATGCGAATGCGATGACACTCTGTTCGCTGCCTGACGCTGCGACACCGCCAGCTTACCTGAATGTCGCCGGTCCCCAGATTCTCAAAGTACGCGAGGTCTGCGAGCGTTTTGGGGAGCTCTTTGGCAAACCGCCACAATTCACAGGCACCGAAGCCGGGGACGCCCTGCTCAATAACGGCCAGTACGGACACGAGCGTTACGGTGCCCCACAGGTCGACGTCGATCAGATCATCCACTGGATCGCCGACTGGATTCAGAACGAAGGCCCACTGCTGGGCAAGCCAACCCACTTCGAATCGCGCAGCGGCAAATTCTAAACAGAGCTGTCTCCCCCATTCTTTTTTGACTCGGAAACGAAACGCCGTGAACCCGTCACTCATCACAGAAACACTGCAACAGGGAACCGCCATCCCGGCACATCCCCTCGCCCTAAATGCCTCCCGCCAGTTGGATGAACGCCGGCAACGTGCGTTATCGCGTTACTACATCGCCAGCGGTGTGGGCGGACTGGCAGTCGGCGTACATACGACCCAGTTTGAGATCCGCCAGCCGGGCATCGATCTGTTTCAGCCAGTGCTGGAACTGGCGGGAGAAGAAATGGACCGGGCTGACGCCTCACGTAATGTTCCCCTGGTTCGCGTCGCAGGGATCTGTGGCCCCACGGAACAGGCCACCCGGGAAGCCAGCCTGGCGCGAGAGACCGGTTATCATTACGGGTTGCTCAGTCTGTCTGCGCTAAAGGAGGCCGATGAGGAGACGCTGATTCAGCATTGTCGCGCCGTCGCCGAGATCATGCCTGTCTTCGGCTTCTATCTGCAACCCGATGTGGGCGGGCGTCTGCTGCCTTATTCGTTCTGGCGGCGTTTCTGCGAAATCGAAAACGTAGCCGCGATCAAGATGGCTCCTTTTAATCGCTATCACACACTGGATGTGATTCGCGCAGTTGCGGAATCGGGCCGCGATGATATTGCCCTCTATACAGGCAACGACGACAACATCGTCCTCGATCTGGTCACCCCGTTTCGCTTTCACTCGAATGGAAAAGTACTGGAACGTCGCATCGCAGGCGGACTACTCGGACACTGGGCCGTCTGGACCAGCCGCGCGGTCGAAATCCTGGACGAATGCCAGCAGGTCGCTGCCTCAGGCAATGCCATTCCCCTCTCCATCCTGCAGTTGAACACCGAAGTCACCGATTGCAACGCGGTCTTCTTCGATGTGGCCAACCGGTTTCAGGGCTGCATTCCCGGCATTCATGAGGTCCTCCGCAGGCAGGGGCTGTTGGAAGGAACCTGGTGTCTGAATCCGGAAGAAACACTGGGCCCAGGACAACTTGCCGAGATCGATCGGATCTATGAATCCTATCCGCACCTCAATGATGACGCCTTTGTTGCCGAGCATCGAGACGACTGGCTCAGTGGCTGACTGCTGCTTCAGACAGAATTGATTCGAGCCCTGCTTGGGCAAATAACTTGAGCCAGATTCCAGGAAAACGGTTCGTAACCCAAGTTTCAGATCGGTCTTGACGATAATAATCATGTCGGGTAATAAGTGCCTCTCCTCAACGGGCCAACCTGCTCAAACGCAATAATTCCCATAAACACAAAATGTAAAAGCATTTAGCGACGAAGGACCGTCAGAATGTTTGATGAGAATATGACTCGGATCCTGCAGGAAGCGGTCAACGAGATGTTAGTCTGGGTTGGCTTCGGCACCCTGGTAGGACTGGCAGCCAAAGCGATTATGCCCGGAAAAGATCCGGGAGGGGCCGTCGCCACCATGTTGATGGGTATCGGCGGCAGTGTGGTCGGCTGCGGCACCCTGATGTTTTTCTGGGACGGTGCCCGCGTGACCCCGATCAGTTCGATCGGCTTTCTGGCAGCAACAGGCGGTGCCTTCATCCTGCTCTTCTTCTATCGCATGCTGGCAGGTTCCTTTTTTACCGAAGCCGAAGATGGCGAACGCTGGCTTCATCGCCGCCGCCGTCGCCGCCGTGCCCGTGGTCTGGCCGACGAAACCTACTGAGATCCGTAGAGAACTCCCGGTCAGCAATCGTCCAGGCTCTTCTTTTTCTGCATGATTAGGAATACAGTTACGAGTGTACGCCTCTGCCAAACGGGGCAATGATTTAACTCGGGTAATCTATTAAAACGCGTTGACAAAGACGCGTATGTCCACCAGAATCACATGCTAACATCTGCTCAGTTTCTGCGATCGCCAGAGTACTGATGACAAGTTATACCTCTGAGGACATTTGATGAAAGCGTTAGCTCCCCACGAAGCAGATCCGAACTGGTTTCTGCTGGCGAAACTCTTATTTGGTATCGCTCTGGTTATCGGAGCACCGTTTCTCGTTAAACCGACCATCTCCAAGTACAACGAAGCCAGACAAAGCGCGAACTGGCCACAAACCGAAGCAGAAATCACACAATCAGAGGTCAAGACTGGTCAAAATCGCGCAAAGCCTGCGTGGACTCCTGTCGTTTCGTATCGCTATTCGGTTGATGGAAAACCCTATACGAGTTCAAAAATTGCCTTTCGTAGTTTTGAGACTCCCATTCCATCCCACGCCGAAGAGGTCGTCGAGAAATACCCGGTTGGTTCGAAGCACCCGGTATTCTATTCTCCGGAAGACCATTCCAAAGCGGTTCTCGAAAAAGGAACAAACTGGCTCGTCATCCTCGCTTTGTTTTTCCCTCTGCTGTTTCTGGCCTGGGGAGGCTATATCACGTATGACAATTTTATTTTTCTGCGTGCCCGTTTGAGCCAACCGAAGAAAAAGAAGAAGAAAAAACGAGCTCAGACAAGTACAACTTCCTCTCCCAATTCGGCTTTGAAACGACGCAGACGACGCATCAGAAAGAACCAGGACGGTGGTTAACCGCGTTTTTGATTAAGCTGAAGAGCTGTGGAACCCGATCAAATCATTCTGTTGGGAATTGGCAGGGCCCCGGAGCCTTCGATTTTCCGGTTCTCGCTTGCAATACATAACCTAATAATCTATATACTCTTAAAGTCATGGCCGAGTGGCGGAATTGGCAGACGCATGGGACTTAAAATCCCAGGTCCGTAAAGGGCGTGCGGGTTCGAGTCCCGCCTCGGCTATTACTGTTTTTCCCTCCTGTTCATTGCAGCATCCGATCTGACGTTGTCTGCGATCCCTCCTTCGCGTGTTTCCTGATTCTTCACCATATACTGCATCCGGGCACTGGCTCTGATCCGTTATATAAATCGGGGTTTATCAAAAACCCAAAACCAGACATAATGCTCTGCATATATGAAATCAGGTTCTGTCCCGAACTGATATTTCCACTGAAATGAGCTCTCTTCAAGCTGATTCCAAGGCAACGGATCAGATTGAGATAGCCGTGACCTGATACGCTGGACGTCGATTCGAATTGAACCAGCGCTCTGAATCACAGTACAGGACGTGCAACCAGCAAATGGAATTTACCAGAATCAGGTATGACAAGCAGCATGACCACCTGCGCGCATTGAATCAGTCCGCCAGTCTGATTCAGATCAATGAGCAACTGAGCCAGGAGATCATTCAACACAAACAGACTTCCGAGAAACTGCAACAGTCGGTTAAACGGACCTGGGATATTCTCAACAGCCTGTTTGTATTTGTCGGCGTCTATTCGCTCGACGGAATTCTGCAGGAAGCGAATCGGGCACCACTGGAAGCAGCCGGTCTGCAACCTGCTGATGTGATCGGGAAACCGTTCTGGGAAACTTACTGGTGGTCCTATTCCGCCGCCGTGCAGGAAAAACTGAAACGGTCGCTCCGCGAGGCTGCCCGGGGAAGAACCATCCGCTACGACACGACAGCGCGACTGTCGGAGAACCGGTTCATCGATCTGGATATCACCTTTGGTCCACTCTATGACTCCGCAGGAGAGATTATCCAGTTGATTGGCTCTGCTGTGGATATCACAGAACGTCTGGCCGCCGAAAAACGGGAAGCAGAGAAGTCGACTCAACTGCAGAACATTCTGAAAGTCAATCCGGACCTCTATTTCCATCTCAATTACCAGGGAGTTTTAGTTGGTTTTGTGAATGAAAAAAACCAGCATCATTTTCTGGCGGTCGAAACGGTCCAGCAGCGACACATCTACGAAATCTTTCCCCCCGCTGTCGCCAGTCAGTTTGAATCAGCGATTCAGGAAACGATCCAATCAGAAGCAGCCACCACCTTTGAATACGCACTCGAACTGCAGCAGCAGTCACGCTGGTTTCAGGCCCGGCTGCTACCCTGCCAGCCGGAAGAGCTGCTGGTGATCATTCAGGATATTACCCAGAAAAAAACCGCGGAAATCAGGCTACAACACGTGCATGCCCGACTCACCGAAGCACAGCGTCAGGCACACATCGGCAGTTGGGAGTGGAATCCGCGTGAGAACTCGCTCTGGTGGTCAGAAGAAATCTACCGCATTCTGGGCCTGGGAGATCCTGACTTGCTGCCTACCACTCAGACTTTCATGGAAATGGTTCATGAAGAAGACCGCGAACTGGTCGCCCGCGTGATTACCAACACGCTGGAAAATAATCTGCCTTTCAGCTTCGAACACCGCATTGTCCGTCCCCAGGGTGAAGTCCGTCACGTTCATCTGCAGGCAGGCCTGAAAGCAGATCCACAGGCAGGCAGTCAGCTGATGTATGGGACCATACAGGATATCACAGAAAAACAGGAAGCCAGCCGGATTGCTCAGGAATACCGGGACGAACTGGCACACGTCTCGCGACTGATTGTCAAAGGCGAACTGATCGCCGGGCTCTCACATGAACTGAATCAGCCTCTGACGGCAATCGCCAATTATTGCGGTGCCATGAAAACCCTGATGGAACAGGGACACGATGTCAGTGAATTGCGCGACAAGATTGAGGGGCAGGCTCTGCGTTCCGGAGAAATCATCCGCAGGCTGAAAGCGTTTTCACAGAAACAGCAGCAGCGATTTCTCTTCAACATTCATGACAGCATCCGTAGCGCACTACAGATGATCAATTACCAGATTCGATTGAAACAGATCGAAGTCAAAACCTGCTATAAGAATAAATTCACAACCGTCTATGCGGATCGCGTGCAGATCGAGCAGGTTCTGGTGAACCTCTTCAAAAACGCGGTAGAAGCCATGGAACACATGCCCTCTCCCAGGACACTGACGGTTTCAACCACGTCGACTCCGGACAAAATGATTCAGATCTCTGTCTCGGATACCGGATGTGGCGTTCCGGAACACTTCAGAAGCAAGCTCTTCACTCCCTTTGCCACGAGTAAGAAAACCGGTCTCGGGATCGGTCTGTCACTCAGCCGCTCGCTGATCCATGCTGCTGACGGGAAAATGTGGTTTCTCCCCAACACACGCAAAGGCGCCAGCTTTTACATCCAGCTCCCAGCCTCCCAGAAGCTGCCGGAGTGAGTACCCTCCTGCTTGCCAGAAGAGAAAAAGGCCTCTCGATCTGCCCTTTCAACCTGCAAATTCTCAGGTATGATTCAGCTGCAGGACTGCCCTGGCGGGGAGGTAGCGTTGAACCATTTCAAACAGCACATCAAACTTAACCGGCTTGCTCAGATAATCCGTGCATCCGGCTGTGAGGCATTTTTCCCGGTCAGAGACGAGGGCGTGTGCAGTAATTGCAATCACCGGAATCTGAATTTCCTGTTCCCTGAGCAGCTGCACTGCCTCATACCCGCTCATCACGGGCATCTGCATATCCATCAAAATCAGGTCAAACGCCTTGTTCTGCTCTACGGCTGCATTCACTTGCTCTACAGCTTCTTTGCCGTTCGATGCCGTTTTCACTTCCAGCCCCATCTTATTCAACAGATACGTAAATAAGCGGCGTATCTCCGGCGTATCGTCAACCAGTAAAATCGTCCCCTGATTCTCACGTCGAAGCTGCAGATTCTCTTCCGCTGAGAGCCCGCTGTCCGCGTTTTCAGAATTGAACCGGAAGCCGAGTTCCTGCCCCGCCTGCAGATCGACTTCAGATCCCACATTGAGCGTCACTGAAAAGACGCTTCCCCGATTCAATGCCGACTGGACCCGCAGGTTCCCTCCCAACAGTTGGACCAGTTTGTGACTCAACGTCAATCCCAGTCCGGTACCCCCGTAATTTCTGGAGGTCGAACTGTCAGCCTGGGTGAACGGCTCAAAAATATGTTTCAGTTTTTCCGCAGGAATCCCGATTCCCGTATCTGCAACACTGAACTGCAGAATTCGATCCTGCCGGGATTGAGAACACATGCGGACTTCCAGCTCGATCCGCCCCTCTGAAGTAAACTTAACTGCGTTACTGACCAGGTTCGCCAGGACCTGCTTCAATCTGCCCGGGTCCGTCTGGATCGTCTCCGGCAGAGACTCCTGATAGTGTGCCTGCAGACTGAGTCCTTTCTGTGATGCCCGGGGCTGATATTCGTCGATCACTTCCTGAAGAATTCGAATGGGCGAGCATCTCACTTTCCGGACTTCAAAGTCTCCCATTTCAATCTTGGAAAGATCCAGAATATCATTGATGACCTGCAACAGATGAGAACCATTGTTCTGAATGATTTCGATCAGCTCCAGGTTCTCATGGTTACCGGGATTTTCCTTTAAGATGTCGGTATAGCCCAGAATGGCCGTCATGGGTGTTCGTATTTCATGGCTCATGTTGGCCAGGAATTCACTTTTGGCCTGATTGGCACGCTCGACGATGCTCATAGCTGATTTGAGCTGAAAGTCTTTACGCTTCATCTCTCTGCGGGACTGCTTGAGCCGCTCTACGTATTCGTCGAGCTTGTTTTGCGATTTTCGCTGCTCGCTGATGTCTTTGAAAACACCAATGAAATGAATCTGATCCTGGGGATCATCAACCTCCCGCAGGGTCAGCTCAATGGGAAAGCAGGAACCATCCTTGCGTTTTCCCATCATGTTTTGTGACGGCCCGGTTTCAGCTCCCAGGCACTCGACAATATAATGATCGAACTGTTCCAGACTGGATTCTGAGATCAGATGACGGATATTCTGCCCTGTTGCGTCTTCACGCTTCCATCCAAACAGATCACAGATTGATTTCGTGGCAGCTAAAATATCGCCACTTTCATCGACAGCGACAGAGGCATCAAGACTCATATTTAAAAGCTGTTCGGCAAAGTGATGCTCAACGGATTTCACTTGTCTGGATGTCATTACAGGCCCTTCAGTCTGGCAGGTTGCTAGTACGCTTTTTTACAATTTCCCCTTCAAATAGCTCAGCTTGCGAAAGACCCCTGTTTCTTAACACTCACTGATTTGAGTTAAATATCCTGATATCGCGTTTTATCGACTTTAGACTGATCAAAATCGATGGGGGAATCCCCCCATTGGCCTGCCAGATAATACAAATCAGTTCAAGGACACGGGGGATAAAGGCTTGAAGGAATGAGGGTTAGCGTGCACAGACTTGACTTTGGTGCAAAAGACATTTTGATCTGTAAAGTCAGGTACAGGCTTCGATCTGAATCAGTTTCTCAAAACAATACGATTCAGGAGAGGATGTCAGCTGCCATTCTCATGTTTCTGATAACCGGGCAGGTCTTTGATTTTATACAGGATATGCACAATATCCGTCGCACTTGAGATCCCCAACTTATTCAAAACATTGGCTTTATGCTTTTCCATGGTGCGATAGCTGATCGACATGGTATTCGCGATCTGTTTTCCGGCCTGTCCGTCTGCAATCAGATGAAAGACCTGTTTTTCACGACGGGTTAAACCCTGATAGAGTCTCAGATATTCCTGACTGTTCGCATCAGTCAGATTTCCATCCTGGTCCAGTTGAGATTTCGCATATTCGATCGCTTTAATGCATTTGTCTTTCTCAAACGGCTTTTCCAGGTAATCACAGGCACCTAACTTCACTGCAGATACCGCTTTCTCAATATCTCCATAAGCGCTCATCATCACCACTGGGTAAAACAGACGCTGCTTGCGAATCAGTTCCATCGATTCAATTCCGCAGATTTCCGGCATCACCAGATCGATCAAAATACAACCGGGAATCGTATTTTCATTCGATTCCAGAAAAGCATACACATTATCGAACGTTTTAACATCGTAACCAGAAGTTAAGAGCAGTGTTGCAATTGAATCCAGTACGTCGAGATCATCATCGATCACATACACAACAAAATCGTTCATTCGGTCCTCTAATAAAGTGTGGCTTTCCTAAGTTGTTAACGCATCTCGATTAGAGTCGTAGAAACAATGCACTCAATTTCAACCACCTCGCAGGATGTTTTCCGTGTCGCCAAATCACAATTCATCAAACCCAGGGTGTGAGTCGTGATTCCTCTGAGGACAACATCGGAGAATCCCGGGATGATCAGAGTCTCCGTCCCACCGGGAATCCAAACTGCGCTTGCAGCCTATGTTTACTTTATTATCTTTATATCCTCTATCTACTCGTAATCAACAAAGGCAAGAGCTCATCATTTTCTTCAAGTTTTTGAAACAGAGATACTTGCAGATTTTTTTAACTAGATCAAGCGGTACCAAATTTCAGTGTGGATCTGTATCAGCGCATAGACGAGTACCGAGTGACCGATTGACAGTAGATTTATGGGTGAGGGGATGGAGGTCTGAGGAGACGATCCCTCGTCTCGAACTCTGCTTTATTAGTGTGACTGAAATCCATAGTGTGACTGAAATCCATCAGTCTCAAAAAAAAGCCTTACCATTCAGCAAAAAATCACGTTCCCGGGAAACCTGATATCAGGAATGCTGGCTAAAACAGGAATGACCGTTCTAAGTTAACTCGTTTCATTGGCAACTTTCCTGAATTGGAGTCAGAGGCATGAATCTGGCTGTAATACATATAAATATACCACGTATACACACCCTATTCCATACGTTTTACCCATCTTAAACTTCTGATTCAACATTGAGGTAAATACTCTACGTGAAATTGGGTAATATCCTCCATTTTTATTTTATTTCGAGAGGGCGATAGACGATTAAGTGACAGACCCCCAAATCAAGTAGCGAAAAGCGAATGATTTTAATTCACAGCAGGAACGTAAAATGAAAATACTGATTGTCGATGAAATCGGGTTCATACGTCAGAGTTTGAACCAGAAACTGTCCCGCCACAATTTTGACACGGTAGCCGCAGAGAGCGGGGAAGAAGCACTCGCCATTCTGAAAACAGATTTTTCCGTTGATGCCGTGCTCACCAGCCTTTTCCTGCCTTCGATGAATGCCATCGATCTCTATAAAGCTGCTTCGAAAATCGAACGTTTTAATGATGAAGGTGTGATACCGCCACTCAACTTTTTTCTCATGGTGACCCGGGAACACGGAACCTCTTCTCCCAAGATGAAAGAATTGACACGCGATGCCTTAGCCATCGGTTTTAAAGATCTGCTGATCAAACCGATCGATACGGAATTGCTGGTCAGTAAGCTGAAAGGTTCTGTGCGCGGTCAGGAAAAAAAATCTGAGCCAGTGGAGCCACAACCAGTCATGGCTGCTGCTTCCAGTTCCACAGAAGAGTCCAGGCCGAGCCCCAAGCGGATTGATGGACTGGCCGTCATGCAGAACAGTCTGCATGCGCTCAAAAAGGAAATGTGCGAATCGATCGATATTCTGCTGGAAGAGGTCACCCGCAAGACCAGCAAATAAGGCAGCCTGCGATCGCTCTGCGATTCCAGTCAGACTTAAGAAAGATCACTGTCGGCATTGTGCGGGAGGCTGGCTGACCAGATCCCGCAATGCTTCGCGAACGCGGATCATCTGCTCCTGATTCATCTTCAAGTAACGGTCCCGTCCCAGTTCCACTGGCTGGAATTTCAGAAAACCGTCATCCTCAACGGTCACCCGTCCCGGTTCGGAGAGTGTGAAATACCCGTCCTCCGGTCGTACCGCATACAGTACACTGGTCAGATCCCAGCTGGGTCGATCATGCTCAGGACCACTGTGCAGCAGGTAGGCTTCCCGGACGATATGATGCTTCCGGTAACCAAAGTCCCGGGCGATGCTTTCACGGGGGTATCGAACTGCGATTCCAATTTCAAACCCGCTCCAGATCACAGGCACCTCCCGGGGCCATTGTCGGACAAACCGCTGCATCGATTTGATTCCGTTCCGAATGTTCGCTTCCAGGAAATGCCGGTTTCCGTCGATCGGTTCAAACGCCCCGGCCATTACGGAAACCAGGCGAACCTTCTGCCGGACCAGTTCCGCACCACTCAAAGGGCTGATCTCATCCGCCCCCGATTCCACCAGATCGGCGAGATTTGCTGCCAGCCCAACCTGGATCAGCACCACAGAATGATCGGGCTGCGACATCAGTGTTTTACGCAATACGGTCACCGCGTCCGGTAAATCCTCGTTGGAAAGCACATCATGCGGATAGCGCCATTTCGCTTCCTCTTTTTCATTCACCAGTTTCAGATAGCGACTCTCACGACGCTGGGCATCCCGTGTCACCCCGATCGGAATCTCACCACGGCCATAAAACGTATTCACAGCATCGGTAAACGGTCCCGTTAACGGGTTGATCTTGGAAATGGTGACAGCCAGCAGATCACATTCTCCCCGATCAGACAGGGTATGCAGCATGGCCAGTGCGAGTACATCATCCACATCCCCGGAGATGTCAGTATCGAAAATCACTCGCACCGGTTCTCTGGCAACAGCGCTGCCGGAGATCAGCAGTAGAGCCAGCACAATTCCATAAATCTGTTTGAAACTCATTCCGTTAACCATTCATTTCGTTGAATAACATATTTTAACATCACGTCCGCTGACACATTTCACCATGGGCGAGCTACTTTTTCTGCTGCTGTCTCGCCCGGCTCTCCATAATCCGCTGCAACTTGCGCTGCTCAGCAGCCATCGCTTCATCAGTAACATGTGCCGGCTTTACCGGAGTGCGAACCACATCCTCCTCCTGGGGAATCGTACGCAGTTTGAGACTGCGATACCAGACTGGATCCCCATGATCCTGCAGAAACAATGGAGCTCCCCGGTCTGACAGCCGTCCACCCCGGTTGGCTAATAACGCCACGTGCCAGGCATAACGGGGATCGGTGTAATCAAAGTCAATCACCTTTTTGCCATTCAACCAGTGTTGAATGACCGTCCCCTTACAGTAAATCCGTCCCTGATTCCACTCGCCCACCGGACGTGTTGCATCTTCTGAGGGAGGCATGCAGAAATAGAGCGAGGCCGCACTCGTGCGGGGATTTTTCCCATCCGCATGCTTCTGATTATCGAGAATCTGATACTCGTATTGCCCCGGACGATAATAAATACCGCTGTTACTCCCCGCACCGACTTTCCATTCGAACATCAGTTCGAAGTCATCCGGCAGAGGCTGCTTGCCATAGGTCAGACTCCCTCCCTTACCGGAACGGGTTATCACCCCATCTTGGACCTGCCAGTTTCCGCTCTGCTCCCAGCCTTTGAGGTCTTTCCCGTTGAACAGCAGCTCAAAGCCCTGCTGCTGTTCCTGTTTAGTCAACTGATTCGGAATCGCAGGCTCTGCGGCACATCCCCACGAACAGATTTGTAACACACACAAGCAGGCCAGGATCGTTCTCGGCTGTAATACATTCATTTTGAGTCCTCAGTTCCATTTATTTCATTTGTCAGTCAATTGTTTTAACATTGCCAGCACCTGCTCTGTGATTTTCACTGACGCATCCACCTCCAGATAACTCCAGCTGGATCGCCAGGTCTCGTATCCCTGCAGCAGATGTTGTTCCGGTGTCGGCAGGTAACCGTTATAGCCGTTGGCCAGCGCAATCACAAAAGTCGGCTTCAGTGGACTTTTCTGTTTGATCTCCAGACCGATCTCCGCAAACACTTCACAGGGAATGGCCACGATCCCCAGGTCGCCGATCCGTAAAGCCTGCAGCTTCAGATTCACGCTGGCCGGTCCCTGATCAATGTTCAATGTCTCGCGGGCATAGACTTCATTAGTCGTCAGATGCTCTGGATTCTTTGCCTCGTCCAGCAGCTGTTTCGCATATTTGACTTCGTCCGCGTTCGGCTTGCGGATCCCCAGATCCAGCGTGCGTTCTTCCATCGCGATCGAGACATCTCTGCGGTACTTCAACGACTTGACCGCCTGGTAAGTCCGGTCTGCAATCACTTTCGCGACCGCAGTAATGCGTTCAAACACCCCCGCCCGCGGACGAGGTTCTCTGAAATTAATGTTATTGATATCGCCACTGGAACCGTTGGACATGATCCCCACAAATGTCTCATCGCCCCCCAGTCGCTGTTTGATCTGTCGTGCGAACTCGCCGAAATAGTCGGCAGAGACCTGGTTCGGCGGCAGTCCTCCCACGTAATGCAGTGAGTAATTCGCCAGCAGCGCCAGCGGTCGCCCGTCGGTGTGCTGTACTGACAGAATGGAGATGTCCGGATCCGTGGGACCAGCCGGTTTGATCAACAGGTCACTCCCCCGGGGTGGATTCATACGCACCTTGTCGGTCGTCTTCCCGAACGGATTGGGCTTGATCCCTCCCTCTTTCACATACCAGCGTCGATTGTTGACCTCCCCCGGTTCCGGCACCACCGTCCAGGCAATCTGAGCTGGGGCCAGTTGTGACTCGGCTTTGATGATCGCCTGCGCAATACTCTCTGTCAGAAACTGCACATATTCAGGGCTCGGTTTGCATTGTGCCAGCCGTGTCACCGCGGGAGCGGTGTGCGTATGCGTCGCAGAGGTCAGCATGTGACTGGTGGGAATCCCGGTTTTCCGCGAAGCGATTGCTTTCGCATTATCAAAAATTTCCCGTGAAATCAGACAGATATCACAGACCACAAACGCCACTCTCGTATTACCGCTCTGTAACACCAGCGCCCGCGCGTGCAAGGTGTCGTGCGCCGAGGTCGCCTGCCGGTCCTGAAAGCTCCCCACCATGGAAACCGGGTACTTCGGTGGATTGATATTCACCTTTGCCGCCCCTGCCTGCAATTGTTCATCGGCTGCATCAGCGACCGACAGCGGGAGACAGAATAACAAAGTGAACGTCAGCAGCAGACGATACATGACAAGACTCCTGTAACAGTGAGATTATTTGTCCGGTTGAGGCGTCGCGGACTGTGTGACATCTTTCTTCCAGGCTTTAAAAGCGGCCTGCATTTTGGTAACACGCTGAGACTGTTCTTCAGCCAGATTTTGTGATTCTGACAGATCTGATTTGAGGTTGAACAGCGCCACCGGTGTTTTGCGTTCCTGATTCAACACCAGTTTCCATGGTCCCTGGCGGACTGCAGAGCGACCATTGTAATCCCAGAAAACATTTCGCGGCTGCAGTTGTTTTTTCTCAGTTAATAACCCAGCCAGGCTGACGCCGTCCAGCTGATGACCTGCGGGAACGCGGGCTCGTGCCAGTTCCAGAATCGTCGGCATGACATCAATGCTGATTACCGTCTGATCACAGACCGTTCCTGATGGGATCTGCCCCGGCCAGCAGGCGATGGCCGGCACGCGATGGCCGCCCTCCCAGACACTCCCTTTAAAGCCGCGCAACGCACCATTGGAACCTTTATTGTTAGCCCCATTATCCGACAGGAAGAAGATAAATGTATTGTCGGTCAGGTTCAGTTCTTCGAGTACCGAAACGACTTTGCCAATGCCCTGGTCCATTTCGGTATTCATTTCCCGATAGGCATTCGCGATATCCTGACGCTTGGCAGCTTTGATCTCACCGCCCCCCTCTTTCCGCATCGGTTTGTCATGCGGCCCCTGGTAGGGATAGTGCACCGCTTCGTGCGCAATATAAACTAAGAAAGGCTGCTCGTGCTGCTCACGAATAAACTTGACAGCGTGATCAGTAATCAGATGTGTGGAATACCCCTGCTCCTCCCGGTTGAGTTCTGGACCATGCCACCAGTCGAATACGCCGGTTTGATCGAGGTGCGCGAAATAGTCTACGTTCCCGCTGACATACCCCACAAACTGCTGAAAGCCGCGAAAGGTCGGATTGTATTGCCGTTGATAGCCCAGATGCCATTTGCCGAACATCCCCGTCCGATAGCCTGCGTCCAGCAGACATTGTCCCAGTGTGACTTCGGTCTTCTGCAGACCATGATGCCGATTCTTTTTCGGGTCGGCGTAAACGACACCATCGATGCCCGCCCGCTGCTGGTAACGTCCGGTCAACAGCCCCGCCCGTGTCGGACTGCAGACGGCGCCGCTGGAATGGAAGTCGGTAAACTTCATGCCGCGCTGCGCCAGTTTATCGAGGTGGGGTGTCTGACAATTCTGGCTGCCGTAACAGCTCAGGTCGCCATATCCCAGATCGTCGGCCATGATCAGTACGATATTGGGACGCTCTGATTTTTTCTCAGCCACAGCCAGAGCAGGAAACAGACACAGAAACGTAAACAGGGTCAGTATCGATTTGAGCAAGAGCGCACCTCTCAATCAGTGAAAGCAGATTATCTTCAGCAAAGCCTGTCGCTCTGGTTCTATAATTGATCAACTCACAAGAGGATCGAACGCACGCGCGGACTTCACCATTGCTTTATTAGACTGCAGAGAGAGACTGAAATCAATCTCACACCGGAATGTGGTACGGTTCAGGCAAACAGTTCGTGCATAACCCGACCATGGGGCACCAGCATCGTGGGCCGTCCTGTGTTGGTGTAATACTCTTTCAGGGGATCGATGCCCAGTGAATGATAGATGGTAGCGGCGATGTCATCCGGTTTGATCTCGGTCTGGTCATCCGGCGCATCACCGGCTTTCGTAGTGCCGCCGATAAACTGTCCCGGCTTCACGCCTCCTCCAGTCATCAGACACCAGTTCACCCGCGGATAGTGATCGCGGCCCGCATTTTCGTTGATCTTGGGAGTCCGTCCGAATTCGCCCATGATCACCACCAGCGTCCGCTCCCAGAGCCCCTTCTGTTTGAGCATCTCCAGCCCTGCAGTCATCCCCGCATCCAGCGGAGGCAGCAGACGACGATGCCCGGCAAAGTTTTCGGTGTGTGTGTCCCACCCCTGGTAGGTCACGGTTACGAAAGGCACCCCATACTCAATCAGGCGACAGCCCAGAAAGACTGACTGGCTGAATTCATCCGCGGCAAACAGTTGACGAAGCTTTGGTGATTCCTGCTCAACGTCAAACGCGGCCCGGGCCCGTTTCGAAGTAATCATATGATAGGCCTGGGAACCAAACTGATCCAGCGCATCCAGCAACTGGCTCTCGGTCTGTTCCCCTTTAAACCGACGGTCCAGTTTGTTGAGCAGTTGCTGCCGCTGATTGACTTTCTCCAGTGTCAGTCCCTCGGGCAGTGAGATTCCCCGCACCTGAAAGGGCTGGCCCGGTCGGGGAACGGTATTCGTTTTAAAGGGTGCATAAGCATCTCCCATGTAACCGGCGTTCCACTCCGTCTTGGGAATTGCGACATAGCCGGGCAAATCGGGGCGGCTGGGAATCTCTTTCGTGATCACGGAACCGAGCGAAGGATAGATCAACGCAGGCACAGGACGATTTCCGGTCGAAATCCAGGACTGCCCCTGGGGATGCGCCCCCGCGGAATGGGAAATACCGCGCAGCAACGTGAATTGATCAGCCACTTTCGCGTATTTCGGCAGATACTCACAGACCTGATGCCCCGGGACGCAGGTTTCAATCGACTTGAACTCGCCCTGGGTTTCTGCCGGTGCTTCCGGTTTCATGTCCAGCGTATCCAGATGCGACACCCCTCCCGCCAGGTTCAGAAACAGCACTGCATCCGCTGACGATTTCTTACGGTCGGACGTTTCCGCCTGGGCGGCTGACAGTTTAAGGAAGTCGGGCAAAGAAAGGCCCAGTCCTCCCAGGAACCCTGCCTGTAAGACATCACGTCGCTTGATCTGTTTTTGATGTTTCATATTCTAGTCCTTATGCAATCCGGGGATCGCAAATCGCCTCGCTCAATGATTCGTAATGAATTCCTGCGTGTTGAGCAGCGCCCACATCAGGTCCTGGAGACCTTCCTGAATCGTTTTCGTCGATTGCAGATATTCCAGGCTGTCTTTCAATTCTGATTCTTCCGGCAGACGGGAGAGCGTACGCAGGTAAGCTTCCCGGACCAGCTCTTTTCGAGCCGCTTCATCCAATATTTTCTGTTTCACTTCGGTAATCCAGCCGTCCGGACGGGTCAGCTGGCTCAGCATCTCTGCATCGTTGCGTACATAGAGAGACTGGAGCAGTGTCGGTTCATCCTGGCGTTCACAGTCACAGTTGGTTGTCCTGAGCGGTTTGCCGAAGACCAGCAGTGAAAAATCGATCGACCGTGCCTGAAACGAAAGCGGATGCTGCGTAATCTTGCGCCCGTCCATTTTACTGACATGCTGCTGTAGTTTCTTTTCTCCTGCCGTCGCCTGCTGAATGGCATCAATGGCCACTTCCGCCGGCAGTCTCCTCAAAACAGCATGACTGAAATTCCGCGTATCTTTTCGATTGGTCGGATTCGGTCGCCAACTGAGCTGATAGGTCCGGCTGTTGGCAATCGTGCGATGCAGCCACTTCATGTCGTAGCCACTCTCGATGAAACCCGCCACCAGGTAATCCAGCAACGCCTTGTTACTCGGGGGGTTTGCCTGATTCAGATCGTCCGGCGGATTGATAATGCCCACGTTGAAGTAATGCGCCCAGATCCGGTTCACAAACGCTTTTGCGAAGTAATGATTTGGCTCCTTGAGCATCCACGCCATCAGGACTTCTCGCGGATCCTGCATCTGACTGATGTCGAGCTCTTCGCCCCCCAGCAGTTTGGCGATCTGCTCTTTCCCTTTCGCGGGTTCAATGTAAACCTCACGCCAGGGAATCGGACGTCCCTCGGCAGCGATCCGCAGATAACTCTGTCTGCGCAGTGCCGCGGTATTCAGTTTCACGGGGACCCCCAGCATATTCCGCGTCTGCTCATGCAGCACCTGAGCATCAGGGGGCACACCGAATTTAATCCGCGTGAAAAACTCGGTGAATTGTTTGAAATCCTGCTGCGACCATTCATCGAAGGGATGCTTGTGACACTGGGCACAATCGAGACGCATTCCCAGAAACGTATAACCAAAGGCGAGTGCCTTGTCGGAGGGAACGGTCATATTGGAACGCGCCCAGTAGTGGGGCATCGAATTATCCAGCGCCGTGAAGTCGGCCCGGTCCTTGATACTGGTGAACTCGCTCTGCTGGGCCATAAACTCTTCGAAAGTCTGTCCCGGCAGACGACTCGTTCCCAGGATGATCCCCGCCACAATCTTGTCCCAACCCACATTGTCTTCCACCCGGCGGCGAATCCAGGCATTCCACTGACCGGCCACCGGCTGCGCCATTTCAGTTCCGCCCAGATAGCCGGCGTTACTCCCCGTCAGGTCAGACAGCTTCAAGCTCCACCAGGCCACGTAGCCGGGCCGCGCGAGCAGTTCTTCAATCTTCTGGCTGCGTTTCTCAGTGGAAGGATCTTTGAGGAAATCGCGTATCTCATCCGGCGTCGGCAGCGTCCCCGTCATATCCAGGCTGACACGTCTTAAAAATTCTTCATCCGTACACAACCCGGATGGCTGGATGCCCAGCTTCTGCAGTTTGGCGAGCACATGCCGGTCGACGACGGTCGGCGTCGATACTTCAGGATATTCGCCCGGCTGATATTCCCGTACCGGCTGCAGCACCTGCGTGGAAAAGATCCCGTTATCGTAATAGGAAATGACGTACGTATCGCCGGGCGCTTTCGCCTGAATCAGACCTTCGGGCGTCACTTCAGCCACACTATCGTCTTTGGACTCAAAACGGGTCAGACAAGTCACATCTTCGCGCGTGCCATCCGACCAGACGGCGATCGCCTTCAACGCCGCCGACTCTCCCTTTTTCTTAAAGACGATCTGCCGGGGTGTCACATCCAGTCGCACGAAGCGGGGACCGTCCGCGCTGACAGAAGCAGCGCCTGCTGCAATCCAGTCGTGCAACAACTGTTGTTCCCAACCACCGGGGGGCAGTCGCAGGCCTCCTTCATGTTCGTCCTCCGAAGTCGGCTTATTCAGAACCAGGCTGTCTTTGGGCTTCTCTTTGTTAATCCGTTCCAGCAGGTTGTCATGATCCAGCTTGAAGTCATAGCCGAACATCGACAGTTGAAATCCGCCCCGCCCCTGGAACGAGCCGTGACAGTTCCGACTGTTGCATCCCAGTCGGCCCAGCAGCGGAATCACATGCTGCTGAAAATCGGGGACCAGTTTCTCACCCGCTTTGATCCGTTCTCGAATCGGCGCCAGCACCGGCTGTTCCGCAACGGTCGTCTGCTGCTGCAAATCATTCAGCGCCGCCAGAGTCGCTGCGGCAGATTCCTCATCTGCAAACACATTTGTCTTCGCGAGCTGTTTTCTGAGTACTGACAGAGCTTGAGAATTCAGTCCCGTATGATAGACTTCCAGCCCCTTGAGACTGGTCAGTTTCGCCAATGAGTCAGCTGCTGTGGGAACCAGCGGGCAGCGATTGAGACAGAGATGCTCCAGCGCGGGTAACTGCAGTTCGGACAGGCGCGTTCCCGTGACCTGAGTCCGCGCGAGATATAATGTCTTCAACTGTTGCAATTCACTGAGTGACGCGAAACCGGCATCGCTGACCTGCGTTCCGGAGAGCAGCAGGACTTCCAGCTGCTTGAGACCTGTGAGATGTGCCAGCCCCTGATCGGTGATCTTCGTATTGCGCAGTGACAATACTTTGAGCTGCTGCAGTTGCGAGAGTTGTTGCAGTCCCTCGTCCGTAATCTGCGTTTGATCCAGATAGAGTCGTTCCAGTCGACTCAGTTTCTTCAGGTTCTTCAAACCTGCATCCGTGACCCTTGATTCCGAGAGCAGCAGCGTATCCAGGTTGGTCAGATTCTGGATATGGGGCAGCACTTCATCCCCCAGCTGGGGACAGACCAGTGCCAGGTAATCCAGCTGATGAAACTGTGCGAGATGCGCGACTTTTTCCGGGGTGACATGCGGCTTACTCAGCCGTACCAGGCGGACTGTGCCGTCTTTGTTCTGCTGCAGATTGGTATAAAACCCTCGCAGCCCCTTAATGGCCAGTGCTTCGGGTGTCTGTGCTACAAGCGGTGCTTCCGTTTCCGCTGCACCAACCTGCAGGGGAAAGAGGAGCAGCATCAGAAACCACAGAGAAACGATCTGACGTCGAACGTGCATTCAGCACCTCATCGCAGGGACCGGGTAAGGTGTTTAGTGAGCCGCTTGCATAAACACAATCTAATACGTCGCGCCTCTGTTAGCAATGTTAAACAATTACAGAGGACCGAAAAAACAGGATCAGAGCCTGAATTTCCAGGTTATTGAGCCGTCCAGCCGCCATCAATAGTCCAGCAGGCACCGGTAATCGATTTCGCTTTGTCCGAACAGAGATAACTCACCATAGAGGCGACTTCCGCGGGCTCGATCATCCGCCCGGTCGCTGATGCTTTCAGGAAAACCTCGCTCTCCACCTCTGCGACACTGATCCCCAGCGTCTCCGCCTGGGCAGCGATCTGCTGTTCGACCAGGGGCGTACGGACGTAGGCGGGACAGATCACGTTGGCGGTGATCTGAAAGGGGCCCCCTTCCAGGGCCGTGGTTTTTGTCAGGCCGACCAGTCCATGCTTGGCGGCAATGTAGCCAGCTTTATTGAGCGAGGCCACCTGCGAATGAATCGACCCCATATTAATGATGCGTCCCCACTGCCGCTGTTTCATTCCAGGCAGGACATATTTTGTGAGCAGAAAGGGAGCGGTCAGCATCACCTGCAGCATTTTCTCCCAGACCGCTTCCGGGAAGTCCTCCAGGGGTGAAACGTGCTGAAAGCCCGCATTGTTGACCAGGATCTCCACGCCACCCCACTCCTGGCTGATCCGTTCCACCAACGACTGACACTGTGCTGGCTGTGACAGATCGGTAGTGACAAACAGAGACCGTTGTCCGTCTGCTTTCAAATCTGCCAGAAAATCGGGCTCGTGCAGATCGGCGATCACAATATCACAGCCATCGCGAAACAGCGTCTGGGCGATTTCGGCACCGATGCCACTGGCAGCGCCGGTGATTAAAGCGACTCTGGCTTGTGTCATGGTTTATTCCTCTTTCAGAATCTGCTGGATTCGTGCCAGCTTCTCATCGCGCCAGGCTCCCCATTCGGCCCGGCTCTGCTGCTCCAGGTACTTTTGAGTTCCCGCAACCGCTTTCTGTTTCGCTGACTCGGGAATCCGGGTCCAGGTCTGCATATCTTCCCAGTAGGCTTCAAAGGAGGCCCCGATCGTATCGAAGAACTTCTGATAGCCGCCCGTACCGCCCCCCAGTTCGTAAATCAGGTGCTGCCCCATCAGCGCCCAGCGCAGGCCCGGTCCCTGACAGAGGGCCGCGTCAATGTCCTCTACGCTGGCGACTCCTTCATCCAGCAGCGCCAGCGACTCACGCCAGATCGCCGCAGCAAGACGGTTCGCAATGTGTCCCGGTACTTCTTTGTTGAGGACCACGGGATACTTGCCCAGTTGTTGAAAAAAGTCTCGCACACACTCGACGGTCTCAGTCGATGTCTGTTCGCCGGGAACCAGCTCCACCAGTGGAATCAGGTGCGGCGGATTGAAGGGATGCGCGATCAGCGCCCGTCCGGGATGCTGCAGCACCGACTGCATCCGCGTCATGAGCAGTCCCGAAGAACTGCTGGCCAGGATCGCGGACTCCGGGGCAAACTGCTCGAACTGCCGATAGACATCAGCCTTGATCGCGTAATCTTCAATCACGGATTCCTGCACGAACTCAACATCGGTCAACAGTTCCTTCATGGAATCGGCTAGCTGCAGATTCTGTAAGCCGGCTCCCGCAGCTTCTCCACTGAGCAACTGCAGTTTTACCAGTCGCTCCAGGTTGCTCTCCGCGACGCTCAACGCCTGATATTTGACATCCTCGTTCACGTCATAGATGCGGACTTTCATTCCCTGAGCTGCGAAAAAAGAGGCCCAGCTCGCTCCGATCAATCCTGCTCCCAGTATCCCGATTTCCTGCATGATGCAGCTTCCTCTTGTTCGATAGTTGATTTAAGGGGACTCAAATAACATGGCAATACCCATCCCGCCGCCAATGCAGAGTGAAGCGATGCCACGAGCCGCCTCTTGTTTCTGCATCTCATGCAGTAGTGTGACCGCAATGCGGGCTCCGCTGGCCCCCAGGGGATGACCGAGTGCGATCGCCCCGCCGTTGACGTTCACGCGGGCCTCATCCCAGCCCAGTTTCTTGCCGACTGCCAGAGCCTGTGCTGCAAATGCTTCATTGACTTCCAGTAGATCGATGTCGGAAAGTTTCAGCCCCGCGTGTTGCAACAGATCTTCAATCGCGTTTGCCGGTCCCATCCCCATGAACTGGGGATCCAACCCCACGTTCGAAAAGCTGCGAATCCAGGCCAGCGGCTTGAGCTGCTGTTCTTCCACAAATGCTTCCTCCGCGATCACCAGCGTCGCGGCGCCATCATTGATCCCCGAGGAATTCGCGGCGGTCACCGTTCCCCCCTCTTTCTTGAACGACGGACGCAGACAGGAGAGCGTCTCCAGGTTCGTCTCTTTTCGCGGGTGTTCGTCGACAGAAACCAGCTGTGGTTCCCCTTTCCGCTGAGGCACGGAGACGCCCACGATTTCCTCGTCGAATTTCCCTGCTTCCAGAGCCGCCTGGTAACGCTGCTGACTCTGCACCGCATAACGGTCCTGGTCTTCCCGCGTCACCTCGTATTTCTCAGCCAGATTCTCGGCGGTGATCCCCATGTGACAATCATAAAAGGCATCCCACAAGGCATCGTGAATCATGGAATCGATGAGCTGTTGATTTCCCATCTTGAATCCGCTGCGAGCCCCTTTCAGCAGATAGGGGGTGTTGCTCATGCTCTCCATTCCCCCCGCCAGTACGACGCGGGCCTTACCACACAGAATGGACTGCATCCCTAAAGCGACCGACTTCAGTCCGGACCCACAAACCATATTCACAGTTGTCGCCGGCACGTGATAAGGAATGCCCGCATGCACGGACGCCTGTCGCGCCGGGTTCATTCCACAACCGGCTGTAAAGACCTGCCCCAAGAAGACCTCATCCACCTGCAGCGCTGTGATCTGACTCCGTTTGAGCGTCTCCTTAATCGCCGTCGTTCCCAGCTGGACTGCCGACAGACTTTGAAAGGCACCGTTAAAGGCCCCAATGGGTGTGCGAACGGCTCCCAGAACGGCGACCCGCTGTTCTCCCTGCTGACTCATGATTCTAAACCTTGAAATAAATCCCGTAGTTTCCGCCGCATCACCTTGTTTGAGGCTGTGCGGGGCAGTTGTTCGATCTCGCGTACCGCCTGTATTTTAAACAGTGGATTGAGCTGGCTGCGAATGATCTGCTGCATACTGCTCTGTAACGTGTCTGCCTCGAATTTCGAATCGGGCTGCATGACGACATAAATCACCAGCAGACTTGGACCTCCGCCCGCCGGGGGAACCGCGATGGCTGCCACTTCGCGAACGCCCTCCGCCTGGGTCAGCAACTCTTCAATCTGCACCGAGCTGACCTTGATGCCTCCCAGGTTCATCGCATCGTCGATCCGGCCCTGCGCCCGGAAATATCCGTCGGGCAACGCTTCGATCTGATCTCCGTGCCGACGCAACAGTTCCCCATCCGGTCCCGGCGGGATGTCGGCAAAATAGACCTCATGATGATCACGGTTGATCAGCCGGGTAGAGAGACCAATCACCGGAGGCACAAAGAAGACTTCGCCGTTTTCAGTCAGATGCCCCTCTTCATCCAGCAGCAACCAGTCAAAACCGACCGCCGGACAGGCAAACAGACCGGGTACGCCCGGCTTCAATACCGTGCCTGTAATATAGCCGCCGCCGGTCTCGGTTCCGCCACAATATTCAATCACGGGGCGATAACCGGCCCGCGACATCAGCCACAACATGTCATCCGGATTCGAACATTCCCCGGTCGAACTGAACACCTTGATCCGCGACCAGTCCAGCCCCGCGACGCAATCCTGGCTCCGCCAGGCAGAGACGATACTGGGCACCAGTCCCAGCATGGTCACGCGGGCGTTCTGTACGAACTCACAAAACGCACGGCTGGTCGGCACAGCATCGGTCAGCGCAATGGTCGCGTCATTGATGAGCGAGGCATACACCAGCCAGGGTCCCATCATCCAGCCCAGGTTGGTGGGCCAGCAGACAACGTCGCCGGCGTGAATGTCGTGGTGCAGATATCCGTCGCCGGCGGATTTGATCGGCGTAGTCTGATCCCAGGGAATCCCTTTCGGATTCCCGGTCGTTCCGGAAGAAAACAGAATCGTCGTCTCATCGTGCGGATTACGGGGTTCACAGGTCAATTCCCGGTTGTCCGAGAGAAACTCCGACCAGAGCCGGTCCCCCTCGCGGAGTGAAACCTGTACCCTCTCCTGTTCGGGCAGCACAATCGCGGGGAGCCGCTGATCCTCGCCCAGTTTGGTATAAAGAGGCAACTGCCTGCTACCGCGGGTGATGACATCCTGAATGAAGATCAGCGCCGGCTCAGTAATCTTCAGCCGCACCTGCATTTCCTCAGCTGAGAAACTGTCGGCGATGGTCACCACCACACAACCGGCGGCGATGACCCCCAGAAAAATCGCTACTGACTCCACCGTCATGGGCATCATAACGGCAATCCTTGTTCCGGGCTCATAACCGGCTTCCCTGAGCCCGTTGGCCACCTGAGCGGTCAGTTGCTTCAGTTCGGCGTAGCTAAGCTGCTGCAGTTCCGCGCTTCCTTTCTGGAAACAGACCGCCGTTTCATCCGTCTTGTCGCGGAAACAGCTTTCGACAATATTTAGTTTTGCACCGGTCAGCCACTGGACCTGTTCGATGCCTGCGTCCACGTTCATGACCTGCTGTGGAGGCTGCTGAAATTGGATGCGGAGGGAATCGATCAGCTTCTGCGTAAATTCGCTCCGATCATGGACCGACCAGGAATGCAGGTCTTCCATGCTGTGCAGATTCAACTCATTCAGCCAGCAGGCCAGATTGGATTCCGACAGTTCCTGCTCCCCCGGAAACCAGGCCGGTGCGGGCGTTCCACTATCAAGCTGACTCTGATAAACGCTTTGGTATAACAGCTGATGAACGGAGAAAGGCAGGTCAGGCGTGAGAATCTCTGTCGTGAGAGTCTGCCAGAGTTCATGTTCATTTTCTGACGACAATGCCTGTAGCCTCTGCTCCAGCTGAGCGGCTGATTCAGAGGCGAGACCACAGTTTTCGAGCGCGGCTGCGGAGATGTCCATGAGTGATTCCCATATCAATTGTGCATCCCGGGAGGGTTCACTTTAAGACTCTAACCGTTCTGTCAGCAATTCGCCAGTTCAGGTCGCCTCTTCGTAAACGCAACTGCAAAAAAGAGTTGGGAAGAGACATGTTTTTTGATTTATCTTTATTAACAGGCTTCCATTCAGCATCCGAATTGCGAAAATGGTAGTATCGGGCGTGCGTTTAACTGCGTGCGGCCCTCCTTCCAACAGTCTTCCAGACGGAAACGTAAAGACAACAGGCCCCCTTTTCAAAAACCAGTGGGAGAAAGAGGTTATATGTCTGTTCTGAACACGAATCGGATTTCGAAATTATTCACGACCGGATGCAGTCTGCTTCTGTTATGTGGCATCAGTCTGTCGCTCATGACCAGCGATTCGATCGCCCGGGCAGAAACGCCAACGAAAAAATCAGCCGCGAAAGCCAAAGCAGATTCCGATTCTCCCGGTGCCCTACGGATGCTGGACGCGATCAAATACCTGGCCTCCGATGAACTGGAAGGGCGGGGTGTCGATACCCGGGGCATCAACCTGGCTGCCGACTATATTGTCAAAGAGTTCAAAGCTGCCGGTCTGGATGTGACCACTGTCGAAGAAGGGGCCTTTCAGAAGTTCACCATCAATACCGGCAGCAAACTGGGTCCCGCGAATGAGCTTCAGCTGGCAGGTCCGGACGGAAAAACGATTCCCCTGGTTTACGACAAAGATTTCCGCTCCTGCTCCTTCGGCGGTTCAGGAAAATTCGATGCCGAACTGGTCTTCTGCGGATACGGGATCGATGCCAAAGATGCGAAATACAACGACTATGCCAACGTGGATGTGAAAGACAAAGTCGTGATCATCATGCGGCGGACGCCTCAGCAGGGAGAGAAGGACAGTCCCTTCGCGGGTGCCCACGGCATCTCACGTTATGCGGCCCTGCGCTACAAAGTCAGCACGGCGTTCGGCAAAGGGGCCAAAGCGATCCTGTTTGTGAATGATTATTATTCGACCCAGGAAAACAAAAAAGAAGCGAAAGACCTGGAACAGGACGCGATCGAAGAACTGATCACCGCAACCGAAAACTGGGAAAAAGCGTCTGCGGACAAACGGGACAATGCAGACGTTAATCTAAAAAAAGCCCTGCTCGACGTGCAACAGGCCCGCAAAAAACTGAAAGAGGCCCGCTTTGACCGACTGATGGAATTCGGCTATGCCGGCAGTGGTGATGGCCGCTCGATTCCGATCGCACATATTACTATTGAAAAATGCAACGAACTCTTCAAAGACGCCGGGAAACCGACACTGCAGGAACTCGAAGGCAAAATCGATGAGCAACTGAAGCCGGAAAGCTTCGAATTACCTCAATGGAAAGCCAAAGGGGAAATCTCGGTCAAACAGATCCGCACCGAAGTGAAAAATATCATTGGCGTGCTCGAAGGCAAAGGACCACACGCCGATGAAACCATCGTCATCGGGGCGCACTATGATCATGTCGGTTACGGCGGAGAGGGCTCACTGGCCCCCGGTTCCACCGACGTCCACAACGGAGCTGACGACAATGCCTCGGGAACCGTCGCCCTGATCGAACTGGCCCGCAAACTGGCAGCCCGCAAAGAGCCCCTGCCCCGCCGCCTGGTGTTCATCGCCTTTACGGGTGAAGAACGGGGGCTGATCGGCTCAGCTCACTACGTCAAGAATCCGATCTTCGATCTGAAGAACACGGTCGCGATGCTCAACATGGATATGGTGGGCCGTCTGACCGATGACAAACTGACCGTCTTCGGAACCGGCACCGCACCGCGCTGGAAAAAACTGGTAGAAGAGACCGCGAAAGATTACGACTTCAAGCTTTCCCTCAAGCCGGAAGGCTTCGGTCCCAGCGATCATAGCTCTTTCTACGGGAAACAGATTCCGGTGCTGCACCTCTTTACCGGAACTCACAGTGACTATCACCGCCCCTCTGATGACTGGGACAAGATCAACATCCCGGGCATGGAGCGGATCGTCAGCTTTCTGGAAGAGATCGCCATCGCGACCGCGGAGAATCCCGAGCGTCCGCAATACGTCAAGATCGAGCGTCCGGCACCGACCATGCGTTCCGGAAACCGTCCCTATTTCGGCAGCATTCCCGACTTTGGAGGAGAAGGTCCCGGCTATCACATCTCAGGAGCCTCTCCCGGAAGCCCGGCTGACAAAGCAGGCCTCAAAGCGGGCGACGCAATCATCAAGATGGGCAAGACGAAGATCGACGGCCTGGATGACTTCGATCTGGCCCTGCGGATGTTTTCCCCAGGCGATGAAGTCGACGTGACTGTCCTGCGGGAGGGCAAGCGGGTGAAGCTGACCGTCAAACTCGGAAAGCCCAAATAAACAAGCGGTTCCGTTTATTTGCGTGTGTAAACCAGGGAGACGGTCCCGGTGAAGTCGTTTTTCTTGCGTCCCGCGTTCGGAACCGAGTTGTAAATCTGCAGCAGCCCCAGCCGCAGGTTCCAGCGGTCTTTATTATCCAGTTTGAACAGGATCCCGGTCTCCGTGGTCAGACGGGTGATCTTGATATTGTCTACACTGGGGGTCCAGGTCTGTTTGTGCTCAAACTTGGCATGGTCTGATAAAGGCCAGTGGAACTCCAGCTCCGCGAAGACGTCGAGCGTGGTACGGACCAGTCGAGGGCTGTTATAAACTTCGTGCGTACCACCGGGACCGACACGGACAATCAAGCGTTTGTCTTTTTCATTGATAAACCGATAACCCAAACCGCTGGAAATGTTTCCCCGCCAGTCCAGATTCTCGAATTCGTCATAGGTATTCTTGTTGGTTACGAAGACGATCCAGTTGGTTTTGCGAACCAGGTCCAGCGTTGCATTCCCATACCAGCGGTTGGCATCGCGGACACCATTCGACTGCCCCCAGCGACCGCCAATCTCAAACAGGAACCGGTTGTTTTCATCAGATTTTTCCAGCTGCAGGGCCGTTGTCACATAGTCCCGCTGAGTGTTCCCCGCCAGAAAGGTGCCCCCGATCTCCATCCGCTTGGTCCAGATTTCAACATACTCCCAGCAGGTATCGTAATAGCCTTCGACACGATCCCAGGGAGAGGTGTTCTCATCCTCGACATCGCCAAAGTCAGGGGAGACCCCAATGGGTTGAGGGACCGGCGTCTGATTGATCATCGCCGGCAGAGGAGGCAACTCGACATTGTCATTGCTGACCAGCAGCTCGTCGCCTGGTGCAGGTGTATTCGATTCTGAACCCCACTCCGCGTATTCCAGTCGGTCCACATCTCCCAGCAGCACGGAACGGACTTCTCCGTCCGGCAGACGGAACAGAATATTTCCTTCTTCAAAACCGATGCTTTCACCGGAGAAAAACTGCCCATCTTTCAGATACAGCGTTTCCGCAGGGGGCGGTTCTGCAGAGTACACCACGCCGCACAGACAACAGACGTTGATCCAGAGTGCCAGTAAGAGGCACCTGCGAAAATATCGTCCTGTAATGCGGTTCAGAAAACCCATTGGCCCGTCCGTGGCTGGATCAATCAGTGGTGAAGATCTGGAAATAATAAGGGATGCGATTAAGAAGTTAAGAAGGGACGCGGATTCTAGTTATGACGGCAAAACTGTGCAATGTGTATCTCTGGGCACATGCATTTGTTTCCTGCTTTACACATTCATTATTCCAGAATCATAATTCAACCTAACTCATTAAGAGGTAGTTATTTATATAAATACACTCTGATCAGAGCTTCTGAAAATCTGCAAGTCCCCCCTGTCCTGACGATGAAATCTGTCACACCAGTTTTACCGGTTCTGTTCCCCCCAAACCGGACCAGCAGCTTGCCTGACCGCTACAAACGGATCTTTTCCCTGTCTGGAACTCTTTCCATAGACCCTGCTGCCGGCGCTTTCGTCTCTGACTCGCTAAAAAAGCAAATGAGATCTCGACTACTTCAGACCTCCCCTCATTTTGCGTGCTAGAGTTTTTTTGAATGCAGTACGTTTCGGGCCAGCAGCAACAAACGTCTGCTCAATTCAACAGAACAATTCAATTCAAATCAAAGAGTCATAAAAGGCACTTCAGGCCAATGGGCGATCTGTGAATCGTCTGTCGTGAGGGGGAGAAGATTTAATCATGGGATTCTTGAAACGATTCTTGAAGACGACCTATCGAGACAATACTGCGGGGAAAACGCGCAGCAGTTTCGAAAGTCTTTCAGAAGACCAGTTGGAAACGCATTTGAATATTGCCAAATATGGTAATTTCCTGCTGACCGATGCGATTCGTCCTTCCTACGATCTGGAAGTCGTGCCACGGGCCGGCTACCGGCATGATGTCTATACGGATAAAGAATCCGGAATCAAAATTCCGGTCCTGATGGCATCCGCCTCCCGGGAAATCCTGTTCGACCTGTTTATCGATCTGCTCGATCCGCTGGGGCAGGAAGTCGACGTCGTGCTGGAAACCAGCCATGATGGTGCCAGCAATCAGCACCAGGATCTGTATCGGGAACACATGGATCTGCCCGTACTGAAAAGTACGCTCTACGATTACGAAGACCTGCTGCTCAATGACGGTTGTGCCGGCATCGCCGTTCTCAACCCGCTGATCCCGCTGGAAGTACAGTTCGATGAGCATAAGCTGCTGATCATGTACGGCCAGGGAATCGATCAGTTTGAGGGGATTCTGGATGAATATGGAATCCCCCATGATTCAGAACTCAAATTCATCACTGAAGCAGAACACGTCCATTCTTCCAGCGATGAATCCATCGAAGAACTGGACCAGCTGAAATATCGTCTCGGCATCGATTTCGACTAACGTCACTTACTCGAAACTGCGGAGGCGATAGAACTCCGGCTGACCTTCGATCAGATGCACTTCCTGGTTCGCAGCGAGATTTGAGAAGCGTTGCGTGAGACCGGAGGGCCAGTTGACTTCCAGTTCTGTTACCTGCTGCTCAGTTCCCAGGCCGAATACCAGCGTACGCTGATTACTCGCCTGGTACCCGTCCCCCGCTGTCAGCTGTCGCACCAGCGTCTGTCCGTTCTGTTTCATACGTACGGTCGTCCCGATGGCATCCCGATTCGATTTCGTTCCGGTCAGTCGAATCACCAGCCGATTCCCTGCGTCGCCAGTTCGGTTTTCGAGCAGGACCACAGGCTGATCAAGGCTGGAAACAGCGACTTCCTCGCGTCCATCCCGGTTCCAGTCCAATCGGGCCATCCCCCGCCCCAGCCGAGTCTTTTGAAAGAAGCTGCCCAGTTCGGGAGATTTCACTTCTTCGAATTTCCCCTTACCCCGGTTTTGCATCAACTGCGGTCGCATCTGCCAGGGCGTCTCTGACTTCCTGAGGTCTTCCACATGCCCGTTGACGATCACCAGATCCTGCAGTCCGTCCAGGTCCGCGTCCAGAAACTGCGTCCCGAATCCCAGCAGGAACAGGCTGGACTCAGCCAGATTCGCAGTCTGAGTTTCATCGACAAACTCACCCGGGCCGATCTGACGATAGAGGGTATTGGTTTCCCGATAGTAGTTAGTGACGAACAGATCGAGCAGCCCATCCGCGTCCGCATCACCGGCAGCGATGCCCATGCAGGCTTCCGTGCGTCCCTGGGCATTGAGCGCCAGACCGGACAACAGTGCCTGCTCGGCGAATTGCAGTTTTTCGGTCCCCTGATTGACGAAAAAGAAGTTAGCAACCGCATCATTGGCAACAAACAGGCTTGGATAACCACTGCCGGTAAAGTCGGCAGCCACGATTCCCAACCCTTTCCCGGCGGGGACTTCAATCCCTGCTGCAACAGTGACGTTCTCCAGTGTTCCATCGTTTGAATTCAAATAGAGCTGGTCCTGTGCCGCGGGAAAGTTCAAAGGCATACAGGAGCGATCAGTCCCGTCTCCATTCTGACAGACCCGATCAAAAACATCCTTGCCTGTCAGATAGTTCACCGCGTAAATTTCCGGCGCGGCATCCCCGTTCAGATCCGCCATCAGGCAACTGGTGGTCCAGGCATCAGCGGCCCCTTGTGCCTGTTCGACTTCGGAATAGGTCCCGTCTCCATTATTCAGGTAGAGCCGGTTCCGCCCGATATTGCCGATATAGATGTCGTCAAATCCATCCTGATTCAGATCACCGATGGTAACTCCCTGGCTGAAGCGGTTCTCCCGAATGCCGGCCTGCGCGGTCACATCCTGAAATGTGCCGTCCCCCCGATTCAGATACAGACGATCCAGGTATTCGGCCGACTGTTCATCGACGGGCCAGCGTGTTCCCTGTGTCAGGTAGAGATCCGGCCAGCCATCGTGGTTCAGGTCGAGCACACCCACTCCGCCGCCGGTGAACTCGTACATTTTATGCTGTGTCTGAGGCCAGGGATGACCGTTAAAATATTGAAAGTCGATCCCCGCATCAGCGGTGACATCCGCAAAGGCGATCTGAGTCGATTCTGTCACTGTTCCGTTTGTAGTCGCCCGGCTGGCCATTTCCGCCCCTGAGGTTGTTGGTATTTCAGGCAGCGCCAGGTCGCGCACCGGATTTTGTTTCGGGTCCGTTCTGACGAGAGGCAGTTCTGCCAGTTCCCCTTTCAGTTCATCGCGTGTCTGCCTGGCCCATTCCAGAAAGGGATCGAGCAGTAAGGCGGCGCGGCTCCAGCCATAGGCTTCCCAGACGAGCCCCAGTTCCTGTGCCAGCGAAACCATTTTTTCCGCAGCCGGCAGTTCCTTGTCGCCGTACACAACTTTCACCAGCCCCTCGTAGGTCTGCAGTTTCCGAGAATATTCGAGCAGGCGTTCCGCCGCTTCCTTATCACCAGCCTGTTTTAAAAGCTGACCCAACTGATAGCAGGCGGTCGGGTTCGTTGCATCACGTCTGAGCGTCTGAATGAAACAGGCGATCGCTGCCTGTGTATCTCCCTGCTGCTGATACCACTGTCCTTCGACATTCCAGATCTCGGGATGTTCGCGAACGGACTTCGGCAGCGCGGCCTGCCATTGTTCAAAAGCTTCTGATTGCTGCAGCTTGAGCAGCGTCTGGCCGAGCAGTACCTGCGCCTGGCTCAATCCCGGCTGCGCTTTGACCAGTTTCACCAGGTGTTCCCGGGCGGCTTGATATTCCTGCTCATCCACCTCCAGCCGGGCTACCATGAGCTGCACCAGGGGATCCTCAGGGGCCGCCTGCTCGTATTCGGAAAACAGCTGCGGGTTCTCCAGTGAACGGTCACTCATCGCCAGCAGATACAGCACCAGGGGATTGATCTTTTTCTCCCGCAGCAATTTGATGCGAATCGGAACCGCTTTCCAGGTCTGCGTCGACAATCCATAAATAAATGAAAGCCGTTCGAGTACGAGACTGTCGTCGGGAAAAAACTGATAGGCCCGCTCGAACTGATCCAGCGCCAGTGACAGCTGTTTCAACTGAAACAGGTAGTACTCACCGGAACGCGTGCGTGCCTGGTAGGAATCGCGACTCCGATCATCGGGCACCCGATCATAGTACTCGATGGCGGCCTGAAAATCCCCCTCTTTGATCGCGATTTCCGCCAGCAGCAGAGCAGCGTCATCCGCATGCGCAGGTGACTCCAGCACCGGCAGGAGTTCCCGCTTTGCCTCGGCGTAATTCTGCTCACGAAACGCATGCGCGCCCCGTTGCAACTGCGCAGCAGGATCGAGATCGAACACTCCGAGAAACCAGAGCGCCAGACCGATCGTCGCCAGGATCAGGAGGACTGCAATCAGACGCAACAATTCAAAGATGCCTTATTGAGACGAAACGATAAACAGGGACCGTAGACTGCCTCTCTGATTGAGGGCATTCACCAGCCACGCTCCCATTGTAAAGGGGAGCCAGACCAGGCACCATGGGCACGTTGTCTAAACCGAGACATTCTCCTTTTCCTGCGAATCGACATCCGAGGCAGTCGCTGCTTTGGCTTTCAACTGGCTAACCACACCAGGCCGCAACAGATTGACAACCGACTGCTTCGCATCCATCGTTAAGCTGAACAGCGTCGGCACCAGGACCAGCGTAAACAGAGTGGAGACAATCAGACCGCCCAGAACCACGCTCCCCAGTCCGCGATACAGTTCACTCCCTGCTCCGGGGAACAGTACCAGTGGCAACAGACCGAGCACAGTCGTAGTGGTCGTCATGAAAATCGGACGGATACGGGTGCGGATACTTTCCAGGATCGCTTCGCGAGGCGTCATCCCATCCTCGTTGATATGATTCAACGACTGGTGAATGATCAGAATCGGGTTATTCACCACCGTCCCAATCAGGATCACGAAGCCCAGCATGGTCAGCACATCCAGGGTCTGCAGCATGAACAGGTTCAAAATACTGAGTCCCAGAATTCCGCCTACGGCTCCCAGAGGCACACTGAAAATAATCACGAACGGATACAGCCACGATTCGAACAGCGCGGCCATCAGGAGGTAAGTGATCATCAATGCCAATAGCACGTTGAACTGCAGCGCCGCCCAGGTATCACGGAGCTTGTCCGCAGTACCGGAAAGCATGATTCGATAACCGCCGGCCAATTGACCACTTTCCCGCATGGGCTGCACGATCTTGTCCTGGATCTGCTGCATCGCATCTTCCAGTGCCATCGCTTCGGGAGGGGAGACTTCAATCGTAATCGCTCGCTGGCGCTCCCGGTGATTCACCTGTTCCGGACCACTGGTGATTTCTACTTTTGCCAAAGCATCCAGGGATACGAGATTCCCAATCGGTGTGGCGACTGAAAGGGCCTGAACGTCCTGGGTATTCTGAATATGACGCGATTCCCCGACAATCGACAGGTCAATTTTATCGCCCCCCAGATAGTAATCGCCGGCGTAGGCACCATCGACCAGGGCATTGACCATGTATCCCAGGTCAGCACTGCTGACTCCCATATCCGCGGCCTGCACCAGCTTGGGTTCAATATGCACTTCAGGACTGGAGAGGTCCAGACTGGGAATAGGACGCACCTGGGCATCGGGGATCATCCCTTTCACTTGCCCCAGAATCTGACCTCCCATGCCGACCAGCTTCTTCAGATCGGGGCCAATGATCTCCACTTCCACGGTTCGTCCACCAGTCAGCCCCTGTTCAAACAAGCTCGACTGTTTTGCGACAGCGAATGTGCCGGGCAGCTTCATCCCAGCCCTCTGGACCAGCGGAATCAGTTCGCCTACGCGTTGGGAATCGTAGGCGCGAATCCCCATGAACACCATGCGTCCGCGAGCCACGAAGAAGAAATCGCCGATCACCGGATAGTCCAGTTTTTGCGCTTCATCACTCCCCGGGTCGACAATGTCCCAGTAAGGACGCAGATCGGATTCCACGGTTTCCCCCAGTTCCATCAACTGGTTGAGGTTATAGCCGGGTGGAGGGAGCAGAATACAGAAAATCAGATTGCGGTTTCCGGTCGGCAGGTATTCGACTTTCGGCCAGAGCTGCCAGCTGATGCCAAAGGCTGCCCCCACCAGAACAGCGGTGACCACCAGGCGTCGCAGCAGTCCCTGCTGAATCCAGTGATTCATGCCGACGACAGTCTTCACAAACAGGGCGCCCCCCGATTCAATCGGGCCGATGATCAGTCTGTGCAAGGCCCCTTTATGCTGTGGTTCTTCCGGTTCCGGATTGTCAACCACCCGCATATCTTCGATATCCTGACCTTCCCGCTTATGCAACAGGCGGGCGGAGGCGGTTGAGATCAAGGTCATCGAGACCAGCAGCGACAGTCCCACGGCGGCACTGATCGCCAGCGCGATGTCCTGGAACAGCTGGCCTGCTTCTTCCTGGATGAAGACCACCGGCAGGAAGACTGCGATCGTCGTCAGGGTAGAAGCCAGAACCGCGCCCCAGACTTCCTGGGTCCCTTTGATGGCGGCCCGGAAAGGTGATTCGCCCAGGGAATACCTGCGGAAAATGTTCTCCAGAACCACCACCGCGTTGTCCACAAGCATCCCGACAGCGAATGCCAGACCGGCCAGACTGATCACGTTCAAAGAACGTCCCATCAGCCCCAGAATCAGAAAGGTGCCGATGATACTGGTCGGAATCGCCAGCCCCACCACCAGGGCTCCGCGGGCAAACCAGAAGCCGGCACCGACGATCAACGCCAGACAGACAGCAAAAAACCAGGGCGAAATATAGGCAGCAGCAACCGCGGTCAGGATGATGAACGGCACCACGATCAGGGTTCGAATCCCCAGGTGCAGGAACGACATCAACACGATCATCGTGAGGGCACCGCCGATAAAGATGTTGTTCTTGACCAGGTCGACCGAAGAATAGATGTAATCGGTTTCATCATAAACCTGTACCAGTTGCAGGCCGCGCGGCTTCAGCACCGTCTCGTCGATATCCTGGGCTGCATCCCGCAATCCATTCATGATCTCCAGTACGTTGGCACCGGTTTCGCGGATACAGTTCACCGCGATACTCGATTCACCAAAACGACGCACCAGGCCATCCGGTTTTTTGTATCCCAGTCTGACTTCTGCCACATCTCTGACGTAGACAGGTGCGCCGTCGCGAATGGCCAGCAGCTGGTCTTCGACTTCTTCAATGTTCCGAAACTGCCCCAGTGTCCGCACCACCCAGCGACGTTTTCCTTCCCAGAAATCACCGGCAGAGGTGTCAGCGTTCTGACCGCGAAGCACTCGACGCACATCGGCAATCGTCAACTGGCGTGCCGCCAGTTGCTCGGAATCGACGACGACCTGCAGTTCCTCTTCCAGTCCACCAAGCACATTCGACTGGGACACGCCGGCCACGCGTTCAAAGCGGGCTTCGATCTCATCCTCGGCAAAGCGCCGCAGCTTGGTCACTTCAATATCTTCTTGGGGCAGAATTTCGCCCCGGACATCCGGGTACTCATCCGAGAGCAGACGCAGCCGCAACATGGCCAGTCCGGGATTGGGGGTCTTGCTGATGACCTCCAGGCGTTCCTTCAACTCCGGATGTTTTTCACCAAACGCGAGAATTTTTTCTTTGTCGGGGAGTCGGCTGCTGAGAATAAACCAGGCAATCGGACGGTCCGCGGCGTTAGCGGTGCTGATGATCGGCTGGTCGGCGTCTTCCGGGTATTCCGGCACCTGCTGCAGGCGCGAGTTCACCTTGAGCAGCGCTTCATCCATGTTCGTGCCGACGAGGAACTCCAGGGTAATCGTCCCCTTGGAGTCAGCACTTTCCGAGCTCAGCTTGGTAATGCCTTCCACACTCTTGAGCTGCTCTTCCTGTTCGAGCACGATTTCGCGTTCGACTTCCTGCGGACTGGCACCGGGCCAGCGGGTTTCAACGGTAATCGTGGGCCGCTGCACTTCGGGAGTCAGCTGCATGGGCATCCGCGTCAGTGCGACCAGACCAAACAGCACCGTTAACAACACGCCGACGGTCACCTTGACCGGATTGTGGACAATGGCGGTAATCAGATTCATGGTGGTTCCTCAACTAACCATTGGTGTTAATGGCTTTGGCCTGCGGTTCCGCATCAGGAGGCAGGATTTCCTTAACAACGACATCCTGCCCCGGTAGCAGGCGTTCATTCCCGCGAATCACAACCTGTTGTCCCGGTTCCAGATCGCCCATCACCTGGATCAGCCGGCCCTCTGAAACTCCCACCCGGACCGGCACCGCGCGGGCTTTGCCCTGCTTCTGATCTCCTTCACCATGATCCACCACATAGATCATGGGAGACGGTCCTCCCAGCACCAGTGCATCTTTGGAAACCAGCAATGCGGATTGCTTCGCCCCCGTCGGCAGTACGGCCCGGGCCAGCATCCCTGATTTCAATAAGGGACCATCATCGGTGATTGTATTTTTAATGCGAACTTTGACGGGAAACGTCCGGGCGCGGACATCCGCCTGTGGAACAATTAACGCCACCTTGCCGGTAAAGACCTGATCGGGGATCGCCGGGACTTCCACCCGGACCTCCATGTCCAGCCGGACGTGAGGAATGTGATTTTCCAGTACCTGTACGGTTACATCGACCTGATCCAGGGCAATGACTTCGGCAACGAGTTCTCCGGAATTGACCCACTGACCGACTTCAGTGTGCTCGGCAACGACATAGCCATTGAAGGGAGACTTAATAGTATGTTTCACCACTTTGCTGGCCAGAGTATCAACGAGTGCCTTCTGCATATCTTTGCGGGCGGTGGCCTGGTCAATTTTCTCTTGCCGGGGGCCCTCCACTGTCAGATTATAGGCTGCCAATGCTTCCTGATACATTTCATCGGCGCGGATCGATTCGGAAACGACCTGTTGAATGTCATCATCGTTGACCGCTTTGCGGGCATAGAGAGACTCCAGTCGCTTGCGGCGTTTCGTCTGGTATTCACTCTCCGCTTTGGCCGCCAGCATCAGTGCTTTGGCACGTTTGATTTCATCCGGTCGCGAACCATTTTTGAGTTCATTCAGCTCATATCGCCGCAAATCCAGCTCCGCTTCTTCAGCAGTCAGCTCCAGATTGATTGTGTTCGTCAACAGTTGCGCCAGTGGCTGGTCCTGTTTGACATAATCCCCTTCATTCACGGGGAATTCTGCCACGCGTCCGCCGACGGCACTACCGATCACACTGCGTTTGATCGGGTGAACGGTCCCGACAAAAGTCTGCCCCGAGGCAACTTCCTTCTGGATAATTTCTGCCACTGACACAGCAGCGGGGCCGCGTTGAGCACGCGCTGTCTGTGAACTGAATATCAAAACAGCCGCAGTCGCGGCTAAACCGGTTGCAATTCTCATAAACACCCTCAACGTCATATCAAGTAGTCGGTTTCATCCTGAATGGTTGTTTCAGACCGTTTCAAACTCCGGGACTTTGACTCCCAGATTTTGCTGCACCTGCATCAGCAGCGATTTCAATGTTTCCACCTGTTCCGGCGTCATACCTTTCGTGGCTTTCTTCCGCAGCCGCTTCAGGCAGGAGACCATTTTGGACCAGATCGGCTTTGCTTCCGGCAGGACCTGCAGGACTTTGCGTCTGCGATCTGCCGGATCGCTTTCGCGCCGGATCCACTGATCGCGTTCCATCCGGTCCAGAATCCGGACCAGTGTGGGAGGTTCAATCATCATCCGCTCAGCCAGTTCCACCTGGGAGAGTGGCCCTGCATACACCAGCCAGCCAATCACCTGAAACTGTCGGAAGGTAATTCCATACGGAATCAATTCCTGATTCAACGCATCCTGATACGAATGCGATGTCATCGTAATCCAGTAACCGATGCTCTCTTCAAAATCGTATTGCAACATCAGTCTCTCCTTCGGAGTGAACGCCCCTGATTGATTAGCCAGGCTAATTATTAGCCCTGTTATAATATTCAGGCATGACTCCTCGCAATACTGAATTCGCGGTTAGCAAAGGCTTTAACACGATTCGACGGAGAATCGGCCCTGTTCTGAGGAGGATCGGGGGGAGGCTAAACTGGACAGGCAGGTTGGCAATTGCGCTTCTGCAGCGGTTTTCGACTGGACACCTTGCAAATAAGAATCAAAATGCGTTCGCGGGCCTGGTCGTTTTGTCCTTCTGTTTCTCGCCTGAGGAGAGATTCAAAACACACCGAAATCCCACGTCTGCGCTGGGCGTCCGCATGTTTTCCCCGCCCCGTTTCCAGGCCTTCCAGGAATCCCGGCTGCCCCGTGCGACACGTTCGCCGGGCACAACGGGGAGCTTGGGACCGGTCCAGCCGCGAACGACGCCGGCATCCGATCGAGCCAGAGCCGACTGATAGGCAGTGGGAGAATACCAGTCGTCGCACCATTCCCGGGCATTGCCCGCCATATCATAGGCACCGTAGGGACTCAGATCCCCGGGAAAACTTTTGACTGCATCGATCTGCCCCGGGCGACGATTCTTGTGCCATAAGGGGCGACCATCGCCCCAGGGATAGTCGAATCCGCGTTCTCCCCGGGCCGCTTTTTCCCACTGGGTCTCCAGCGGCAACTGCTTGCCCATCGTCCGGGCGTAATTGATTGCATCAGTATAAGCGATGCCCATTGCCGGGTAGCTGGCATTCGCCTGATCGTTGCCGGCCGGCTCAGGAATTTTGCCCTTGGCGGCGATCATTTCGGAACGCCAGCGGCGGTATTGCTCGAGCGTGACCTCGTGCACATCAATATAAAAGGTGTCCTGTAAAATCGAAAATTGCGGCTGGGCATTTTTGTCGCCGGTTTTCGCTCCCTGAATGGAAACTCCGGCGGAGACCAGTACCATCTCCGAGTAATCACGGTCGCAGCGAATGCGCCGGGGCAGTCCTTCTGCAGAATAGCCATATTCTTTCAAGGCAGTAAAACCCTTGGGAAGTTTAAAACCAGCATCGGGCTGGGCTGCTTCCTCTGTTGCTTCCGGTTTGACAACGGTAAACGTGGAAGCATTGAGGCCTGGTCCGGCGGGTTTCATCACAGCGAACTCTTCACCAGTGACGCGTCCCGGATCCGGTTTCTGAATCTGGTAGTTGTGCACATAATCGACCACTTCAAAGTGATCGTCCGGATTACCCTGCAGTTCTGCTGGCTGTGTTTTCTGCTTTGGCTGGGGCTTCACCTTCCGGGGCTTGAGCTGAGGCGCCTGCATATTGGAAGAGGAGGAAGAAGCTGGAGAACTGGAAGCCGTTTTCCCGCCAGCGCCTGGTCCTCCTACTCTTCCACCACCATCGCCACATCCGGTTGACAGCAGTGTCAGCAGACTGAGTAACCCCCATAATTGAAATCCGGCAGTTTTCGAATACAGATGCATAATCAGAACCAGAGTATTGAACGGAGTCGAAACGGATAGATGGACCTGCTTAAATTCTAACAGCTACGAGACAGATTAACAGCCTATTTCAGGCTGTTCCGTCGGATTCGCGGACCGCGGCAATCAACAGCGATTCGAAATCGCCCATCGTTTTGCACTGTGCCGCGATCCGGGGATGGGCGAAGACGCGGACCCGTTTCACAAAGTCGTCAAACTGCTTGCGCGCCAGTGTATCCACCACGGGAGAAACGACATGCAGCGGTTGATATTTTGCTTCGCGCGGTGAGTAAATCTCGACGTTGAATTCCACTTCACGATGGGTAGGCGGCGCATCTATCAGAATGTCGGTCGAATCGACCGGTTCGTTCAAGCGTTGCGTCAGCCGCTCCGCCAGATTTTCACTCCAGCTGACCAGTGAAGAGACCGGTCGATGCGCGATCAGTTCAAAGACCTCGGAAGACTCGTAAAAACTGAACTCAGCGACCCGTTTATACAACACGCGTTTGTTGCTGAAGATCCCTTCGACCAGCCGTTCGCAGTCCGTTCCCCGGGATTCCTGGCGGAGGACGGAGATCGAATCCGACTCGGTCAGCTGAAAATAATCCGACAGATCCAGGCGGGGATAGAGATGATAGAACGCGCGGGCAAACATCGTACTGGCGGCACGGACCGCGTGATGCCAGTAGACTTCGCTGAACATCACATAGCGGGCAAACACCATCAGCTCGGCCGCGGTTTTTCCCTTGGAACCAATGGCCAGTCCATCACCGGCGGCATTGACCATCAGCGACTGAATCAGACGTTTTTTATCGAAGTTGCGTCCATAAGGAACGCCGGCGTGCAGACTGTCGCGATCGAGGTAGTCCATTTTATCGATGTCGATCGGCCCTGACAGAATCGAACGCACCAGTCGCATCCGGGGCGTGTCTGAGCTGGGCACGAGGATGTCCAGCACCTCGGAAGGTTCGATGCCCCACTCTTCCCTGAGGATGGCGGGAAGTTCGTGTCCTTCCGAAAGAAATTCCCGGGCAAACTGCTCGTGACGCGGAATGCCGTCCAGCGACATATCTTCAATCAGATGACAGAACGGCCAGTGCCCCAGGTCGTGCAGCAAGGCTGCGGCAATCAACACTTCCGCGGTATGCACGTCAACGGTTGCCGCGAACCGTTCGTCTCTTCCCAACTGCCAGAGATACTGCAGCGCATTCTGATAGACACCTAATGCATGTTCAAAACGTGTGTGCGTCGCGCCGGGATATACGAGCGCCGTGAAGCCCAGTTGGGTGATGTGCGACAGCCGCCGGAACTCGGGCGTATCGACAAGTGCCCGCACACGATTAGTAAACGGGACATCCTGTTGATAGGGAATCCGGACCAGGCCGCTGCCTGACTGCAGGTTAGAGAGCTCGGGGATCTCGACATAGGGATGGTTCATGAAACGTCAATTCCGTTTTACGATTTCGTGAGCCGTTCAGGCAAGCAGCGAAGAACGGTCATTCGGGGCAAACAGTTCTTCGACAACCGTCGCGATCATCTCATTGTCTTCCTGAGCCCCTTCGGAGCACATCGCTTTCCACAGCACCTGGCCGGCCTGAACCGCTTTCTGAACTTTGGCCGGCAATGCTTCCAGTTCCAGCGGCGGTCGCAGGTCATGATTCAGAATCGCTGTCGAGAGTGCCTGCGGAATCTGTTCAATTTCATCGACCGATTCAAAATCGACCATGCCCACCAGTAGCGGGTTATAGCGCCCCTGAATCAGGGAACGGACATCATCTTTATAAGCGATCAGTGGTTTACCCAGCATCCAGGCCATCGCGGCTTCGGAAACGGCCCCTTCATCGGGAACGCGGCCGTTCAGGTTCCAGACCATCGCCTCACATTCCACAACCAGCTGATACACATCCAGGGAAAAAATGGCTTCGTGCAGAAACTGCGCCGCCGTTGGTGCATCCCAGTTGCGTTCCACCAGCACATCCAGGATCAGGCGAAATTCCATGCCATCCCGGTGAGGCAGATAGACGGTATAGCCGACGGTGGTTAAGAGATCTGCAATCTCTGTCATCTCGTCCCGTTCGGTCCGATTAAACAAAGGCCCCGCGCAATAGACGCGCATCTGTTCGTGAGAATGTTTCATGGTCAAACCTGTTATGCTTCCCTGCTGAAAGAAAACCATTTAGAATAATGAGATCGAAGGGGTTGACTGATTATTGTAGCATCGTCCCGTTATTTTTCACCCAAACCGGATTCATTTCCGCCAGCATCTCCCAAATTTGTCGATACGACAATCGACTGTGTACAATTACCATCTTTAATCTACTGAAATCACATACCACCTGCGCAATAGTATGAACCCAAGCCCCTCATCTTCTCCCGCATTTGACAGCCGCCGTTTCACCTATGCGGTGTTATGCGTGCTGCTGGGGCCCGGCGCGGTGACTCTCGCACTGCAGACGATTTTTAGCAGTCAGGATCTGGCCACCATGTATGTCAGCGTTCCACTCTGGGAATCGCTACTCACCAGTTGGTCGGGCACACTCGATCCCGCAACGCAGACCGTCAGCATTCCCTTTTTTCCACTCATGGGATATCTCCTGCTGACCTCTGCCCTCACCTGGCTGGGCGGCAGCTTCCTGCTCTCCCGGTTTCAAAAACATGGATTCGCTTCCGCCTTGACGGACTGGGGCTGCCTCGGTTTTCGCTGGTGGTTTCTGCCTGGCGTCTGGGAACTGTTGAGAATCACCCTATTCCTGGTGGGCTGGGAAAGTGGCGTGGGACTCCTGTTGGCGACCTCGCCCTTCTGGTTCGCGGTGATGCTTGCGGGCTGGCTGGCGACGCTGGTGACATTGCTCTTTCCCGTTCCAGAAATCGAACCGGCACCGGCTGAATTACCCGTTGATTTATTGGCAAACCAGAAGACCAGAATTCCCGTCTCAGCCTGGCTGATGATCGGCGTCTTTGCGCTGGTCTTCACCACAATGAACTGGCGCCTGTACCAGGGACTGCTGATCCCGCACGGTGATTCCGCCATGTATGAGGAACATCTCTGGAATGTGCTGCATGGGAAAGGCTTCCGCAGCTACCTGGACCAGGGACTTTTCTGGGGAGAGCACATCCAGTTCATTCACCTGTTGCTCTCGCCACTGTATTTCATCTGGCCTTCCCATTTACTCCTGGAACTCAGTGAAACCGTTGCGCTGGCGAGTGGCGCCATTCCGCTGTACCGTATGGCGACGCGACACAGTGGATCGAAAACGGCCGGCAAAGCCATGGTGGCAGCTTACCTCTGTTACTTCCCCCTGCAGTTTCTGGACATCGCCATCGATCTCAAAACATTTCGCCCGATCTCATTCGGCGTTCCTCTGATGCTGTTCGCTCTGGATGCCCTGGAACGGAAACGCTGGAAGTCAGCCACAGTCCTGCTGCTGCTCTGCCTGGCAGCGAAGGAAGACTACGCGATTATCCTGGGACCGCTGGGACTGTGGATTGCCTGGCGGGCCTTTCAGGAACGAAAGCAACAGCAGCAAGACAAGCAGCCTGGTCTGCTCAAAACCGTTGCGCCGGGAATCGGGCTCTCCGTATTCGCGGTGGTCTACCTGGCACTCGTCGTCAAAGTGCTGATCCCCTGGTTCCGCAGTGGCACACAGGTCCATTATGTGGGTTACTTCCAGAAGTTCGGCAATTCACTGGGCGAAGTCGTCAGCAATATCCTGTTCAATCCAGGATTACTGCTGGGAGAGCTGATCCAGCCAGACACGTTCATTTATGCTCTGGCTCTGCTGGTCCCCCTGGGGCTGCTCCCCCTGCTTTCTCCCGGTCGCCTGATGGTGGGGCTGCCGATTTTTGGTTTACTCTGCCTGAACGAACTGGCCCACGATCCGCGACATCATTTTCACGCCCCCATCGTGCCGATTGTCTGTTGGGCCGCCGCTTATGGCATCGGCAATGTGCCTGTCCTGCTCCGCCGCTGGAAAAAACAGACCGCATCCCTGTCGCAGACGCAGACCTGGGCCACGCATTTCCTGTGGTGTTCCTCCCTGGCCACGGGCCTCTTTTTCAGCCTGGGTCCGGCGGGGCTCGTCTTCTGGGACTCCGGATCCAGTTGGTACTGGGGACGGCTGTACGTCCCCGGTGAACGGGCGCGGCAGTTCGAAAAAATCGCGAATCTGATCCCCCCCGACAGCAGAGTCGCTTCGACCGACTTTGTCCATCCCCGCTATACCCACCATGAACGCTCGTACGATTACAGCAACTACCGCCGCAAGGTCAACGATTACGAAGCCGGGGTTCCCGAGGACACCGACTATATCGTGATCGACACCCAACATCCCTACAGCGAGATCAAAACGCCGGACCAGATCCCCGAATATCACGACCACCCCGAGCAATGGGAACTGCTGCCGGATGAGACCGACGGGTATTTTATTGTCTTAAAACGAAAGCACGACGGGAAATCCGCTGCGAATGAGGGCACTCCCACACCTCAGAAATAAATTCGAAAATCGGGGCTTCACCACGCCGGGGGAGCCGTAATAATGGTCTGTGAACCCACCGCGGGGGTGAAATCCAGCCGTTCCTCAGGCTGCCGCATTTCGCTCTGTTCCAGGTCATCCGACGTTCCCGAATTCCCATACCATCTAAAAAAACCGCTTCAGGAGCGGCGTTTTTTGAATATTTCGCAAGTCAGCCCCTGTTTCGAGTGACTTGCGAAGTCGGTCCAGCTATGGTATCCCGCGTGTGGTAGTCCGGTTTTTCCGTAGCGGGAAGCGGTGCCGAGGTTCATAATTGCGTTCTGAATTTTCATTGGTCACAGTTAGCAGAAGTCCCACAGGGCAAGAGACGGAGACATGGCACAACAATACATCATGCAACTGGAAGGCGTCACCAAAGTCTATGAGCAGAAAGAGATTCTAAAAGACATCTGGCTCTCATTCTTCCCGGGCGCAAAAATTGGTGTCCTGGGGGCCAATGGTGCCGGTAAAAGTACACTGCTGAAGATCATGTCGGGGGAAGATACCAGCTTCCAGGGAGAAGCCCGCCCCGCCAAAGGCATTAAAATCGGCTACTTCAAACAGGAACCGGATCTCGATCAGAATCAGACTGTAGATGCGTGTATCGCCGAAGCGGTTGCGGAATCGCAGGCGATCCTGGACCGTTATAATGAAGTCAACATGAAGTTCGCCGAAGATCCCTCTCCAGAAGAGATGGAAAAGCTGATCGAAGAACAGGCGACGCTGCAGGACCAGATCGACGCCGCCAACCTCTGGGAACTGGACCGCACGCTGGAAATCGCCATGGACGCCATGCGTGTCCCGCCGGGAGACGCCGTCATCGGCAATCTGTCCGGGGGCGAACAGCGGCGTGTGGCCCTCTGTAAAATCCTGCTGCAGAACCCCGATCTGCTACTGCTGGACGAACCAACCAACCACCTGGATGCTGAATCGGTCGGCTGGCTGGAACGTTACCTGCACGACTTCCAGGGAACCGTTGTCGCGATTACCCACGACCGGTACTTCCTCGATAACGTCGCCGGCTGGATTCTGGAACTGGAACGGGGCCGCGGTCTGCCTTTCGAAGGCAACTACTCTTCCTGGCTGGAACAGAAACAGGCCCGACTGAAAGTCGAAGAAAAACAGGAATCCAAACGGCAGAAGTTCCTCAAGCGGGAACTCGAATGGGTCCGCATGTCTCCCAAAGCGCAGGCTTCGAAAAACAAAGCCCGTGTGCAGCGCTACCAGGAACTGGCTGCAGAGGAATACGAAAAACGGGATGACGCCTCCGACATTCAGATTCCCGTTTCACGATCGCTGGGCAGCAAAGTGCTCGTCGCGGAAAATCTCACCAAAGGTTTCGGCGACAAGCTGCTGTTCGAAAACTTCAGCTTTGAGCTTCCCCCCGGCGGGATTGTCGGTGTGATTGGTCCGAACGGGGCAGGAAAAACCACCCTGTTCAAGATGATCATGGGACTGGAAGAACCGGACACGGGTTCGCTGGAGCTGGGTGAAACTGTCGAGCTCTCCTATGTGGACCAGAGCCGCGATGCCCTCGATCCGAAGAAAACCGTCTACGAGGAAATTTCACAGGGACACGACCATCTGGTCGTCGGTAAATCGAGCGTGCATTCCCGGACCTATGTCGGCCGGTTCAACTTTAAAGGTCCGGACCAGCAGAAACTGGTCGGCGAGCTCTCCGGCGGGGAACGTAATCGCGTCCACATGGCCAAGCTGCTGCGGTCCGGCGGTAACCTGCTGCTACTCGACGAACCGACCAACGACCTGGACGTCGATACGCTGCGTTCGCTGGAAGAAGGACTCGAACACTTCAGTGGCTGTGCCCTGGTCGTCAGCCACGACCGCTGGTTCCTGGATCGACTGGCGACACATATCATCGCCTTTGAAGGTGACAGCAAAGTGCGCTTCTTTGAAGGCAACTACAAAATGTACGAAACCCGGCGGCATGAAGAACTGGGAGCCGAAGCCGATTCTCCCCATCGGATTCAGTACAAACCACTGTCACGCTGAGTGATGAATGCATGACATAATAAAACAGGGGCAGTCTGAGTGGACTGCCCCTGTTTCGATTTGATCACTGCTGCGGTTAACGCCGCTGAATCCGGATTCTGCTCAAGGTGGCGTTATCATCTGCTTCTGATTCTTTATCAGAAAATTTGTGGCGGGCTGCTGCCGCGTGACGATGCACTTCAACGCGGGCAACTTCGACGACCTTCCGTGCCGCTACCAGTTGTTCCGAGGTAAAGTAGGGCACCCCACCGCCCACAATTTCCTGCTTCCGTTTACTGGCAAGTTTCTGCCAGTCCATGTGACTGGCCAGGTGCCAGGCGATGGCCTGCATCATTTCCCAGTCGTCCCGGCGGGGATTGAATTTCTGCAGCAGGAGTACGAGCGCTTTGTCCTGCACTTGTGATTCGATCGGCCTCAGTTCATAGGTTTTCGCACTGGTCGGACAGGGTTTCCCATGTTCCAGACAGACCGAACGCAGTTGGAGTTTGACTGTTTTTTCCGGTGGAATGGTAAACAGCCCCTGGAAATTCTGATTCTGATTATTCCCGACCGGCGACAGATTTCCCCCTACCGCCTGTGAATTTCCTTGGACCGGCTTATTCAGTCCCTGCAGGTCCGACAATAACCCCTGCCCCAGTCCTTGCGCCTGCCCGGGACCACCGACCTGGGCCAGAATGTGTACCGAAGAAACTGCGGGAGGGACTTTGACGGTCAGAGGCTTTGCGGTCTGATTGGTGATAAAGACCGACGAGTTATAAGCGCTGATCGGGTACACCCGGGCAGACAGGCTCTGTTTTTTAAGCCCCTCAAACAGCTCAACCTGTGCAGCATCTTTCTCCAGAGACAATGTGGTGATAATTCTCTTCTTAGGGGTCCCTTGCACAGAAGGAACAGACGCACCACTGACAATCAGTAACGCGCTGACAATTGCCAGCAACTGTATTCGTTTGACCATTTTCAACTCCTGTCTACCAGATCCTGGCCCGAATGAACCCGGAATACTGTTTCATGCCAGTCCAGAACCGGCAGGCATATCTATAAGGAAATGCACACTAGAAGCGTGTCCATTTCAGAGAGCGTCAAAATAGAGCATGAGAATTGAGCGCGATAAAAAATCTGACAGGTAAACTGAACGACGAACACTTTACAGAAATTGAAAACTCTGTGATATTGAGCAAAACTTTTTTGACATTGATATATCAATAGAAATGTAATGAATAAGAATAAGCTGCTCATTCTCAAGATTAACGATTTGGTTTGAAGATTTCAAATTTTTTTTCATAAATCTTTTATTCATGATTCATTGGACCGCCAACTATGAAAGAATCAAACCGGACTGTGCGCTGGGGAATCCTGGGTACAGCTCGAATCGCCGAGAAGATCAGCGTTGCCATTCACCAGGCCGATAATGCAGAACTGACCTGCATCGCCAGTCGAGATGCAGCTAAAGCTGCCGACTGGGCTGAAAAACATCATGTCAAGCGCAGTGTCGCCAGCTACGATGCCTTGATCCACGACCCGGATATTGATGCCGTCTATATCCCGCTCCCCCCTTCCCTGCATGGAGAATGGACCGTCCGCGCAGCCCGGGCCGGCAAACATGTATTATGCGAAAAACCACTGGCGCTCAATGTCAACCAGGCACGTGAAATGCGCCGGGTCTGCCTGGAGAATGAGGTCCAGTTGATGGATGGTGTCATGTGGTACCATCATCCCCGTGCCCACGAAATGCTCAAACTGATTCGCAGTGATGCCCTCGGCGAACACCGCAGGATCACCTCTGCATTTACATTCAACTGGGACACCGTCCCCGAAGGTGACCTCCGCCTGCAACGGGAACTGGGAGGAGGCTCACTGGGCGATCTGGGCTGGTACTGCATTGGAGTCGCGCTCTGGGCCTTCAACGAGTTGCCCATCAAAGTCTTTGGAACGGCACGACCTTATAATGACGTCGACTACAATTTTTCCGGCCTGATGTGGTTTACCAAAAATCGCATCGCCTCGTTTGACTGTGGCTTCGATGTCAACATGCGGAAGTGGTTTGAACTGGCCGGCACCAAAGCATCTCTCATCTGCGATGACTTTACCCGCCCCTGGGAAAATTCCAAACCGCACTACGATGTGAAAGATACTTACGGAAAAGTGACGCGTCATGAGACCGCCAATCCCCTGCAGGAAACCTGCATGATTGACCATTTCTCCGAGATCATTCGCTCGGGACGCCTGGAACAGCAATGGCCCGATCTGGGTATCAATACGCAACGGGTTCTAAACGCGCTTGACTACTCGGCCCGCACAGAAACCGTAGTCAACCTGGCTGACTTCTTCCCCAAATAAAATCAGTTTCACCGCGCACAAAAAAAGCACCCTGACCATTTACGATGATCAGGGTGCCTGAGGTGGAGACCTCCGCCTCGATGCATGCCTGCTTCCCGTCCGGGAAACGCTTTTTCAAACAAGCTTAATAGTAGTAGCCGTGACCTTCATTCCGCGGCGGGCGATCACAGACGATGTCGTTCTCGCCGTCACAGAAATCCGCCTGATCCCTGAATTTGCTGCCGTCAACGCAGGCCTTGTGACCGTGTGCTCCAGCGACATAGAAACTCTGATTGATACGGCCGAAAGCCGAGCCCACATCTTCCAGTTCCTGGTTGATGCCATGGGCGACTTCAGACAGTCCCACGATCATCGCCAGCACGGCAATCGTCGAGATCAGTACTAACTCGGCAGAGACAATAAAGCCCGCCTCTTCGTTCATGAAACGGATCAGCACGGTGTTCATGTTCACAGACTCCAGTAAGAGATTCATTCGGTTATGTTTCGGGTGACCGGATGCCGGCAGGGGTGGTGAGTCCCTGCAGGCGGTCGTCTTCGGAAAGAAAGTGAGGGGGTTCGGGTAGAGTTGTTTCAGAGCTCAAGGCTTAGTAGATGTCCCACTGACCTGAGCAGAAATCGGGGCAGTCATGGAAGCGGCTGCCGCTGAGTTCCCCTTTGTGGCCGGATACTTCGCACAGGTTATAAGTCTGGTTGATGCTGGAGAAAGCGGATCCCACATCTTCCAGTTCCTGGTTCACGTTGTTAGCGACTTCAGACAGGCCCACGATCATGGCCAGAACGGCGATGGTGGAAATCAGGACCAGTTCGGCAGAGACAATGAAGCCGGCTTCGTCGTTGATCAGTTGAGTGATGATGTTTTTCATAGTGGTGGTCTCCAAAGTTGTGAAAAGTGATTTGCATCGAGTAAACGTTTCAAAGTTGATACTGGGGTGTAAAGCAAGCTGAATACCAAACGGGCCAGAGCGTAAAAAAGTTTTTACAAACTGCCCAAAACAAGAATCACAAACCACTGTAATATAAGGAGATAAAAAAAGTCGAACAGAAAACATTTTTCTGGCAGCCTGTCTGAAACAGCTCCGGCCGCCTGTGGGAAAAACACAACACGATTCAAGAGGAGTTCATCGGCAGGCTCTTAAACCCAGAGGAGAAAAGCAGTTAGTCGCAGGTTGCCTGAAAACAACACGTGGCGAAAAGGAAACAGAGATTTAAAATGCTTATCCGGGATGGAAACAGTGCCACTAGAATCCGATCAATCGACAGAGTCAGTCAGAAACCGGCGGGCCAGAGTGGATCTCGACGGAAAAAATGAAAAAAGTCTCTGATATCCACGATTTACTTCTTGTCGTACCCTTGACCTCAGCGGATAAGATTACATAATCTTCACACACAGCAAGCACGTATTGCTTCTGAAAGTGAGCTTCACTCTCAGTTCAATATATGCCAGCTCGCGGGTGTAGCTCAGTGGTAGAGCACCACGTTGCCAACGTGGCTGTCGAGGGTTCAAATCCCTTCACCCGCTCTTTTTTTTCGCATGCAGAATCTCAGGGATCGAATCATAGCCCCCATCGTCAAGAATGTGGGGCTTTTCATACTTTAAGTAGTATCACCAGCAGAATCAGCTCCGCAGTATGCAACTGCCACCCTCAGATTGAGTGCAGAGATTTGGTAAAGCCCCCATTGCTGTTTTCTACACAACGTAAAAGAAAAGGATTGGACCGTGTCTGACGAACTCGCAACGACAGAAGAAACCGTCTCTACCGAAGGCGAGTATAAAATGTCTGCGACCGCCGATATTAAAGAGGTGGGTCCCTGTAAAAAACATGTCACTGTTTCTGTTCCCCGCTCCGACATCGAATATTTCTATTCGGAGTCTGTTTCCGAGCTGGGCGATCAGGCTACCGTTCCCGGTTTCCGCGTCGGTCATGTTCCTAAAAAACTGATCGAAAAGCGTTTCCGCCAGGAACTGACCGATCAGGTCAAACAGCGTGTGCTGATGGAAAGCCTCGAACTGATCGCAGAAGACAATGATCTCGATCCGATCAACGAGCCGACCATTGACATCGAAAGTCTGGAAATCCCCGAAGACGGCGAATTCACCTTCGAATTTGAAGTGGAAGTTCGTCCTGACTTCAAACTGCCCGAGTACAAAGGTCTGCAGCTGGAACGTCCGGTCCGGGAAATCAACGACAAAGATATCGAAGAGTACCTGAACCGCTTCCTGGGCCAGTACGGCGAAATGGAAGAACGCAAAGGGGCTGCCGAGAAAGAAGATTACCTCGAACTGTCGATCAAGTTCGAGCATGACGGCAAACCACTGAGCGAAATTGCCGAGCTGGTTGTTCCGCTCCGCCCGATCCTCCGCCTGCGTGATGCAGAAGTCAAAGACTTCGGCGAAGTCATGGCTGACGTGAAAGCCGGCGATACCCGGGAAACAGAATTCGAAGTTTCTGCAGAAGCCGAACAGATCGAAATGCGTGGCGAAAAAGTCAAAGCGACTTTCACCGTGAAGACCGTCAAGTTCATCCAGCCTCCGGAAATCAACGCCGAGCTGCTGGAACGCATCGGTGCCGAATCAGAAGAAGAACTCCGCGAAGAAGTCAAAAGCATCCTGGAACGCCAGGTGACTTACGAGCAGCGTCAGTCGACTCGGACACAGGTACTGGAAAAGATCACCGAATCAGCCGACTGGGATCTGCCGGAATCGCTGGTCTCCAAGCAGGTCGAAAACGCACTGCGTCGCGAAATCCTCGAAATGCAGCAGGCCGGATTCTCCCGCCAGGATATCCAGGCCCGTGAAAACGAACTGCGTCAGCAGGCGATTTCCTCAACCCGCCAGGCCCTCAAAGAGCACTTCGTGCTGGATAAGATTGCCACCACCGAGGATCTGCATGTAGATCCGGCTGAAATCGACATGGAAATCTACTACATGGCGATGCAGCAGGGCGAAAGCCCCCGTCGTGTGCGGGCTCGCCTGGTGAAATCCGGCATGATTGAAAACCTGGAAGCCCAGTTGCGTGAACGGAAAGCCGTAGACGTCATTCTGGAAAAAGCAGAATACAAAGAAACCGAGATGAAGAAGCCAGAGGAAAACAAAGTCTCTGCGATCGCTCGCTCCGTCTGCTCCAGCTTCTCTGCTTCTGCTGCTGAAGAGGAAGAAGAAGATGATGAGGAAGGCGACGAGTAGTCTCTGCCGCTTCAGTACTGAAATTTACCACGACACCATCAGTTTGATGGTGTCGTTTTTTACGCGCTGCCAGACAGGAAATGCGGGAGACCGCACATTTTGAAATTCCTCTTTCTGAATCGAGAGCGCACGTTAGAATAAACAGATTCGCAGCAGAGACACATCACGACAGCCGGGATTTCCTCATCCATGACAGAATCGGTTCCCTTTGAAAACCAGCAGCCCGCGCGCCCGGTGATTCTCCTGGGAGCCAGTAACCTGACCAGAGACTTCCCACTCATCCTGCGACTCCTGCAGCCGGCCCTGGATGATCCCTGCCACATCTATACTGCCCTGGGACATGGACGCTCCTATGGCACCTGGAGCCGCCTGCTGCACCGTGCCCTGCCCGGCATCTCCCGCTGTGATCTCTGGGACGCATTACCTCAACCGGAACACATCACGGAACAGCCATTAGCCCTGCTGACTGATATCGGCAATGATCTGATTTATGGCCAGTCGGTCGATGCGATTTTCAGCTGGGTCAAACTCTGCCTGGATCAACTGCAGGCACTCGATGCCCGCGTGACCATCACACTGCTCCCGGAAACCACACTCGCGAAACTTTCGAACCTGCGTTTCGAAATGACGCGCCGTCTGTTCTTTCCGAATAATTCCGCCTCCCTGTCCGATCTGGTCCGGAAAGTCAACGAGTTGAATCAGCGGCTGTCGGAACTGGAAAAGGGTCAACAGATCCAGATCGTGGAGCCGGCCCCTGAATGGTATGGCTTCGACCCCATCCATTATCGCTACTCTCAGCGGGCCCGCTTATGGAAATCGATTCTGACCACCTGGGATCTGCCAGACCTGGAACAACAGAGGGTCAAAAACCGCTGGCTGGATGGCTGTTATGCCTTCACTTTTCTGTCCCCTGCAGTGAAACGACGCTGGGGAAAACAGATCGTGAGCAGCCAGCCAGCCCGGAAACTCGCCGACGGAACCCTGATTTCGGTCTATTAGCTGATTATTTAAAATTGCCCTAATTCTTTTACAGAATTCAAGTTAGAATCATACTGGTTGGTTCAACTCAGTTTTTCTGAATTGGGGAGTGATTAATGAAGCAAAAATCCGCCTGTTAAGAAGAGTTCGTAAGACTGGATGTTTTTAAGTCGTCTGCAACAGGGACCCGCCCGATGGAAGCCGTTCTCTTTTTTGTCATCCTGGCGATCTTCGCTTCAATCATCCACGGTATCTGGGTGATCGGCCACTTCCTCGTCAAACTGTTCTCGCAGGAACATCCAACCACAGAGACCACGACTCCCGCCCCCGGGAAGCATTCCACTCAAAGCAGCCAGCAACTCAACGACAGTTCCACCGAACAGGATCGCCAGACGGCAGAACGCTACCTGCGTCGTCTATATTATCAGGGCATCATCCCCGAAGAGGATTTTAGCAGGCTCCTGAAATACACAGCGGTTGAAAAGCCGTCTCCCGCCCCGACAACATCGCCAAAGCCGGAGCCAAAACCCGAGCCAAAACCAAAATCCGAATCGATTCCCGATCGAGGGACTCCCAGACCTGAAACAAAGCCCACTCCGGAACAGGAAGAAGTCCTCGAAATTTCTGATTTCCTGGAAGAGAGCGAACCGACTGAGAAAACCAAACAGCCCGCTCCAGCACCAACCATTGTTCCGGCCCGAAAGAAAACCGCGACTCCCGCAGTCGCTTCTGTCGCTGAGAAAAAACGTCCGCTGGGCTCGCTGCTGCAGGCGTTCATGGAAGAGAAAAACATTCGCTGGGGCGAACTGGTCAGCGGCCTGCTGATCGTCGGCTCTGCGATTGGACTGGTGGTCAGCCTCTGGTCGACATTGAAAGAACAGATCCCCTACCTGCCCGCCCTGCTGTTTCTGCTGGCGACCGCCGCCATTCATGGCGCAGGGCTCTACACTTTCAAACGCTGGAAGCTGGAAGCCACCAGTCGCGGCCTGCTGCTGATCACGGTGCTGCTCGTGCCGCTCAACTTTCTGGCGGCCATACGCCTGTCTGACCACCGCCCCGCGACCGATCCGCTCTTCATCCTCGCGTTGGGCATCGGCTTTGGCGCCTTTGGCTGGATGGTCCATTCGGCCAGCCGCATCCTCGTCAGTTTCGGACGCTGGCAACTGCTGACCATCGTCCTGGGAACGTCAGCGGGACAGATCCTGATCTCCCGGCTGGGGGGACAGGCAACCACGTTTCTGCAAATCAACCTGCTGGCACTGTTGCCGGTCGTCTGCTTCGTGGCTGGTATGGCCAGTGTGTTACGGACCGCCCTGCACTGGGATGAGATCTCTGACTCACGCGCCCGGGAACTGGTTACCCTGGTCGGTCTGGCGGTCTTCTCCATCCTCGCCCCCTGCTGGCTGATCATCTGGAACGCCCCTGAGCGACTGGAAACCTTTGCCTGTCTGACCCCGCTGTTCAGCCTGATGGAGAGCCTGCTGATCGGATTCGGACTGCTGCTCCATCACCGGAAAGACGGAGACGAATCTCCCCACTGGTCGTTGACAGGATCGTCCCTGGCGATTTTTTCATCAATCATGCTGTTGATGAATTTCGCGATCGCCTGGCCGCGCGTGGAGATCCTGCTCGCACTGGGAATCGTGAACGGCCTCAGCCTGAGCTTCCTGGCATTTCGGGGACGGTTCCCCCTGTGCCACATCCCGGCCCTCGCCTCTTTGACGGTTTCGGCCCTGCTTGGTTTTCATGTGCTTACGGGCACACTGCCTCTGCAGGGAGCAACTCAGCGAATGGTGATCGATGCGGTGCTCCTGGGACGTTCCGCAATGGTGCTGATTGCCATTGCGGTCCTCTCTGGGCTCGGTGCCGCCGTGCTGAAACATAAAACACGAATCGAAGCTGCACAATACTACCTGTATGCCGCGGGGGGACTGTCGGTCTGTTCCAGCCTGATCGCCGTGTATGCAGGCTTCTATACCCGCACAGATGATGTCTGGACGTCACTGGCACTGTTCCTGAATTCGGTCCTGTTTCTGACTGCCAACTGGCAGGTCCGTCGCCAGGTACTCTCCGGGATCGGTTCAGCCCTCTGGTTCCTGACACTCCAACATGCGCTCTGTCTCAATACTCCGTTCCGGGATTGGCTGAAGGGCCTGAAACTGCTGCCCGACGCCCCCTTTGTCTGGGGCTGCCTGATTCACGCTTCGGCCAGTTTACTGTTTCTCCTCGCACTCCAGTTCTGGTCACGTTCACGACGCCCCGCGCAGCCAGCCTGGTCCCTGCTGCCAGCGAAAGGGAATCCGTTTACCCGTCCCATCACTGTCGGTTCCATGATCACCTCCCTGATGATGATTCCTTATGTGCTGCTGCAGATCATGCCCGCACAGATGCATGCGTTTTACGCGTTCTGGCTGATGCTGATCTGGGTGGGCAACGCCCTGATCCTCCGCTCCGATTTCTGGTTTTTGTGTTCCCAGCTCGCGGGTACTGCAGGCACACTCTATACCGCGACCGCCATTGGGAAACACTATGAACTCTGGACTGGCCCGGGGCATGATTCCCCCCGCTACTGGCTGTTCCACATCCTGGCAATCGCGATCTGGAATGGCCTGAACTCCGTAATCCATTCGAAGAAATTCTCGCGGAACATGCTGGGCGCCATGTCCCGTGCGTGCCGACTCAATCTGCAGCCGGTCCTGCTGGCAGGCGCCATTGTCACGACGGGGCTGGTCTTTGTTTTCTCGCTGCTCCCCCTGGTCCATGCTGAATTTATTCAGGCCTACAGCGTCAGTGCTGTCTGGAAATTCATGGCCCCCGTACTGCTGGGACTGTTTGTATTCCTGCTCACTGTGACGGTCATCGCCCTCACACAGCCTCGCGATTACAGTGTCTGGACACGAGGAGGTCTTACGTTAATTCTGATCGGCTTCTCGGGCATTTATATTCTCACTCATTCCGCACTGTCGAAGTTTTCGTTCGGATTTCCCCTGAGTCGGGCCTCGGAAGCGTTCGGAATCTGGAGTTGGCTCTGCCTGGGACTGTTGCTGCTGGCCTGCCTGCCTTACCTCAACAGCCGCCTGCAGAAAATCACTTCGCTGGGCATGCTGTTGATCACTTACCTGGTTCCGTTCCTGGTAGCGGGGTACTTCAGCGAGTCTCAGCGAGTTGCGGATGCGCTCCGCTGGGGACTGGGGCTGTATGCTCTGATTGTACTCGCGGTCGTCTGGAAATCGGAAGCGCTACTCGGGTTCTTTCAGTCACGCCAGATCCGCTTGCGCTACCTCCCCCGTCTGCTGGATGACAAACCGACCTGGAGGGACCTGAGTATCATTGGCGTCAGCCTGCCACTCCTGTACCTGACACTGTTTCAGGTCCTGGGAGAGGCCCTGCCTCCTTTGAAACCTGCAACTGATCTGGTCGTTTCGGATCAAATACTGTCCCTGGCGACTTTCTGCCTGCCCCTGTTGATGCTGGTGGGGACGGTCGTCTGTTATGCGGTCCAGTTCCGATCCAACGGCTGGATGCTGCTCGGTTCCCACTTCCTGCTGGTGACAATGCTGGCAGGGACGATCCTGAAGTTTCCGGTCCCCCTCAACCAGTACGACACCGCGGAGATCATGCAGACCCTGACCTGGCTGGGGCTGGCTGCGGCTGCCTTTGGGATTTTCTGGCTGAGTTGTGAGCGGTGGATCAATCCCGATTTCCAGGAACAGCAGACTCTCAAGTCAACAAACTGGCCTCCCTTACGCGTCCATCTGGCGACGATGCTCTGCCTGGTGGTTTCACCTTACCTGCTGCCTTTCCTGTTGAATCTGATTGATCCCACAGGGACGTGGCCACCGCGGTTCCCAATAGCTCCGTGGCTCACTCTGAGCACGGTGGCCCTGTCAGCGGTCTGCGTCCAGTACTTTGCCCGCAGGTATTCCTGCAGCATGCAGGTCAATGGGCTGAGCTTCCTGGGGCTCGCGGTGACGGGCCAGGCGGCAGTTCTCGGCTGGCATCACACGGAATGGAACGCCTGGCAGGTCAATCTGCTGCTGGAAGCCGGACTGACTCTGATCACTGTGTTCCACGCCATCCGCTTTGTACAGATCTGGCAACGCTCAGACAGTGATCCGGATCGACCGGCGGCGATCGGGCGGCACCTCAGCTGGTCTCAGTTACTCTTCTGGGTTTTATTACTGTTTGGACTGCGGGGAGGCTGGTCGGATCTGTATCGACCTTATCCCGGTCTGACGATCGCGGCAGTGGGAACAGCCCTCTATTTCACACTGGGTCTCTGTCTGCAAAAACGAATTCTCACCTGGGCCTCTCTGATGACCACTCTGCTGGGCACGGTGCTGGTCTTCACTGCCCACTGGAATGATGCCGGCGTGATTGTCACCGCCCAAAACCAGATGGATCTGCTGAAGTGGCTGATCACTTCCGCATCGGTGGTGGCGTTCTGCTGGCTGGGAGTCGATATCTACCGGCAACGTGTCTCGAGGGAGACAGAGCTCAGTGTTTTCTCATCCGGAATCCAGCAGATCCTCGGGGGGACTCTGACGGGGGTCGTCCTGTTTTATACGCTGACCATCGCCGTTTCGCGGACGTTACTGACAAATCTAACCATTCCCGTCCTTCACGACCTTCCAGGCTGGGTGGCCCTGGGATCGGTAACGGTCCTGCTGGCCGGTCTGCTCTGGGACCGGCAGAGTCGCTTTGGGCTGGCGCCCCTGTTTGTCATAGGACTGTGCGGTATTGGTACCTTTTTAAGTAACGAAACGGAATTGCGCATCCTGGTACAGCGTTCCGGACTGGCGTTTGTTGTGTATGCCTGTCTGATCGGTATCCTCTGGAGATTGCGCACGCAGATTGGGCAGGTCGGTACCCGACTGGCGATTGCCCATCCGGACCGGCTCTGGGAACAGGCACGCAGCTGGGTCCCGCAGGCGGTTTCAGTGCTGTCGCTCTATACGATTCTGGCGTTGCTGCACAGCGTGCTGCGATTTGAAGACCAGGCACTTCGCTGGTGGTCAGTCGCCGGCACGTTCCTGACAGTCCCCGCCCTGCTGGCGCCAGGTGATTTAACAGAACTCTCCCAGCGATTCAAACACCGGGCTCTGCTGGCGCTGGGGGCAGGCTCCGTTTACTTCAGCTGGGCACTGCTGCCGGCTCATGGAAATTTCTACTGGTTGAATCACCTGATCCGACTCCTGGAAGCGGTTTCCCTGCTGAGCCTGTTGACCACGGTCGTACTGGTGAAATGGCAGAGCCTCAGTCCGGACTGGTCGGAAGCCATTCGCAAAAGTTCGCGGACATTCCTGATCGCCGCCGGGGTCTCCCTGTTGTCCATTCTGATTTCCGAAACCGGGCTGCAGCTTGCCGGCGTGCGTCTGGAACTGACCGGAGCCAGAATCGCCGTCGTTTCGGGGGCCCTCGTCCTGCTCTCGGCTGCCCTGATTCTGATGGCCGCCGTTCCCAAATACGATCCGTTCCAGTTCTCTCTGAAACGCAGAATGCTGTACGTCTATGCGTCTGAAATCGTTCTGGCCCTGCTGTTCCTGCACATCTACCTGACCATGCCGGAACTGTTCCGCGGCTACCTGCTCCCCTACTGGCCTTACATCGTGATCGCGATCGCATTTGCCGGCGCGGGGGTTGGCGAGTTCTTCGAACGCATCGGGCTGAAAGTATTATCTGAGCCGCTCCAGCGGACCGGCGTATTTCTGCCCCTGCTGCCGGCACTGAGTTTCTGGATTCATGGTGCTTCCACGCAGACGTCTCCGGTTGCCGGTGAATACTCGCTGGTTCTGCTGTTGATCAGCCTGGTCTACGTGGTGATGAGCCTCTGGAGGAAATCATTCGTCTACACGTCTCTGGCGGCTCTGGCCGGCAACGGTGCGCTGTGGGCCTTCTGGGCGGAACAGGGACAACTGCTGACACAGCATCCGCAGCTCTGGCTGATTCCGCCAGCCCTGTCAGTACTGGTCGCAACGCATCTGAATCGTGAAAAATTGAGCGAAAGCCAGCTGACTTCAATCCGGTATTTCTCCACGATCGCGATTTACGTGAGCTCGACGGGCGACATGTTCATCACCGGGGTCGCGAACAGCCTGTGGTTACCGCTGATTCTGTGTGGTCTGTCGGTCCTGGGGATCTTCGCGGGAATGCTGTTGCGGGTGCGGGCCTTCCTGTATGTCGGCACTTCGTTCCTGGTGCTCTCCATCGTAAGTATGATCTGGCACGCGTCCCAGTCACTGGGCCATATCTGGCCGTGGTGGGCGTTTGGCATCGGCCTGGGAATCTGCATCCTGACTCTGTTCGGGCTGTTTGAAAAGCGCCGCAATGAGATGCTGGAACTGGTGGGCAAATTAAAAACCTGGGACCATTAAGCCGGCCCCAGGTTTGAAATTGAAGTCATTTTGAAAAGCGTGCGGCATTAAGCGTTCGCACTGCGGTGCTGGCGTTTCCGCTCGTTTTCCGTCAGGTAGATCTTACGGAGCCGGATCAGTTTGGGAGTGATTTCCACATACTCGTCTTGCTCGATGTACTCCAGGGCGGCTTCCAGGCTCATTTCCCGAGCCGGCTTGAGAGCAACGTTTTCATCCGAACCCGAGGCACGCACGTTCGTCAGTTTCTTACCCCGGATCGGATTGACCACGAGGTCATTCTCACGGGCGTTTTCGCCGATGATCATTCCTTCGTAGACATCATCCCCGGGAGAAACGAAGAACTCTGCCCGCTCCTGCAGTTTCCAGAGTGCATAGCCGACAGCCTGCCCTTTCGCCTGGGAAACCATCACGCCGTTCGCACGCCGGGGGACATCCCCTTCGCTGGGCTTATAGCCTTCGAAACGGTGATTGATGATCGCTTCCCCTTTGGTGGCATTGAGCAGACGGGTCCGCAGACCGATCAACCCGCGGGCGGGAATCGAGAACTTGAGGTGGGACATCCCGGTTTCGCCGGCGGTCATGTCGATGACCTGTCCGCGGCGGGCACAGACCAGTTCCATCACGGAACCGACCGATTCCGAGGGAACGTCGATCACCAGTTCTTCGAATGGTTCGTGCCATTTATCGTTGATCTTCTTGCGAATCACTTCCGGCTTGCCGACCGACAGTTCGTAGCCTTCGCGGCGCATCTGTTCGATCAGCACGGACAGGTGCAAGACACCACGCCCGGAGACAGAGAAGGAATCCTTGTCTTCCCGTTCGGTCACTCGCAGGGCCACGTTGGATTCGAGTTCGCGCATCAGCCGTTCCCGCAGGTTACGACTGGTGACATACTTCCCATCCTGCCCCGCCAGCGGCGAACTGTTGATCGTGAACAGCATGGAGAGCGTAGGTTCGTCTACGTCGATGCGTTCCAGGGCCTCGGGTTTGAGAGCACAGGCCACGGTGTCGCCGATCTCCGGATTGTCCAGGCCGACCAGGGCGACAATGTCGCCGGCAGTGGCTTCTTCAACGGGCGCCCGGCCCAGGTTGTTGAACAGTTCCACCGAATCGATGGTGCAGTTCACATGCTTTCCGCCAGCCTTGATCAGGGTCACTTTTTCCCCGCGACGGACTTTGCCGGTGCTGATACGACCAGTGGCGACGCGGCCCACGTATTCGGACCATTCCAGGGTCGTCACCATCATCTTCAGCGGAGCGTCGAACTCGACTTCCGGAGCCGGTACTTTTTCGAGCACCATGTCCAGCAGTGGGTGAATACTGTCGCCGAAGTTGTCCAGATCGTGTGTGGCGAAACCTTCACGGGCACTGGCATAGATATAGGGGAAGTCGAGAGTCTCGTCGTCCGCATCCAGATCGACGAACAGGTCGAACATTTCGCTCAACACATGATCCGGACGGCAGTCGGGGCGGTCAATCTTGTTGATGACCACAACCGGCTTCAAATGGCATTCGAGTGCCTTTTTCAAAACGAAGCGGGTCTGGGGACGAGGACCTTCAAAGGCGTCGACCAGAATCAGCACACCATCGGCCATTCTGAGGACCCGTTCGACCTCACCACCGAAGTCGGCGTGGCCCGGGGTATCGATGATATTGATTTTCACCCCCTTGTACATCAGGGCGATGTTTTTGGCCAGAATGGTAATTCCCCGTTCGCGTTCCAGATCGTTCGAATCCAGAATACAGTCACCTTTCAACTGCGAATCCCGGAACTGGCCGCTCTGGTGCAGCAGAGCGTCGACCAGCGTGGTTTTCCCGTGGTCCACGTGCGCAATAATGGCAATGTTCCGCACATCTTCTCGTTTCATGACTCTTAAATCTTCCCAAAATGATTCACTCGGGAAACCTTCTTGACATTCGAACGTTCCTGACAGGGAACAGAGGGTCTCTCCAGATAGCCGCCTCGCAGCGCATCAGGCTACTATAATAAGGGGCAGAATATATCAACAATCGATTAGTAACGCAAAGTCCAGAATTAGTGATTCTTACTGGTAGTTCTAACTGGTTTTAGCGATACTTTGACCTTGAGTACGTTAAATCTTCATAAATCACGAGCTCGCACCAAAAATCCAGTCCAATTCAGGGAGTTCCACACATGAAATATCTCCGACTGCAGGTCAGCCTGTGCCTGTTGATACTGGCTCTGATTCCGTTCCGTTCGCTGGCTGCCCAGGAACCCGCTTCGTATGACCTGCTCCTCAAAGGGGGTACGATCATCGACGGAACGGGAAAACCGGGATTTCTCGGCGATCTGGCGATCAAAGACGATCGGATCGTGAAGATAGCCCCCGAAATCAAAGGTTCTGCAGATCAGGTCATTTCCTGTCGGGGACTGACCATCGCCCCGGGATTTATCGACCTGCACAATCACAGTGACCGGCAGATCGTCTCTCCACTGACCCGGGCCAACATGAATTACGTGACCCAGGGCTGCACCACCGTGGTTACGGGGAACTGCGGCAGTGGCCCGGTCGATACAGGAGAATATTACCGCCGGATCGATGCTGCGGGTAGCGGGACGAATGTGATCCATTTGATCCCCCAGGGATCACTGCGGGACCATGTGATGGGGTCGGGGCAGCGGGAGCCGACGGAGGCAGAGCTGCAGAAAATGAAAAAACTGGCCCGGAAAGCGATGCAGGACGGGGCCTGGGGGATGTCGACTGGATTGATCTATGTCCCGAGCTCCTATGCAGATACGGACGAGCTGATTACCCTGGCGAAGATCGTCTCCGAGTATGACGGCATTTACGCCAGCCATATCCGCAATGAAAGTACGGAACTGCTGGCTGCCGTCAATGAGGCCCTGAAAATCGGCCAGCAGGCCCAGCTTCCGGTCCATATTTCCCACTTCAAATCGAGCGGCCGGGATGCCTGGGGGCTGGTTCTGCGGGCTGCAGCGATGATTGACGAAGCCCGCCAGCAGGGGCAGACCGTCACCGCGGACCAGTATCCTTACATCGCCTCCAGCACCTCCCTGGGAGCCACGCTGATCCCGGCCTGGGCTCGGGCGGGGGGCAACAAGGAGCTGGTGGCTCGCCTGGAAGCCCCGGAAACCTCAGAGAAAATCATCAAACTGATCGAAAAGAACATCGAGAAACGCGAGGGAGGCAGTGCCGTCCGGATTGCCCGTTACTCTGACCGGCCCGACTGGGTCGGGAAAAGTCTGCAACAGATCGCAGACCTCGAACAGAAAAGCATCCTGGATATCGTGCTGGAAATCACCCGTCACGGAGGGGCCTCAGTGGTCAATTTCAGTATGAACGAGGAGGACGTCCGCCAGATTATGAAAATTGACTGGGTAGCGACCGCCTCAGATGGCCGGGCCTATCTGCCCGGTTCCGATCGGCCTCACCCCCGAAACTATGGAACCTTTCCACGTAAGCTCGGCTATTATTCGATTCAGGAAAAAGTCCTGCCCCTGGAACAGGCGATCCGCAGTGCGAGCGGGCTCCCGGCTGATATCCTGGGCTTGAAAGATCGAGGCTATCTGAAGGAGGGGGCTTTCGCGGATGTGGTTGTGTTCGATCCCGACAAACTGATCGACGAGGCCACGTTTGACAATCCGCACCAGTATTCCGAGGGCATTCGCTACCTGTTCGTCAATGGGACACCTGCCATCACGGCCGGATTCCCCACCGGGAGCCTGGCCGGCAAGGCGCTGCGTCATCCGGTCTCGAAACAGAAATCGAAGAAAACCGCGCAGCCGTAGTCAGTCAGAGTCGTTTGAGGAAGGTCCTGCTGTTGAATCTCCCCCCTGTTGAGTTACTGGTCAGCGTCAGAAACTGTGACGAGATCGCCGCTGCGCTGTCAGGTGGTTGTGATCTGCTCGATTTCAAAGAGCCCGAGAACGGGGCACTGGGTATGGTGTCGTCTGCGACTTTACAGACGATTGAAGCTTACTGTGAAAACCAGCAGATCAAGGTGCCACTCAGTATGGCACTGGGAGAACTCGTGGAGTGGCAGGAGCGCCAGGAAATCCCCCCCATTCCCCGGGCAATGCGTTACCTCAAACTGGGCCCCTCGCAGATTCAGGGGATCGCCGACTGGAACGCCCGCTGGCAGGACGTAACCAGCCGAATCGAAACTGCCCGCCAGAAGCGGTATGAGTGGATCGCAGTCGCTTATGCTGACTGGGAGCAGGCGAACTCTATTTCACCGGCAGAAGTTCTGACTGCCGCGATAGAGAACCACTGCGCGGGGCTGTTGATCGACACCTTCAATAAACAGGGAACCGGTTTACTGGACCTGCTCTCGGGCCGGATGTTAGGAGACATCATCGATCAGGCCCATCGGGTAGAATTGAAGGTCGCACTGGCGGGATCGATTCGATTCAGCGACCTCGAATCGCTGGCCGCGCTTCAGCCGGATATCATCGGCATTCGCGGTGCGGCCTGTGCAGGGAACCGACGTACTGACCCTATTCAGGAATCTGCAGTGCGTCGGTTTCGGGAGCAACTGGATCGGCAGTTTGTCTGCCGTCATTCAGGATGAGGAACTGTCTGCTGCGACGGTCTGCTGCTTATGGTCCTTGAGCGGATCGTAAGGAGCATACTCTTTGAGCTTCAGCTTCTTGATCATCGGAATCACATGGTTGGCTGGAATCGCAAAGGATTTGGTTCTTCCAGCCCGGGCGATATTCAAACCGACGGCTTTGCCCTGCAGATCCACGATCACACCGCCACAGTCTTCCGGCCGGAGTACGGTGTCGTGCTGCAGGACTTCCGAAAAGCCGGTTTTACGGCGGCTCAAAGCGCCCCCCATTTTCTTCTGCATTTCACGCAGTCGATCATAGATCAGCATCTGCGGATCGGTCAGAACGACCACCGCGTTGATTTCTTCTTCGTCTCTGAGCAACCTGACCAGTACCCGATCGCCGGGCAGAAACTTTCTGACAAACTTGGAGAGCGAACTGGCACTGTCGATGTCTTCGCCGGCGACATTGAGGATCACATCGCCTGGTTTCAGACCTGCTTCCTCGGCACCGCTTTCGCGCATCACATGTTTGACGAGAGCGCCCCCTTCGGCATCGTCGATCTGGACTCCCAGAACTCCGGGAGCGGGCTTGATATTACGGCGGGTGACGCTGAGCACGCCGACACTCACGGGGGACATGCTCAGTCCGGGTGTGACCACCCACTGACCGACTTTGGGATCAGAGACTGACTGCCATTTGACGGTGGGCAGATCCTGGGCATCGATTTTAAGCAGAGCCAGATCGAGCTTGCCATCGACGCCGATGATTTCCGCTTCGTAGCGTTCGGAGGTCGAGAGCTCGCAGGTGACTTTACCTTCCAGCTGACTGGCTTTTGTCAGAATATAGCCATCATGCTCGACAATCGCTCCCAGGGAGGCTTCTCTGCCGTTGGACCGAACACGTACCGTCCAGGAACGGGGTGTGGAAACCACAGACCGAAACGCGCGACGGATTTGCGAACCGCTGGTCAACTGGCTGGGCTGCAGCTGATCCCAGGCGAAGGCGCTGGTTGTCAGACAACTCGCGCAGAGGGTGACGATCAAGGATAGTGCAAACAAACGGATTGTCTGCGACTTGCGGTGTGTCTGGACCTGGCTCAAAAGCTTCTCCTCACATCTCTATGACATCGAATCCGGATTGCGAAGCAGTAATCCGGATCCCGATTATGATTAACTTAGTCCCGTGCGGCCAACTGGACTTCAAACGTCATGGTTTTCCCGTCACGAATGAGTCTGACCTGAACCGTCTGACCGGGTTTATATTGTTGAACGACGGCAGCCAGTTGCTCGATCCCGGTAATCTTCTGGTCGTTCAACTGAAAAATGACGTCGTTCTCTTTCAGACCCGCGATTTCAGCAGGGAACCCGCGGGTCACGCCGGTCACCTTGCATCCCTGGTCTGTATCTTCTCCGTTCACCCCGAGGACTGCATTCTGCCCGAGAGGTTTGGCGCCCCACATATCACCCGAGATGAGTTTCTCCCAGTCATTCTGGAAAGCGGAAACGGGGATATGAAAATTCCAACTGGTCGAGGGACCGATGCGGCTGTGAATTCCGACGACTTCCCCCTGCATGTTGAACAGTGGGCCGCCTGAGTCTCCGCCGATCAGAGTGCAATCGGTCTGGAGCAGATGTTTCTTTTGAGTGACGACCCGGCCCAGACGCACTACGGGAGCACGCCCCGCCTGGTAGCCATTGGGGTGTCCGGTGGCCAGCACCCATTCCCCGGTTTTGATCTTTGAAATATCACCCATCTTGACGGCAGTGAGTTTGCTGATATCGACTTCAGCGTCTTCGACCAGTTTGACCAGCCCGGCATCCAGTCCCCGGTTCAGGCCCATGGTTTTGCCTTTCAGGGTGCGGCCATCATGGAGAATGATCGTCGCATTCTTCTGGGCCAGACCGATGACATGGGCTGCGGTCAGGATGTAGCCGGCTTTGTTGTCGATGATCACGCCGCTCCCCTGGGCATCGCCCACACGAACGGAAACGGTACTGTGGATCGCTGTTTCCGTCAGGGAGGTGACCTGTCGCTCAATTTCCTGGAGGTCTTCCAGGGAATCGGGAACGGTTTTGAAAAAGACTTCGGAAAGCTTCGCTGTGGGAACAGGCGAAACAACGGGTTTACGAACCTTCACTTCCTGAGCGTTGGCGGGCGCCAGAGAAAGAGCGACCAGCGCAATTGCACTGACGAGAGTGCCTCGCGCCAAATCACTGGTTGCGGCTCTGAAGAAGACCAAGGGGCTCAAACTCATACCTCGTCAGAAGGAAACTTTGCAAGCTGTATTTTTCGGGAAAGAAAAGCTGACTATAGGATACGCGATGTACATGAGCATTTTCAAGAAAAAACGGGAAATTCCGATGGGATGGGCATTTTTCTAAATTCCTGAGAAAAGGAGACTTGTGTCGTGTTTCCGGCTCAAGAAAGATTTTGAGATTTCCGGAACTGGACTTTCTCGATCCTTAAGATTCGGGGTCAAAACCGCTATGATCCCTATAAAGTTTCTCTGACTATTTCAGAGTCAATCGCCGTTATTCCTACTCAGAGAGAGAAGTTAGTGCGCATGGATGTAGAACAGACTGATTTTCCCGGGTTACTGGTGATCACCCCCCGGGTCTTTTCTGACGAACGTGGTTTTTTCAAAGAAACCTATCAGCAGGAGCGCTACCAGTCTGCAGGAGTCGGTGTCTCTTTTGTACAGGACAACGCCTCCCGCTCCACGGCAGGGATCCTGCGGGGACTGCATTACCAGATTCAGAATCCCCAGGCCAAGCTGGTGCACGTCGTGGAAGGCGAAATTCTGGATGTCTGTGTGGACCTGCGCAAGAACTCCCCCATGTTCGGCAAGTCCTACGCGATCCGGCTGACGGGAGAAAATCACAAGCAACTGTTTGTGCCAGCCGGGTTTGCGCATGGGTTTTATGTCATCAGCCCACAGGTTGATTTTGTGTATAAATGCAGCGATTATTATTTTCCGGAATACGAGCGGACCCTGCTCTGGAACGATCCGGCTCTGGAAATCGACTGGCCCCTGACCGGTGAACCGCTGCTTTCGCCCAAAGACCGGGAGGGGCTCCCTCTCGATCAATGTGAAGTGTTCGAATCGTGATCAAGCTGCCTCGAATCGCGTTAACGATGGGTGATGCCTCCGGCATCGGGCCTCAGCTGCTGGATGCCCTGTGCTCTCAGCCCGAACTGCATCAACTCTGCTGCCCGGTCGTTTATGGAAATACCGCAGTCCTGAAACGGGCCGCGCAGCACTCACGCAGTGGTCTGGAAGTCATTGCTGTCGATCAGTTGCCAGACGATTTCGAGTCTCAGCCAGGGACCGTATTTTGTATCGATCGCGGTCAGGCCGATGTCGCCGAGGCGGTTCCCTGCCAGGTGGATGCCCGCGCCGGTCGCGGCGCCTACGATTACCTGGTAAGTGCCATCGATGACTGTCTGGCCGGTAAAGTCGACGGCATCACCACGGCGCCGCTGAATAAGGAATCGCTGAACCGGGCCGGCATCGAGTATCCCGGTCACACGGAAATCCTGGCTGACCGCTGCCGGGTCGCGGATTTCGGCATGATGCTCTATCTGCCTCACAGCGCGGTGATTCATCCCCCGGCAGGACTGGGGATCGTGCATGCCACCCTGCACACATCGATTGCCAGTGTCCCCGGATTACTGAAGACGGATGATATTTATGAAAAGACCCGCCTGATTTCGGAACTGTCGCAGATCATGGGGGCCGCAGCTCCCCGGGTCGCCGTCTGTGCCCTTAATCCGCATGCAGGAGAGCATGGACTGTTTGGCGACGAAGAAGCGCGCATCATCGCCCCGGCTGTGGAACGGGCCCGCGCAGCAGGCCTGGATGCGACCGGTCCCCTGCCGGCTGATACACTGATCCGCCGCGCCGTCTATGGCGAATTCGATGCCGTGGTCGCCATGTATCACGACCAGGGACATATTCCTTTCAAGCTGCTCGGCTTTGACCAGGCGGTCAACATCACCCTGGGTCTGCCGATTGTGAGGACCAGCCCCAGTCACGGCACTGCCTTCGATATCGCCTGGAGTGACGTGCCACCTGACATCAAAGGTATCATGGAGGCGGTCAAAGCTGCCGTCAAACTGGCGGCTCACCAGAACAGGCCTCAAACGACCTGAGTCAATTCCTGTAGACAGGACTGAGTTATGGAACCGAACCACTTTATCCCGCGTCCCGAACCTGGCGTGACCAACCTGGTCCTGATTCGACACGGCGCGACACCTCCGAATGAACAGCGTCCCTTTATTCTGCAGGGGTGCGGCATCAATCCCAGCCTGAGCGAATCGGGACAGAAACAGGTCCAGGCGCTGGCAGACTTCCTCGCTCAGAACAGTTCTTTGCATCACGTCTATTGCAGTCCGATGATTCGCGCGAAAGAGACGGCCCAGGCCGTCAGCGATCGATTTGGCCTGATCCCCCAGGAAGTGCCCGAAATCCACGAATGCGATGTCGGACTCTGGGAAGGAAAATCATGGGATATCATCAGTGAGGAGTTCCCCGAATCTTATCGCGCGTTTATGGACGATCCTTACCTGAACCGCTATGAAGGCGGGGAATCGTACGGGGATGTGTTCGAACGCTGTGAGCCGGCACTTCGCGGTCTGCTGGAACGTCATGCAGGAGAGACGATCGCCGTGGTCGCGCATAACGTGGTGAACCGGGTTTACCTGGCCAGTCTGCTCGGACTCCCGATCGGCAAAGCCAAACAGATCACGCAGACCAATACCGGGATCAACATCATTCAGCATCGCGAGGGGGAATCCAAAGTGGTGACGATCAACTCGATCTTCCACCTGAATCGCATTCCGCATTAAACGGGAGCGGTGGGTGTCTGAAGTCAGTTCGATTTCAGCTGCTGAAGATACTCGCTCAGCGTCTCCAGGTTACTGCTGAAGTGATCGCTGGCGATGTAGCGGGTCTTCACGGGGAACTTCGGCTGTCCCACCAGCCGCTCGCCGGTGCTGACGCTGATCCAGCGTCCCTGGTCGTCCAGATCGTACAGAATCGCTTTCACCCGGGTCAGTAACCATTTGGGATCAGGCTCATCCTTTAATTCCTTGCTGGCTTTGACAGCATTGAACTCCCGCTCCAGTTCTTTGACATGCGATGTAATCTTCCAGCCATAGTGTCGGGGGAGATCGGCGTCGTCATAGGTCAGACTGTACTGTTTGCCGCGGCGGGTCATGTAAAGAGGGCGGTTGGTCTGCAGTTCGTAATAGCGGGCCAGTTGACCGTCGGGCAGCTGCGAACGTTTCAGCCAAGCCAGTGCCTGAGGGATCGGTTCCAGGTATTTGCGGTCCCCACTGAGGCGATAGATCCGCATCAAGGTCTCGAGCACATCCTGGGTCTCACCTCCGGTAATGGCCGGCGGTTCGAAGCGGCGGGCCCAGATCGGCTGCATGTCGTAATTGTACTGCTGGGCCCAGGCGGGCTGCGGTTCGGGGAGCTGCGCCTGAATCAGAAAATCTCCCAACTTGAGGACTGCCTGTTTAAAGCGTTCGTCTTTGTAGATCTCGTACGCGTCCAGAAGTGTCGTGGTGACATAACCGGCCAGTCCGTCATTCAGGGTATAATAGTCCCAGTAGTTCTTGATGCGGCCCTCTGTGCGCCAGTCATATTTGGGAAAGCTGGCAGGTTTCGCAGGGACCTGCGGCACCGGTCCGGTCCAGACCTGAGGAAATGCGCCCACCGGGAACTGGGCCGCGAGCAGAGCATCAAAAGCCACTTGTGCTGCTTCATGGATTTCCTTATGCTGGAACTGGTGGGCCTGATCGACGTGAATCAACAGGCGCAGGGCCGATTGAGTGATACCGTCATCCAGGGTCGAATTATTTTTACCGCGTCCCTTGCCGTTACGATACTCGGCGGTCAGTTTGCTGCGGGGGTTGAAATCGACGGAGTTGGTCCAGCCCCCGGATTTGAGCTGTCCGTAGACGAGCGCCAGCGCCGCATCTGTTGCTGCATCGAGATAGAACTGGTCTCCTGTGGCTGCATAAGCAGAAAGGAAGGCCATCCCCACGGTGGGGGTTCCGGGAGGCTGTACCCAGACCTGGTCCGGAGATGCTTTCCCTTCGCCCCAGCGTTCTTTGAGGTCGAGACTGTAGTAATAAACGTAACCACCGTGAACGGCCAGCTGGTTGCGATAGAATTCGCTGGCCGTCTTCATTGCCCGGGTGACGGTCTCCTGGGGAACCGGTGCCGCTGCAGCCTGGACGGAACCGGCCCGGATACTAAACAGAGAAATCAGTGAAATACTCAGCAGAATCGACAGAATACGGTTCTGGTTGCGCACGACGAACTCCTCTATCAGCTTTCAGATTTGTCTTCAGAACAGAATCACACTGCGATGAAGTCACTCCTTGACGGGAATCCACTGTACCGCATCGATAATGACATAGCCATTCGCATCGGCGTTGGAAACTTCGACGACCGCCTGCTGATCCGGCGTGAATTCATATTCTCCCAGGGAAACGAATACGCCGTCCAGCGGTGGCTTCTCTTTCTGATTGATGGTTTTCGCAGCCGTCCCCCCGGCATGGTGGATGGTCACCTTAACCTGCGAACTGCGATTCGTGTTCGGCGGATAGGCATACCGGACTTCGTAGCGTCCCGCCTGGGGAACTTTGGTTTCAAAGCGGGCTGCGGCTTTGCCGTCTTTTGTATTGGATTCATGGCTGTAACCGGAGGCGACATACTTCTTCGAAGAACGGCTGGTCGTCCAGTGGCCGGTCAGCTTCGCCTGTGAATCATCGACGACGATGCCTTTCAGCGTTTCGGGGTTGATCCCGTTACTGCCATACTTGACTTCAGGCGGTGCTTCGAGGACCTGCCCCTCTTTGATCAGCTGGGCTTTGAGCTGCTCATAAGGCACATCTTGCACGTCCAGCTGCTGATCCAGGGCGATGGCCGCGGCAGTGGCGGCGGAATGACCGAGAATCATAAAGACCGGCTCCATGCGGATGGAACCAAAGGCGATATGCGAGCTGGAGACACAGACCGGCACCAACAGGTTGGCGCATTCCCCTTTTTTCGGTACGAGACTGCCGTAAGCAATTTTATAAGGTCCGCGGGTCGAAACGCCGATGTCGCCTTCGTTCTGGACGTAGCCTTCCGGTGTGACGTAGCGTTGTACGTTATGCGAGTCCATCGTGTAGGACCCCATGCCAACCGAATCGGGGGTCGGTTTCTTTTTGAGCAGTTCGTTTTCGGTCATCACGAATTCGCCGATCATCCGGCGGGCCTCGCGGATATAGAGCTGATGCGGCCAGTTGCCGTTATCGGTGAATTCATCTTTCGCCAGCCCCCATTTCTGCATTTTGCTCTGCACTTCCGCAGGGACGCGGGGATCGTTGGCGATGAAATAGAGCCAGCCCTGCTGGTAGGTTTCGTGTTCTTTGATGATCTCTTTACGGCGTGCATACGAAGCTTCGGGATAGTCGTAGTTATAGCCGATGTTGTCGGTGCTCATCGGACCGTGGTTGTTCGTATCGGTCTTGAAGTTGGGAATCGGGTCGAACTTGGCAAACGTCTGTCGCCAGCCGGCAGCATAGATTCTTAACAGCAGTTCATACTGAGCGGGATCGTAGCCTTCCGGCTTGGGAAACGGGACGCGGTTGGCATCGTGATTGGTCAGGCACATGCGGAAGCAGTACGCCTGGATCTTCTTGTCGCCCGCGCCATACTTGCCGGGATCCGCACCACTGATGCGGGGCAGCAGCCCGCTGGAGGGATCACCGGGCACTTTATACGGGCTGATCTTTTCTTTGACTGCGTTGGGACCAAAGTGATGACGGTGATGCAAAACGCCGGTCTGCACGCCGTTCCATTCTTCACCATAGACACTGTTGGCTTCGCGGCCCACATGGTAACTGACGCCGGCGGTCGCCATCAGATCGCCTTCGTAGGTCGCATCGATAAACATCTTCCCGGAAAAAGTTTTGCCGCTGAGCGTGGTGATGGAAGCGATGCGGTCCCCTGCTTTTTTCACGCCGGACTTACGGTCCAGCCATTCATCCCGGTAAACGGGGATTTTGTATTCTTTCACGAACTCATCGAAGACAGCCTCGGCAACGTGCGGTTCGAAGATCCACATGGTGCGCTGGGCTCCATCGATGGCGGGAGTCCCCTGCCCTTTGTCGCCGTAGTTTTTCCGCTCCTGCCATTTCCAGGCTTCCGGTGTCTGATAATGTTTCCAGACGCGATGATAGAACTCGCGTGCCAGGCCGCCGATGACGGCTTTGTTGCCCGTGTCCGTCCACCCCAGTCCGCCACTGGAAAGACCTCCCAGATGCGTATCCGGACAGACGATGACGACTGATTTCCCCAGACGTTTGGCCTGAACGGCAGCGGTCACGGCCCCTGAAGTGCCTCCATACACAACCACATCATATTCTTTCGCCTTTGCCTGAGGGACGAACAGTAACAGAAACAATCCACAGGCGAGCAGCTGAGACATCCGCTTCATCAATTCACTCTCTCCAGTCTTACATCTTGCTGATAGAACTTTGTGTGCTTAAAAAACAGAAGGTTCATTCTACCGGTGCTGCGGGGCAAACCATAGTCAGAAAGTTCCCCTGCCCCGTGATCCCGTCGGATTCGCTGTTAACAATCATTAGAAATTGTTCTTGTGCCTGTTACGAATCAAGGGCGGACAATGATTGTTGAATTCTGTCCGACCTGCTTTAATGTCAGCCGACCTGCTGCCCGTAAAGCGTTTTCATGTTTCCCTGCCTCTTGAGGAACCGATCCCGTGACCGAAGAACTGACTGCCTACCACGAAGTGGGACATGTGCTGATGGCCGTGTATGTCGGTGCCCGCGTTTATTCGGTGACCATCGATCCGGACTGGGATGACGGTCCCGAGCGGTTCGGCGATGCCCAGATTGCCTGGCCCGAAGGCGTGTTTGATGAAAAATCATTGTGTGAAAAAGCGATCCTGGTGGCGCTGGCGGGCCCGGTGGCCGAGATGATTCACACGGGAGATCCTTTTCATCCAGCCCTGGTGGCAGAATGGTCGGGCGACTGGCAACAGGCCTGGGAGGCGGCTGCCGCGCTGGTGCCACAGCGACAGGCACGTATGCAGTATCTCGAACAGAAGACGCTGAGCCTGTATCAGCTGTATCGCCAGGATAACTACTGGGCGGCGATCGGAGAACTGGTCGATCAGTTGCTGGCGCACGAGACCCTGGAAGAAGAAATGATCTACGAAACAATCACGAACTGGATTTCTATCAGCGGTCATTAGACTCTGATTCAGCAGCCTGGTCACGAAAATCCTCAATCGATCGCAGGAGTTCCCGGGCTCGCGCCACTCGTTCTGCGTCAGAATCGATCAATAATTCGATCTGCAGCAGACGCTCCAGGTAGTCAGAGGGGAACTGGTGAAAACGAGCGCCCTCGACGACCAGTTCATGATACCAGTCGAACGGCTGCAACCCCGGATCGATGAATTCCGTCATCGCCTGGTAGGTAAACACGCGGACGGACTCTTGAGTATGCGTCAGGACCTCCAGCTCCCGAATCTGATATCCCTGTCCGAGTGATTCAAACCGGTCGAGTGTCTGCTTCTGTGCTGCAGAGATCTGGTAGACGGCCCCCCAGACTCCCTCGGCGGTGGTTTCCTGAAGGCTGATATCACATTTCCCGGACGCATCGATGCCGACTTTGTGAAAACGGAGTTCGGCATTCTCCAGCAAAGCGACTCCCTGCATCGCGCAGATGCCGATCCGCGCCTGCAGCCGCGCGGGGTGCAGGTTGGAACCGTAGGCAAAATAATTCAACAGTTCAGGCATGCTGTCACTGGCTTCCAATTCGCCCACCCGATAAAGCGTTTAAGGAGGGGAATCCTTGAGGCAGGTGGTGTTATCTCAAGCGTGATTCGTGTAACTGTTCTAAATGATACAGCAGGGAGGAATCTGGTCGCAACCGCTCGATAATTCAGCACAATTCCCGGGGGTTTTCCCTGAAATCAGCAGTCAATCAGACTTGCAACCGCCCCTCCCTGAGGCATTTACCTGAAACTCCACAGATTTGTATGACTCAAGCAGTTCTCTCTCCAGACTCTCTATCAGAATCACACAATTGTTCCCTCTTTATAAACGATACTACAAGTACCAAGACCATTAGCCAAGAGAGAACCCAACTCCATGTCCAACTCGCCAGACAGAGAACCGGAAGCACACGACATTCAACAGCATTTTGAACTTTTCCTGAAGCATACGAATGAAGGTGTCTGGGACTGGCTCGACCTGGATATACCGGAACAGTGGTGGTCGCCCCGGTTTTATGAACTGATAGGCTACCGCGATCAGGAAATCGATTCGAGTCTGGATACCTTTCAGCGGTTACTGCACCCTGATGATGCGCCCCAGACGATGCAGGCGCTGCAGACTGCCCTCGATAAGACCGATCATTTCGAACGCAACTTTCGGCTTCGTGTCAAAGGGGGCGCCTATCGCTGGTTTCGCGGTCAGGCACATGTGTTACGCAACCAGGCAGGTCAGGCGGTCCGCATGACCGGATCCCTGTCTGATATCCATGAACGGATTCTGCTCGAAGCCGAACTGGAAGGCACGCGACTCCAGGCATTCCGAGCCCGGGAGGTCAAACAATCATTTCTGGCAATGATGAGTCACGAAGTCCGTACTCCCCTCTCGGCAATCCTGGGATTCTCGGAAATCCTGCTGGATACCAGCCAGAATGCAGAAACGCGTGATGCGGCGAACACGATTCACTCGAATGGACAATATCTGCTGGATACCTTCAATGACTTTCTGGATCTTTCCCGGATTGAAGACGGGCAATTCGATTTGGAGATCCAGGACTGCTGCCCGCTGACGGTCATTGAAAATGTGCAGTCACTCATCGCCCGCAAAGCCGAACAGAAAGGTCTGACCTTTGATGTCCATCTAGCCAACCCCCTCCCCGATTCGATTAAATCAAATCCCATTCGGCTCAAACAGATCCTGTTGAACCTGATCGGAGCCGCGATCAATAATACCAGTGAGGGAAACATCAGACTCACGATTGAAAAGTCGCTGACCGGGGAGTCTTCCCGGCAACTGATCTTTACCATTCAGAATCCGGGAACGGGTTTGAATACCGAAGCGATCAACCAGATTTTTGCCGGTCGCCAGCTGGCGGATCTGACCTCCCCGGCTTATGCAGGGGGACTGGGTCTGAGCCTGTCGCTGGCGCGTCATCTGGTGCGTCTACTGGGGGGTGACATCGCGCTGAGCCATGAATCCGATTCGGGATCTAATATTACCTTTTCGATCATTACCGGTACCAGCTCTGAAATCATCCCGCAGCAGATTTCATTCTCTCAGCGTCTCAACGAACACAAATCATCACGATCCAGCTTCGGCGTGCTGAGAAAACGCTGCCGGATCATGCTGGTGGAAGATGGCATTTACAATCAGATGCTGATCCATTATCTGTTGACCAAAGCCGGAGGCATGATGACCCTGGTGGAAAACGGTCAACAGGCCGTCGACCAACTGACGTCGGCACAGCAAGCGGAAGACGAAATCAACGAACTGTTTGACCTGATCCTGATGGATATTCAAATGCCGGTGCTGGATGGATACGCTGCCACGGAACGCATCAGGGAGATGGGGTTCACCAATCCCATCATTGCACTCACTGCCAACGTGATGCCCGGCGATCGGGAAAAGTGTCTGCAGGCTGGATGTGATGAATACCTGACGAAACCACTCGATCGCAAGAAACTCATTCAAACGATCAATCTGCTAATCAAGCCCATCCCCAAACACATGTTGCAGACCAGATAACACAGAACGCGACATCGCCTGCGCTGCTTTTTTCTCTTTCTTGAATCTGTTACGATACAGACTGAACCACGATTCAAGAAACAAAAGGAGCATTCTCAGCGTGAGTGATCAGTCAACCGCCCCGGACCTGCCCCCCGCCTTCGAGATCCCGGCCGCCTGGAAAGGGGAAGAACTCTTCTCCCGCGACGACTGGCTGATCCATCTGGACCAGAATCAACTGGAAGAATTAAAGGCAGCCGTCGAATCGATCTCAGCCGAAAACCTGAGCCAGGACGAGATCACACCTGAGCGGTTCCCCCTGCCCGGAGTGAGCCCACTCCTCCAGCAGGCTCAGCATCAGCTGGAACATGGTTCGGGAGCGTGTCAGATCAAACGGATTCCGGTCGAGGATTACTCCCCCGCCGAACGGGAGGCCCTGTTCTGGCTGATCTCCAGTCACCTGGGAACCCCGGTCTCTCAGAGCGCGACCGGCGAAAAGTTGTTCCACGTGCGCGACGAAGGTTTTAAAGTCGGACAGGCCCAGGCCCGCGGCCCCAACACCCGCAAACGGCTCAGCTTTCATACCGACCGCTGTGACGTCATCGGCTTCCTCTGTATTCAACAAGCCCTCTCCGGCGGTAACAATCAACTGGTCAGTTCCGTGTCGCTGTTTAATGAGATGCGCCAGCGCTGGCCTGAATTGACGCGAACACTGATGCAACCCTTCTATTATCTGAGGCACAATGTCGACACCGGTAATCAGAAACCGTTTTGTCGGCAGCCGATCTTTTCAGTGCAAGAGGGACATTTTGCCGGCAGCTTTCTGCGGGTACTGATCGAACGCGCCTATGCCTCGCCTGATCTGCCTGACATGACTCCCGAACAGAAACAGGCCATGGATCAACTCGAGGCGCTCGCGGAGACCCCCGAAATGAGTGTAACGTTCAGCCAGGATCCGGGCGACATGCTGTTTCTGAACAACTGGGTCACGTTTCACCGGCGGGATGAATTCACCGATGCGGAAGAGCCGGAATTGAAACGCCATCTGCTCCGCGTCTGGCTCTCCGTGCCCAACAGTCGCCCTCTGGATCCGCTGTTTGCCGACAATTACGGCAATACCGCCGCCGGTTCAATCCGGGGAGGGATGCCGGCTTCTACCTCCCGTTGAGCCCCTTGTGTCACAGGTCGACGAACCAGGGATTCCTCTTGCCCGATTGGGGATTTGAGCTAGAATACCTGACTCTAACATCCTTTTTAGCCTGACCTAGAACCAGTTTCATGCTTCGCAAATCGCAGCCGCACCAGCAGGAGTCAGATTCGTCCCCCGAATCGGGGATGCATCTGGATCGGATTGCGTTTGATGAAATACATCCTGCCTTTCTGGATACCCTTGATGAGCAGGCGGTCCCCACGGTCACGGGACTGAAAAAGGGAATCTACCTCGTCCTGGCAACATTCTTCTTTCTACTGGGTGTCCTGGGGGTCGCGCTCCCCGTGCTCCCGACGACCCCGTTTCTGCTGCTGACCAGTTACTTTCTGATCAGAACCTCTCCCCGACTGAATCAGGCCCTGCTGCGTTCTCCCGTCCTGGGACAGGTTTTGAAGGAATGGCAGCAGGATGGAGGGGTGCGGCTGAGCGTCAAAATTCAGGCGATCTCGATTGTCGTGCTGATCATCACCGCCACGCTGATTTTCTCGCCTCTCTCACTATTGCTGAAATCAGTCCTGGTTGCACTGGCCTGTGTGGGCATCCTGGTCGTCATCCGCCTGCCCGGGCTGCACTGACAGGTGCATTCTGAATGTTGTGCAACTGATGTGCAGTTCCACTTGGCGAGCGTCAGCCTGATATCCGGTAATAAGAAACCCGGTGATAACAGGTGCATCCGGTTTGCCGTTCAGCTAGAATGAATTCCTGATTCAAGCACACTTATAAATACACAATAAGGAGTCCGACATATGCAACGACGAGAGTTTCTCAAGAGTGGCATGCTGGCTGGAAGCGCAGCCGTACTGGGCGGTACCGCAGCCCAGGCAGCCGGCACCGAACAGCAGAAGCCATTTCATCTGAAATACGCACCTCACTTCGGCATGTTTAAAAACGCTGCCGGCAACGATCCCATCGACCAGCTGAAGTTCGCCGCCGACCAGGGCTTTACCGCCTGGGAAGATAACGGCATGAAAAAGAAGCCCAAAGAACTGCAGCAGAAAATTGCTGACACGATGGAACAGCTCAACATGCAGATGGGCGTGTTCGTGGCGCACGGCTCGATCGGCAAGCTGACCTTCACCCGCAAAGACAAAGCGGTCTGGGACGAAGTACTCAAGGACATCAAAGAGTCCGTCGAAGTCGCCAAACGCGTCAACGCCAAATGGATGACCGTCGTCCCCGGCAACCTGGATGAAGGTCCCCGTGCGCGTCTGGCCGAAGGTTATCAGACGGCGAATGTAATCGAACTGCTCCGTCGCTGTGCCGATATTTTTGAACCGCACGGCATGGTGATGGTGCTCGAACCACTCAACTGGTATGCGAACCACGGCGGCGTCTTCCTGCAGGGTTCTCCCCAAGCTTATGCACTCTGTAAAGCGGTCGACAGCCCAGCCTGTAAGATCCTGTTTGACATCTATCATCAGCAGATTACCGAAGGCAACCTCATCGTCAACATCGATCAATGCTGGGACGAGATCGGCTACTTCCAGTCAGGAGACAACCCGGGCCGCAAGGAACCGGGCACCGGTGAAATCAACTACCTGAACGTGTTCAAGCACATTCACTCGAAAGGGTTTGACGGTATCGTCGGCATGGAGCACGGAAATTCCAAACCGGGCAAGGAAGGCGACATGGCCGTCATCGAAGCATATAGAGAGGTTGATAATTTCTAATATGACTGAAAAGAAAGCCAAAAATGTTCTCGGTACGGAACTGGAGATCTGCTCCCTGGAGCCAGTCACCGGATTTTACCGCGACGGCTGCTGTAATACCGGCGGTTCGGATCTCGGACTGCATACGGTCTGCACCGAAGTCACGGAAGAATTCCTGGCCTTCTCCAAGGAACGGGGCAACGACCTGAGCACACCTCACCCGTTGTTCGAGTTCCCGGGTCTGAAGCCGGGCGATCGCTGGTGTCTGTGTGTGGAACGCTGGAAAGAAGCCTTCGAAGCCGGCATGGCACCGAAGGTGAAACTCGAATCGTGCCACATTTCGACACTCGAATTCGTTGACCTGGAAGATTTGCAGGAGTACGCCATCGAAGCCTGAATCGCTGCCGGCGAACTTCAACGAGTAAAAAACAAAACCACGGAACCTGCTTCAGCGGGCTCCGTGGTTTTTGTTTGTATTCCTGTCGACACCGTTTGCGGGTCGCGGATGAATTACTTCGCTTTCAGCATATAGATTTCGCTGAAGGATGAAGTCAGGAACATTTCCCCATTTTGATCGGTGCCGAAGGTCATCACGGGAATGCTCGGGCTTTCAATCACATGGTTGGCGACCACTTTTTTGCTCGCGTCGTCATACTTGAGTGCCCAGAATTTCCCGGAGACATAATCGCCGTAAATATACATCCCCTGAATCGCGGGAATCGCTTTACCACGATAGACCGAACCGCCGGTGATTGACTTGCCGACCTGGTGATCGTATTCCCAGATCGGTTCGATCAGGTGTTTCCGGGGTTCGACACCGTTGGGACCGAAAGGATGTTTCCCTTCGCGGACCGACCAGCCATAGTTGCCCCCTTTGACAACAATGTCGATCTCTTCCCAGACCCCCTGCCCGACATCGCCGGCCCACAGCTTGCCGGTCTTGTCATCGAAGGCGATCCGCCAGGGGTTACGAAAACCGTAGGCCCAGATCTCCTTGCGGATGGTCGCGAACGTCGGCTTTTTACCATCTTCAAACGGGTTGTCTTTGGGAATCGCGTAGTTCAGGCCGGGCGATTTGTGATCGACGTCAATCCGGCAGATCGAGCCGAGCACGGAGGAGAGATTCTGACCGTTGTGGAAGGCATCTCCGCCTGCACCACCATCACCAAAGGTGACATACAGCATACCATCGGGGCCGAAGACAATCGTCCCGCCGTTATGATTCCAGGCCGGCTGTTCGACTTTCATCAGAATTTCTTCGGAATCAGCCAGAGCTTTACCGGGATCATCCTTGGAAACACGGAACCGGGAAACGACGGATGTCGCATTGGGAGTCTCTGGTGAGCTGTAGTAAACGAAGAACTCGCCGTTGTTTTTGAAATCCGGGTGAAACGTCAGCCCCAGCAGACCCATTTCGTTTTTCTTGTCGAGATAAATCACCCGATCGGAAATATCCAGGAAGAGTTTCCCTTCTTCGAGATCTTCGTCTTCGGGCGTATTGGGTACGACATAGATCTTTCCCTTCTGGGAAGCGATGAACAGGCGGTTCGAACCGTCATTGGCATGCGTGATCACAATCGGGCGGTCAATCTGCAGGTAAGGAAAAACCTTGACCAGTTTGACGGGTGCCGGAGAGGTGTTCACTTTTTCTTCAGCAGAGAGCTGCGGACAGACAGCCAGGACCAGCAGCAACGCGAGTGAGGTAATCGTTTTCTTCATAAGGAGTCTCTTTGTCATGCGGGTGATGAAACGGGAAGGATCGACGCGCTTGGAAGACCACCAGAATAGAAAAATCAGACCGCCGACGCCACTCTGCCCGGTCGACTTTCCGGCGAGAGTGAGAAAACGAAATCAGGGTTTCTTGATCAGAACCGGGCGGCACCAGTTAAGGTGATCTTCAAAATCCGCATTTTTGCCGAAATTGACTTTGAGCACCAGTTGCTGTGCGCCGGTCAGATTGATGCGGGGCACGTTGAAGACCTGCCTCTCATTGCGAACGAACTCGCGCTGAAAGACCGGCTTCCCATCGACCTCGATCTGTACTTCCACCGCAGCCCGTTCTCCGACCGTATCGTCCAGACCGACCTGCGTCTCGAAGGCTGCGTACTCGCCCGCCAGTGGATAACGCAGTTCCGCCGCACTGTGCATCCCCAGTCCCGAATCAAATTCCTGCCCACCTGAAATGAGCGGACCGGAGAGCACGTTCCGATTGCGGTGCCACTTCCACTGCCCTGAGAGGTAAGGCGTATATTGATATTCCGCCGGATCCAGTTGCGCCAGCGGAACCACGCGCCCTCCGAGGGGGATCACCGCAGCCAGGCGATTCCGCTCGCAGTGAATCTCTGCCCCGAACAATGTTCTGGCCCGGAATTCTTTCGGATCGAGGGTGAGTGTGGAAACGGTCACTCGGGAGCCGTCGGTCAGTTGCAGTTGATAGCGGAGCTGATCGGGTTGCGGAAAGTTGATCAGTTCCGGGTTGAAGTAGAAATAGGCGATGCCGTCACGGGGTACCGTCGTTTCGCCGGCCGCCGAATCGAACTGGAATCCCTTCGTATCAAAACCCAGAAACTCCCCCTCGAGGTAATCGCCATTTTTGAGATAGAACAGGTCCGAATTTTTCACTGTCTGTTCCAGGTGACGAATCAGCCGCGCTTTCGCAGGTGTCGCTGTTGGCCAGCGAAAGTAGGCTGCTTTGACCGTTTCCAGCGGCACCTTCAATTCATCCAGTGCAGGACAGGCAGTCAGACGGATCACCAGGGCTTCCTCAGCCGCTCGCAGAATCTCTGCATGGAGCCGGTCCCCGTTTGCCAGGATCAGTAGTCCCCCCCTCGCAGGCAGCGCATCGACAGAATCCAGCTGCACACGGATCGTCTCTGCCGCAGGGATCACCTCGATTCCCGCTTTCTTCTGCAGCTTGAACAGATTCTGTTCGATCTGAATCAGATCGCCGGTGAGATTCTTACCGCTGGCTGTCCGCAGTGTGTCGGCCTGCAGACGTTCTGAAACAGAACCAAACAGCAGGATCAGGCAGAGAGCAACGGACAATCGCATCAGGCATCCTTTGGGGAGGCGAACTAATCGGTTCAACGCTGAAAAATGGGGATATTATTCCGGGGAATCTGCAGTACGATACAGGACATCGCCGTACTGTATTCCACGCAGTTCGAACTGTCGGGTCGCCAGCTGCCGCCTGACATCTGGCCAGCCACGAGTTCTTCCCGGATCGCGGTATACCAGACATCCCAGTATTGCTGCCCCGCCTGCCACATCGCCTGGACGGCGTAATACTGACCGTAATAATAATGACTGCCACGGAAATAACGCTGGTTGGGCAGCCGCCCCATCAGGTAGGTCAGTCCGTTTTCGATTTCCTGACCTTCATAGATCCCGGCACTGTAGAGGGCGACGACGCCAGCCGCCGAGCGGGGAAATTCACTCTCCGCCTGCCGGACGAGCTGATAGCGGAATCCGCCATCGGGGTTCTGGCTCTTTTTAACATAATCGATACAACGGTCGATCACTTCCTTGGAAATGAAGATCCCGCAGTTGCGTGCCGCGCGGAGCGCCATGATCTGACAGACGGTCACCGAAAGGTCCGCATCCTTACTCTCCGGCGTATACCGCCAGCCCCCCTTGGAGTTCTGCGATTTGACGATCAGTTCCACCGCCTTTTCGAGTTTGACGCGCACATCTTTGCGACGCGTCATCCCATAGACCTCCGCGAGGAACAGGGTGGCAAAACCGTGACCGTACATCGGGCCATGAGAAATGCTGTCGGGGGAGATGATATAACCTGAGGGTTTACAGGACGCCAGAATGAAATCGACCGCCTTCTGCACCTGCACTCCATATTTTCCCCGTCCCGGCGTATTGCCGTCACCCAGGAATGCCATGCCGCACAGCGCCGTCACCGCCACATTGTTTTTAAAGGTAGAACCGGAACCAAACGAGCCGTCCGGATGCTGACGCTCAGCCAGATACTGCAGGCCGCGTTGGACCGCCTGTCGCGCGGGGGTTGTATAATACCGCTTGCCCTGCGCATCGATCGAACGATTGACTTCCTGTTGCGCCTGCACAGGCACCGTCTGACCGGAGAGCAGCAGCAGTAACACCGCCAGCACACCACGGATCGAGACCGGGAGACGACAATGGAGTCCGGTTGAAAATCGCAGGTATCGCAAATCAGCACTTACCCTGAACAGAGTGAAATCGGAGTCGACACATCTGCATTGTACGGGATCGAGGGGTAATGAAAAGCAGAAGCCGTGAAAAAGCACTCCGATCTATAAGATCAGCGTTGAATCACTTCCGGATATTTCGAGTTTCGGCCTGACAGCCGGGGAATGGGATGTACGGCTTCGCCCGGCTGCGGCTGCACATGGGGCCGGCTGATCAACGACTGCTCGATCGCCAGCCGCGATTCGGTCCGTTGCCGACTGAAATCAGGGGGCCGGGTCACTTCTGGCCCCAGGGAACTGGAGGGGAGCGGGTCTTCCAGCTCGAGCATCTTCTTTTCTTCCATTTTCTCGCTGCGGTTCATCGTCTGACGTCCCGGAAACAGCCGGGGAATCCGCGTATTCGTGGAGTTAATGCAACCTGCACAGACAGGTGTCAGTAACACGATCACGAGCAGACGAAAACAGGAATTCATGAACAGGCAGACTATGGAAAAACAGGGCTGTCCCCTTCGGAACGAAGAGGCTCCAGAACAGGCGAGGAACTATAACAGATGCCCCCCGAAGCGAATAGAGGGATTTCTCCGGTTTCCCGACGATTCTAGAACTCATAAGCCATTAAAATAAAATGATTTACAGCGACATAACGAGCCTCCGATGGATGAATCAGAGGAAAACCCGGTTTTTCAGAGGCTAACCCGCTCCTGACGCTGGCAGAAAACCGGTTTTGGCTTTAGCATCCTCTGTAGTGGAAACCATTTTCGTCTTCCCCAGGAAATGCTATCGAAACAAAGGATTTACTCTGCTCCCATGTCAACTTCTCCCAAAGTCTGCGTGTTACGCGCCCCTGGAACGAATTGCGATATCGAAACGGCACATGCCTTTGATCTCTGTGGAGCCGAGTCCACCCGCATCCATCTGCTCAAACTGCTGGAAAACCCGGCGCAGTTGAATGATTATCAGATCCTCTGCCTGCCGGGCGGATTCAGCTACGGAGATGACGTCGGCGCGGGCATCATTTTCGCCAGCCATCTGCAGGGACAACTGGGTGAAGTCATCGGCAATTTCCTGGCTGCTGACAAACTGGTTCTGGGAATCTGCAACGGTTTTCAGGTGCTGCTCAAGTCAGGGATTCTGCCCGGTGGTGCCGCCAGCTGGCCCCCCAAGGCAGATCAGCCCCGCGATGCCACGCTGACCTGGAATGACAATGGCAAATACACTTCACTCTGGGTCAACCTGGGCGTGCTTGCCAAAGAGAACGTCTTCCTGAAAGACATCGATCAGATCGAGCTGCCCATCGCTCACGCCGAAGGCCGTATCGCGGTCAGCGATCCCTCGGTCATCGAAAACTGGCAAGCCAACCAGCAGATCGCCATGTGTTACCGCGAAACCGGGGAAGCTGAGACGGTGCTGCAGGAAGAGATCCTGCCCTATCCGGTCAATCCAAACGGTTCGGCTTATAACATCGCCGCCCTCGGGGATCCTTCAGGTCGGGTCCTGGGACTGATGCCCCACCCCGAACGCTACCTGTTCGCCACACAGCACCCGCAGTGGACGCGACTGGGACTCGAAGGGGAAGGCGAAGGGATCAAGCTGTTCCGCAACGCGGTAAATTACTTCGCCTGATCTGTCACTCGGTTCTCATCAGCTCGACAGCTTCAGCAGCAGGTCGTCGTCGACCAGTTCCCCTTTGGGGAGTTCCTTGATCGCCTGCAGGACCCGCTGCACGATCTGCTCATTCGGTTCCCGGCCCAGCTCGTGCAGTCGATGCAGAATCGCCTTGCGGCCGCTGTGACGCCCGAGCACGAGCTTGACCCCTTCAGCACCAACCGTCTCCGGACGGTAAGGCAAATACGTATCCGGATTTTTCAGCAGCCCATCCTGATGAATGCCCGCTTCGGTCGCAAAAATGTTACTGCCGCCGATCGGCTTCATGGGCGACAGAGCAATCCCGGTCAACTCTGAAACCAGACTGCACAACGGCGCGAGTTGGGAGACATCCAGTTTGTGCGGCCGCTCATATTCATCCTGGTGCAGATGCAGAGCCATCGCGACCTCTTCCAGTGCGGCATTGCCGGCCCGCTCCCCGATGCCGTTCACGGTGCACTGCACGACGTTTGCCCCGGCGTCAATGCAGGCCAGCGTATTAGCAACGGCCAGTCCCAGATCATTATGAAAGTGGACCGCCAGCAACACATTTTCAATCCCAGGCACCTGATCCTGAATCTGGCAGATCAGATCCTGTGCCTTGTACGGAGTGAGGATGCCCACCGTATCCGGAAACCCGATGGTCGTCGCGCCCGCAGCGATCGCTTCCCGGTAAACTTCACACAGGAAATCGACTTCGGTCCGACTCGCGTCTTCAGGGCTGAACGCGACGATGTCAAACTTTTCGGCGGCGTACTGAATACTGTCGACAATCAGCTTGAGTACTTCGGTTTTATTTTTTTCGAGCTTGAACTGACGGTGCAGTGGACTGGTGCCACAGAACAGACTCACACCCCGTTTGTGAGGCGGGTTACCCGCCAGTGCCTCATCGGCCGCGTCGATGTCACCGGGCAGTGTGCGACACAGTGCCGTCAGCACCGGCTTTTTAATGACACCGACCATGCTCTGAATTGCTTCGATGTCGGCTTGGGACGAAGCGGGAAAACCCGCATCCAGTGAATGCACGCCCGCCGCTTCCAGGGCTTTGGCGATCTCTAGTTTTTCCGCCGGGTCGAGCGTGGCGCCGGGCATCTGCTCGCCGTCACGCAGCGTCGTATCGCTGAACAGGACCGCCCCCGAACGACGGTGATGCCGGATCACCGCCCGCTTGACTTGATTTTTGACCTGTTTTTTCGCACCAGAGAAAAACTGAAACATGCATTCGTATCCGTACAAAACCTGAAAGCGTGATCCCGACTGGAACACGATTATAGCCAGCCTCCGCCGATCTGACACTCTTTTCAGAAACATTCACTCGTTTTCAAGTACATTCTCGTGTTCGGAGCAACGTTGCTTCGAGCCAGTCAGATCATTCCATTCAGATCTTTCCCCCCTGCTACGACTCGTATATGATCCTCTTGCTTTTGCCCGCCAAACAGGATTTGACAACGATGACTGCATTCGATTTCGGAGTACATTCCGCTCACTTTTATAACTTACTGGCCGTCACAGAAGGGAGCATGTGGCATTCGCTGGCAGACATTTTAATTCTGCTGGCAGCGGCCATCGTCCTCGGTACCCTCGCCGAACAGCTCCGACAGAGCGCCATCCTGGGTTACATCGCCGCGGGAACTCTCGTAGGACCGAACCTGCTGGGCTGGGTCTCAGACCGACAGAGTATCTTTGATCTCGCTGAACTGGGGGTTGCTTTGCTGCTGTTTGCCATTGGCCTGGAATTTTCCCTTCCGCGGCTGCGACGGCTGGGCCGGATTCCACTGCTGGCCGGCATTCTGCAGATCATCCTCACCCTGCTGGGGGGACTCGTCGTCTCGCTGCTCCTGGGCTTCTCTGTCTCAGAGTCCCTGGCCATAGGTGCCATGATTGCGTTGAGCAGTACCGCCTGTGTGGTTCGCATGCTCAATGACCGGGCCGAACTCGATGCTCCTCACGGTCGAACCGCGCTGGGGATTCTGCTGGTGCAGGACATGGCGGTCATCCCGCTGATGCTGATCATCACCGCGCTGGTCGGGAAAGGTTCGGCCGGTGAGATCGCCATTCAGCTGTCGGTCTCACTGCTGCTGGCGATTGTCTTCGTGGCTGTCTTTTATGGCCTGTTCAATTTCGTGCTGCCCCGGCTGCTGGAACTCTCTTCACTGAGGCGCAACCGCGACTTCCCCATTCTGCTGGCCATGGTGATGGCCGCGGGGTCTGCCTGGGCCGCCCATCGCCTGGGACTCAGCCCCGCGCTGGGGGCATTCGTCGCCGGCGTGCTGCTGGCGATCTCCCCATTCGCAACGCAGATTCGCGCGGACGTCCAGCCGCTGAAAACGGTGCTGGTCACCCTGTTCTTTGCTGCGGTCGGCATGTTTGGAGATCTCAACTGGGTCATCGGTCACCTGGGAATCGTACTGGCGGTTGTGGCCGCGATCGTTGCGGGAAAACTGCTGATCACGTTTGGTGCCACCTGGTTCTGTGGTCAGCCCTGGCAGTTTGCTTTGGGAACTGGTCTCTGCCTCTCTCAGGTCGGGGAATTCTCATTTGTACTGGCGACGGTCGCCCGGGGAACCGCCGGGGCACCGGGAATCCTCTCTGAATCAACGTTTCGCCTGATCATCTCATCCACGATAGCCACGCTGCTGCTGACCCCCTACCTGATTCAGTTGGCTCCCATCGCAGCGAACCTGCTCCGCCGCCTGGGTGGGAAACGACCGGCCGAAAATGAACCACTGACAACAGACGCTCCAGCAGCAGATCTGAACTCCCGCCGGGAAACCGATGATGATCTGATCCTCATACTGGGGTTTGGGCCCGCCGGTCAGCGGGTGGCAGGCGAACTGTTGCAGGTGGGCCTGAAAAAAATCGTGGTGATCGATCTGAATCATGAAAACCTGCAGATGGCGGAACAGTACGGGCTCCGCTCTCAATTGGGGGATGCGACCCAGATCGAGGTACTGGAACATGCAGGCCTCTATCGTTCGCGCCTCGTCATCACAACCCTGCCCAGCCCGACCGTCTGTCGACAGATCATATTCCTGGTGCGTCAGCTGGCTCCCTCGACAGCCCTGTATGTCCGCTGCCGTTATCATCTACATCACTGGCAGCTCCTGGCTGCGGGCGCGGATGTGGTTGTGGACGAAGAGGAGCATGTGGGCGAGTGTCTGGCGAAACACATTCTGGAATCCCCACTGCTGCAACAGTTGCGAGCTTCCCAGAAATCGAAGCCCGACACATCGGCAGAGCACGAATAAAAAAAGGCCCCCTTCGCTGTGAAGGGGGCCTTCTCAAATCGTTTCCGTTCGAAACAGACTCTTACAGGTTAGCCGTCGTAGGAACCACGAATGGCTTACGGTATTCACGAGTCAGTTTCGGATTGGCTTCAGAAGACCTGCTACCGGTGAAGGTTTCTGCCTTGCTGTCGATGGTCAGTTTGGGACCCATGCTGACGATCGTATCATCAGTGCTGAGCTTGTTGTCGCCCAGGTGCTGACGGAAGCGGCTCAGCGTTTCCAGAGCTTCGGTATCTCCACTGAGCTCAGCAGCCAGTTCTTTGACCGGCATCTTCTCGCCGAGTTCGTAGGAAATGTTACCCAGGTGACACAGAGCACTGGAGAGGTGACCTTCGTTGATGTCCGCGTTCAGATCGCTGATCTTGCGGCTGCGGACGGCATCGATGAAGTTCGCAAAGTGATCAGCCGATCCGGAGAACTTCTTGATCATTTTGCCGTCGTTGTTGAAGGCCGTAGCACTGTTGTAGCTCGGAATCACGAGGTATCCGTCGGTACCGTAGAAGATCACGCCGACTTTAGAACCCTTGTAAGCTTCGGTTTCCAGGCCACGGACTTCGAAGACCAGACGCTTGTCGCCGTACTCATGGATGCTGACCTGAGTATTGGCGACATCGCCGGCATCAACATATCCCAGACGACCGCCGTAAGCCTGTACGCTTTCGCCGATGTCATCGACGCCCAGTCCCCAGCGGGCGATATCCATCTGGTGGATCCCCTGGTTACCCAGGTCGCCGTTACCGGTCGGGGTCTGCCAGTGCCAGTCGTAGTGGAACCGCTGACGGGTCAGGGGTGCCATCGGTGCCGGACCAAGCCAGATATCGTAATCGACACTGGCCGGCACATCGTAGTTACCCTTGGGGCCGATTGATTTACGACGCTTGTAGCAGGTACCGCGGGCCAGTTTAACATCGCCGATACCGCCGGCTTTGATGAAGGCGATCGCGTCGATCAGACCAGGCTGTGAACGGCACTGTGTACCGGTCTGGACAATCTTGTTGTGCTTACGGGCGGCTTCCACAATCCGGCGACCTTCGCTGACGTTGTGGCTGACCGGCTTTTCACAGTAGACATCTTTACCAGCCTGAATGGCCCAGATCGCTCCCAGTGCGTGCCAGTGGTTGGGAGTCGCGATGCTGACCACATCGATGTCCTGATCTTCGAAAGCCTTCCGCAGGTCTTTGTAGTACTTCGGCTTTTTGTTGGTCTTCTTGTAGACGTTACCGACGCCTTTGGTCATCCCCACGCTTTCATCGGGATCAACGATGGCGACGATCTCGGTGTCTTTACGGCCGGCATAGGCACCCAGGTGAGACTGACCGCGACCGTTAACACCCAGCAGGGCAACGCGCAGTTTTTCGTTGGGGCTGCTGGACTGCGACTCGGCTGCTGAGAGCTGAGGAATCGAAGTGCTCAGAGCTGCTGCGCCGGCGGCAGCAAACATCGATTGTTCAAGAAATTCGCGACGAGATTGTTGAGACATCTTCTTTTTTCTCCTCATTAAGTGTCAGAAGGTAGGGTGGCACTGTGCGCTCAGGCGGGGTGGAACAACAGTCAGAGTCGTGAGGGCACTCTTATAAACTGACCTGGATGTGTCGCCCCAGTCAGTTCAGGCGCTGTCATTCCGGGATATTTGTAAATTCTGTTTAGCAAAGTCTAACCGATGAAAGTACGAACATTCAAGGTTGAACCGAAAAACCGCCCGGAATCAGGGCGATTTCCTCACGGTACTCCTGCGGATTCTCCAGACGGGAGATTCCGCGCAACTGGGAATCCTTACGTTCATTCCGCCGCCGATAATGGCAGAAAACTCTGAATTCCAATCTCTTCGCGACTGGCAAAAGGTTCACCATAGGCCCGATGAATCGTCCAGCCCCAGTAACGGGCCCGGTCTTTGATGTCGTCCAGAACCGTCGGATGTTCTGTCGGACGCCCCTGGATCATCTGGCTCTCATAACAGCGGATTGCCTGCATTTTCTGCTCGATGTGAGGAGAAATATCGAACACGAAGCTCGCCTTGGGATGAATCCGCAGATGAATGCTCCAGAAATAATAGATCTGCGGCGGCCAGTAGCGATCCCCCGACATATCGGTTTTGCTGAGCTTCGACCAGAACCGGGACGCATCCACCAGGTGACTCGCCGCCACGTGATCGGGGTGCACGTCTTCCCAGTACGGGGCGAGAATCACTTTTGGCTGCTGTTCGCGAAAGACTTCCGCCAGTTGACGGCGGGCGGTCAGGCTCGATTCCAGACTCCGGTTTGGCAGTTGCAGGTTCTCCCGCCAGTCCAGCTGCAGGACCTCTGTCGAGGCGGCGGTCTCTTTTTCCCGGATCTCAGGGCTACCGTAAGGCGTTGGTTCACCGTTGGTTAGTTCAACAACGCCCACACGCTGGCCCGCGGCTTTACAGGCCAGAATCGTGCCGCCCACGCTGATTTCGGCATCGTCGGGATGCGGAGCCACGACCAGTACATCTAATGGGGAATCCACGGATACTCCTTCTATTACAGTCTCAAACGGCTCTGAGCCGGTCTGGAAAAATCAGGGTAGACTTGAAATTCGAAATCCTTAAAATTCGTCGCACTCTCTCTCAACGGGGCTCCCGCCCCGTTTTACAATTCTCACATTTCTATTGTAGACCATCAATCATAACGGTGAAGACACGCGCTGTCCTCTTCCGGCGATGATTGTATGGAGGATCCTCTCATGAAATCTTTTGTCCTGGCGTTCATCGCCTGTGGGCCGGTGTTTTTCCTCACCAGCGGCTGCGCAGAAGTGATGAAGCCCATCTCAGACCTGCAGTATGAAACCATGCGTGCCTTCAAGCCCAAACCCTTCGATTCCGACTGGAGTGGGGAAGAAGAAGTTGACCAGTGGAGCTATGTGGGGGAAGAAGCCCGCGGCGACCGCGTTCGTGAACACGACGTAGACCGCTGGTGGCAGAAATGGGTGATGAGTTCCAAAGCTCGCAGCATTGAAAAGAACCTGGGAATCGACTGATTCACCCCTGTTGGAGGCAGCCGGGGGCCGCTGTCTCCCTCTCAGGCAAAGCGATTCTTTTTCTTGCATCTGCTCTTTGCATAAATTATATTAAGTTAATACAGACAGGGCGTTTTCGTCGTGTCTGGAGTGAATTAACTTACCTGCCGTACGCTTCAGAACCGTCGGCTACCGTCAATCTACACACAGACTGACGGACTGGTATCACCAAACCTGAACCCGCGTTGTTTGTTGTACCACTCTCTCTACCAGCTCTCAGTGATTGAGACGATATCCCCGGGTACGGCGGCAGCGCAAATCCTACCTGAAGGTGCATACCTATGTGGAATCTCTACCTGAGAACCGTTTCTCTGGCAGGAATCCTCTTGCTCAGCGCGCACGTTACGAGTGCCGCTCCCCCTGCAAAATCATCATCCGAGAAAGCTTCGCCTGCCAAAACACCCGAGGTCGACTTTAACCGGGACATCCGGCCGATCCTCTCCAAGAACTGCTTTCACTGCCACGGTCCCGATCCCGAAACCCGCGAAGCCGGCCTGCGTCTGGATGAACGCGCCTCCGCGGTCATGAAGCTGGAAAGCGACGCCCACGCGATCGTCCCCGAAGACGCTGCGAAAAGCGAGCTCTTCAAACGCATCACCTCGAACGATGAAGACGCAGTGATGCCGCCCCCCGATGTGGGTGAGAAACTGACCGACGCCCAGATCGCGAAGATCAAAGCCTGGATCGAACAGGGCGCCCCCTATGCCCGGCACTGGTCTTTCATTCCGCCTCAACGACCTGCGCTGCCCGCAGTCAAACAGAAAGACTGGCCGGCGAATGACATCGACACTTTCATCCTCGCGAAGCTGGAACAGGCGGGGCTGAAACCGAGCCCGGAAGCCGACCGCTACACGCTGATTCGTCGTCTGAGCTTCGACCTGCGGGGGCTGCCTCCCACGCTGGCCGAAGTCGATCAGTTTGTGAATGACAAATCACCCAACGCCTATGAAAAACTGGTCGATCGGTTCTTAAGCGATCCCTCCTACGGCGAACGCTGGGCCCGCAAGTGGCTCGACCTGGCTCGCTATGCCGACTCGAAAGGCTACGGCTCCGATCCCCTGCGGATGGAGATCTGGCGCTACCGGGACTGGGTCATCAACGCCTTCAACCAGAACATGCCCTTCGATCAGTTTACCCTCGAACAGCTGGCCGGCGACCTGCTCCCCAATCCGACACTCGAACAGAAAGTCGCGACCGCCTTCCATCGCAACACGATGACCAACACCGAAGGGGGGACCGACGACGAAGAATTCCGCGTCGCCGCCGTCAAGGATCGCGTCGACACGACAATCCAGGTCTGGATGGGGCTGACCATGGGTTGCGCGAAATGTCACTCGCATAAATACGATCCGATCTCACAGAAGGAATACTACCAGCTCTACGCGATTTTCAATCAGACCGCGGACAACGATCAACCGACCGACGCACCGACGATTGCCGCTCCCACACCGGAGATGATCAAAACGACCGAACGCATCGAAGCGGAAATCGCGTCGCTGAATCAGAAACTGAATACACACACGCCAGAACTCGCAGCGGCACAGCAAAAGTGGGAATCAACACTGCACGCGAAGCCCAACTGGCAGACACTGAAGCCGACCAGCGTGACGTCCTCCGCGAAGACCACAAAGTTTACGATTCAGAACGACGCTTCGATTCTGGCTTCCGGTCCCGCGGCGAAAGAAAGCTACACGATCGAAACCGAAATCGACGCACCCGCCTTCAAAGCCCTGCGGCTCGAAGTGCTGCCGGACAAAAGCCTGTCTGCGAACGGACCGGGGCGGGCCAAAGACGGGAACTTCGTCCTGTCAAATATCAAAGTCGAAATGCAGCCGATCAAAGGGGAACAGAAAGACGCACCCGCGCAGGGACAGTTCCTGCGGATCGAACACCAGGGGAATAAGAAACAGTTTCTCTCGCTGGCCGAGGTGCAGGTCTATCAGGGAGACAGGAACATCGCCGGACAGGGTGTCGCCACACAGTCGAGTACTGGCTATTCCGCTCCCGCAAAACTCGCCATCGACGGCAACACCGACGGCCACTTCTTCAACGCGAAGTCCACCACGCACACCAATCAGGAAGTCAAACCCTGGTGGGAGCTCGACCTGAAAAAAGTCACGCCTGTCGAACGCGTTCAGATCTGGAACCGCACCGATGGTTCCGGCGATCGGCTGGCAAACTTCAAAGTCAGTCTGCTCGACAAGGATCGCAATGTCATCTGGCAGACTGTGGTCACCAAAGCGCCGGATCCGAGCACCACGCTGTCCATCTCCGATCGCCGTGTGATTCCCATTAAACGGGCGCTCGCTTCTCACTCGCAGTCCGGCTTCCCGGTGAATGCGACGCTGGATCCCAAGAGCGGCAACAAAACCGGCTGGGGCATCGCTCCACAGTTTGGCAAAGCCAACAGCGCGTACTTCTTCCCCGATAACAGCCCGGTCAAACCGACGGGCAAACAGCGACTGATCGTCACGCTGTCGCACAATTACAAAGACCCCCAGTACGCGCTGGGACACTTCCGCCTGTCATACACAACAGAAGCCAAACTCGAACCCCGGCTCAGCGTCCCCGATGACATCCTGGCGATTGTCGATTCCCTCTCGGAAGCACGCACGCCCGCTCAAAAGAAAAAACTGGCCGACTACTACCGCGGCATCGCCCCGCTGCTCAAACCGACGCGGAACGAGATCGCCAAACTGCAGAAGTCAAAACCGAAATTCCCGCAGCTGCCGATCATGGAAGAGCTGCCGGCTGACAAGCAGCGAAAAACGCACATCATGGTGCGGGGCAGTTTCCTGCAGCCGGGCGACCTGGTGGAACCGGCGCTGCTGAGTGCCTTCAACCCGGCTCCTAAAGAGACGTCCGAAAACCGGATCGCCGTCGCGAAGTGGCTCACCGATCCTGCCAACCCACTGACCGCTCGAGTCGCCGTGAACCGGTTCTGGTCGCAGCTGTTTGGGGCGGGGCTCGTCGTCACCGAGGAAGACTTCGGCACGCAGGGCGAGCTCCCCAGTCATCCAGAGCTGCTGGACTGGCTGGCAACCGAATTCGTTCAGAACGGCTGGGACATGAAAGCCCTGCTGAAAACAATCGTGATGTCGAACACCTATCGGCAGGCTTCGACCACGCAGCCGATTCACCTGGAGAAAGATCCCAAGAACCGCCTGCTCTCCCGCGGGCCGCGTTTCCGTCTGTCGGCGGAGATGATTCGCGACCAGGCGCTGGCCGTCAGTGGTCTGCTGACGAAGAAGGTCGGCGGGCCGTCCGTCTATCCGGTGCAACCCGAGGGCATCTGGCGGGCCGCGTTCAACGGTCAGCGGACCTGGGCCACCAGCAAAGACGCCGATCGTTACCGCCGGGGTCTGTATACCTTCTGGCGGCGCACGGTCCCCTACCCTTCGATGGCGACCTTCGACGCCCCCAGCCGGGAGATCTGTACGATCCGTCGCATCAACACCAATACGCCGCTGCAGGCGATGATCACGATGAACGATCCGGTCTTCATCGAAATCTCGCAGGCATTGGGCAAACGGCTGTTCGATGAAGGGGGCGACACGCCACAGTCCCGCATCGAATATGGACTCAAGCTCTGCCTGCTCCGTCCGCCGCAACCCGCACAGGTGCAGCCGCTGCTGGCACTTTATGAATCTGAAAAGGCCTACTATGCAGCCCATCCCGAGGAAGCCAAACAGCTCCTGGAGAATCCGCTGCATCCGCTGCCCAAAGAATATAACCCCGCAGAACTCGCAGCCTGGACCGTGATCGCCAACGTGCTGCTGAACATGGATGGCGTTCTCACGAAAGGATAAACCATGAATATCAGACAACAGCAACTGCAGGCGGTAACCCGCCGCCACTTTCTCGCGCAAGGCTCGACCGGCATCGGTTCGATCGCCCTGGGCGCCATGCTCGCCGAGAACAACAGCGCCGCCGCGAACACACCGGAGCAGACCGACACGCCGCCGTTCCGCATCCCGGGGAAAGCCAAGCACGTGATCTTCCTGCACATGGCCGGTTCGCCTCCGCAGCAGGAGTTCTTCGACTATAAGCCGGAGCTGGTCAAACGCAACATGCAGCCCTGCCCCGATTCGTTCCTGAAAGGCCGCGGCTTCCCGTTCATCAAGGGGCATCCCAAAATGCTGGGGACACCCTACAAATTCAAACAGTACGGCGAGGGCGGCACCTGGATGAGCGAGCTGCTCCCGAACTTCCAGAAGGTCGCCGACGATGTGGCCGTCATCAAGTCGATGCACACCGATCAGTTCAACCACGCGCCCGCCCAGCTGTTCCTGTATACCGGTGCCCCCCGTTTCGGCGGGGCCTCGATGGGTTCCTGGATCACCTACGGTCTCGGTTCGGAAAACAAAAACCTGCCCGGGTTCATGGTGCTGCTCAGCGGCGGCAGCGATCCGAGTGGCGGGAAGAGCCTGTGGGGGAGCGGCTTTCTGCCGTCCGTCTACCAGGGGGTGCAGTGCCGGACCAGCGGCGATCCGATTCTGTACGTCTCGAACCCGAAAGGGATCAACCGGGAGGTCCGTCGGCGGAGCCTGGATGCGCTGAAGAAGCTGAATGAATTCGAGCTCAAGCAGTTCGGCAACCCGGAAACGCTGACCCGCATCAACCAGTACGAGCTCGCGTTCCGCATGCAGATGTCGGTTCCCGAAGCCGTCGATCTCTCCAGCGAAACTAAAACGACGCACGAACTCTACGGCACAACCGGCGGGACGGCTTCGTTTGCGAATAACTGCCTGCTGGCCCGCCGGATGGTGGAACGGGGCGTGCGGTTCATCCAGCTGTTCGACTACGGCTGGGACATGCACGGCACAGGCAAGGGGAACGACCTGATCACCGCGGTGCCGAACAAGGCCAAGGACATCGACCGCCCGCTGTACGCGTTGATTACCGACCTCAAGCAGCGGGGCCTGCTGGATGAAACGCTGATCGTCTGGAGCGGCGAATTCGGCCGCACCTCAATGAACGAAGCCCGCAACGGCTCCACCTTCCTGGGCCGCGACCACCACCCGCACTGCTACACGATCTGGATGGCCGGCGGCGGCATCAAGGGCGGCGTGTCATACGGCGAAACCGACGAACTCGGCTACTTCGTCGCCGAAAAGAAAGCCAGCGTCCGCGACCTGCAGTCAACGATCCTGCACCTGACCGGGTTAGACGCGCGGAAGATGAAGGTGCCCTACCAGGGGTTGGACCAGCGGTTGATTGGCCCGGCGGATGAGGATCATTTACTGGAAGGGGTTTTGGCTTGATGATAGGGCTTTTGAACCATTCCAGGTTGGGAGCTAAAATCACATAACAACGTATTTTGCCGATCAATCGAATGCCGGAGTCGAGCACAAATCAAATCGAAATACTCCCTGCGAAACCGGGATCGGCCATGCAAAGGTCTCTCCTGCGATCCACGGCTGCCATGGCACTGATCGTGTTTGGAGCAGCCATGGGGTTCATCTCATTTGAGTTGGTGTCGAACCGATTCGGTAACACCGACACGCTGGGACTCTTTTTGTTCGGTCTCGCAGGATGCGTTTTCGTAACCGGCGTCGCTCTATTCTTTCTCCGTCTTCCCCGTGCGATATTAGTAGGCATCATTGCCGCCCCTTTATCTGTTGTACTCCTGTTTGTTTTGTACTGGGTGACTCTATTTACAACAGCATTTCAAAATCGTAACCACCAGGATTTTGCTGCCAACGGCGTTTCACAGATTCAGCCCGCCCGGCAGATGGACGAACTATTCGATGAGTGCCATCATTACATCACCTACGGTAAAGAGAGTCCGTTGTTTAATTCTGTCGCCTACTTCGGTGACCGCTATCAACTGACAATGCAGGTCCCGGTAAATATCCAATCCAAAACGTCTGGATCAGTTACAGGAGAACCGAATTTCTATCTCAATGAGATCGAAACAATCACTGTTTCCCCATCAGGAGGGGTCGGTACATCCTATTCTCGAAATCTCCATTTCGGCTCAACTGAATGGCAAAAGGTCTTCGAAGCCAAGGGGGACTTCAGTACAATAGGATTTGACATCAAACCAACTGGTGTAGCCAACTTTCAAAAACACGTTGATGCGTCACGTTAATCCTATTCTAAATGCTTCTTCGCTTCGCTCCACCGGTGATCGAAACCGCAGCAGACTCGTAAAGGAGACAGACGATGAATCGACACCTCACCTTCGTTATTGTCGCGGTTGTCGCAGGTGCGGCTTCCGTATTCACGCATGCCGAAGAAGAGACGCGGAAATCAGAGATTAACACGTTCAAATCGGCGCAGCAAAACAGGGACTATCGCGTTTCGCTGCTGGGCATCACCAAAGGGATTGCTTTTGTTGATTCGCAAGCGCTGATTGACGATGGCGGCCGTGCTCCGGGCAACAACGCGGTGCCCTGGATGCGCGTCGTCGCTGTCATCGAAAAACTCACAGACAAAGACGAATCGTGGGGCTTCAACGCGGAAACGGTGGAGGGCAAAGCGCTGGTCGGCAAAGTCCGAATTGAATCGAACGGTCGCGTGGTTGGGAGCCACAGCAGTGGCATCGCCGAAATGGATTGCAATTCCCCGCGGCTGCGCGCTGCCACATTCCCGGTCGGATTGCCCCAGGATCTGAATGAGCAGCAGTCCAAGGTCTACTCCTTTACCTTGTCCGGCAAGTTCCAGCCTGCTGAAACGGTTGTGCTGCGTTTTACCTTCGGCGATTCAAAAAACCGCCGCGAACTGGTGTTCCATGATGTCCCACTGCCGTAGGCGGTTGTGCTTAATGAGACTTGCTCCCTTGTTCTCCCCCCGAGAGATTGTGCTGGGAACCTCACGCATAACAACCTGATTTTGTTGCCGTGCATGACCATTTCCAAAGAGCAGACTTAAACCCTTATTTTTTTCGCCTCTTTTCAGCCATTAGTATTTTCAACTTGTGGACTCGACCAGCTTTATCGCCAACGATTAAAGTGTCGCCATTGGGACTGATCGAAAGACTAGTGACGACATCATCGAACCTGTATGTTGCGATCGCCTTTCCGCTAGCGAGATCCCACATTTTTAGCGATTTATCATTCGAACCGGAAATCGCATGCTTCCCGTCCGGCATTATCGCCACGCAATTGATCTCTTCAGAATGCCCTTTGAGCGTTTGAAGTGGCTTCCTGTTGGCCACGTCCCACACTTTCAGTGTATTATCTGATGAACCAGAAATGCACTGTTTTCCATTGGGAGTCAATGCCACACAGTTGATCACACCAGTATGCCCTTCGAGAGATCCGAGTAACTTCCCGCTGGCCAGATCCCAGATTTTCAGGCTTGTGTCAAATGAACCGGAAATGGCTTGCTTTCCCTCGGGCATGATCGCTACGCACAATACGTATCCGGTATGTCCTTCGAGTGACTGAAGTATCTCTCCCTTTGCCAGATCCCACACTTTTAGCGTTTCGTCAATCGAACCTGAAACGGCTTTCTTCCCATCGGGTGTGATTGCTACGCATCTTACCGAGTGAGCATGTCCTTTCAGGGTTTGCAGAAGTGTTCCGTTGGACAAGTCCCACATTTTGAGTGTTCTGTCAAAGGAACCGGAAACGGCCTGCTTTCCCTCGGGCATGATCGCTACGCAAAGAACAGAATCGTTATGGCCTTCAAGAGTTTGGAGAAGTTTTCCGTCATCTAAATCCCACACTTTTAAAGTTGTGTCCCATGAACCTGAAATGAACTGACTGCCATCAGGAGTGATGGCCACGCAATAGACAGTCTGAAGATGACCGTTTGGTGTCCAAGGCATCTTGCCCTTTGTCAGCTTCCACACCTTCAGCGTATCATCGGTTGAACCTGAAACAACCTGGCTGCCATCTGGTGTCACCGCCAGACAGTTCACATGATGCGCATGTCCTTCAAGTGTCTGGAGTTGCTTTCCACTATTCAGATCCCATACTTGCAACGTTGTGTCCAGCGAACCTGAAATAACTCGCTTCCCATCTGGAGTCACTGTCAAACAACTGACCGGCCCAGTATGTCCCTCAAGTGTTTTAAGCAGCTTTCCGTTCTTGAGATCCCACACTTCCAGCGTATTTTCCTGTGGACTGGAAATAGCCTGGCTTCCATCTGGTGTCACCGCTACGCGAAAACTGTGAGTATTGATTGTGCGGAGTTCTTTTCCACTGTTGAGGTCCCACACTTTTAGTGTTTCATCAAACGAACCAGAAATGGCCTGTTTACCATCGGGCGTTATTTTTATAAAATCCACCAGACTTGAATGTCCTTTAAGTGTTCGGAGCAGTTTTCCACTTTGAATATCCCAGACTTTTAATGTTCTATCATTTGATACGGAAACAGCTTGCTTTCCATCTGGAGTTACTGCCACGGCATTGACTGCACGAGTATGTCCTTCAAATGTTTTAAGTAGCTTTCCACTGGCGAGATCCCACAGCTTCAGCGTTTCATCGTCTGAGCCTGAAATAATCTGTTTTCCATCTGGGATAATCGCGATACAATTAGCCCCGCTGGAATGCCCTTTGAGAGTTCGGACCAGCTCGCCAGTCTTGAGATCCCATACTTTCAACGTATTGTCACTTGCACCAGAAATGGCTTGTTTCCCATCAGGCGTTATCGCCACACAATTGATTGATCTTGTGTGTCCTGCAAGAGTCCACATTAAAGGACCGTCGGTTTGATTGAAAGTGGGCCATTCAGAACGGAACTGAACTCGATTGTGTGGTAGAGTCTGAAATGGTTTAAAAACGGGCTCCGGTCGGTCCAGTAACCTGGCTTGAAGCTGTTCTCTCAATGCCTCGGGATGGTCGCGCAAAATATGTTTTGAAAGATTCAGCGCAGCTTTGATCGTTTGGGTGTTCGGGTCAGATTCTTTATTGTATTCCTCAATCAAGCGATCAATGCCAATTTGATCGAGTTGGTATTCGATCCACGCGGGGTTCAAATACTCGGGCTGATTGGCATCAAATTTCGGAGATTGACTTTCGGCAGGGAGTGACTGGGAATCTTTAAGGTCCTGATTCTCCCTGCTTGTGAGTTTTTTTTGTGGTCGAGTTTCACCCGGCGGATCTGCTGGGGGATCGACCTTGCCGCAAGAGAACATAAGCCCGCAGATGAAGAGTAAGCAAATACCGATGATCTTATCAGTGACATTCACTATCAATAGATTATTAAAACCAGCCATTGGTTTAACCTTTTCAAAAGTAAAAAGTTCCTCTTTTGAGAGAGCCTGCTATTTCTGAGGAACTTCAGTTCTTCTCGCAAACCGTGAACAGTCCCTACATGTTTGGTGCTCAACTTTGTTGCGCACCAATTATCAACCCAGCTTATTGACACTTGTCAGAATCACACCCCAACATGTTGAACATCTGTAACACAGTGGGTAGCATAGGTGCTTTCTTGCGTACTATCAACGAGTAAACGTATGCAATTAGAAAAAGGAAAAAGCGGTAGTCCCCGAAATCGTTCATCAGCTACGAGTAAAAAATGAATATCACATTTGGGGATCATGTCCGCGTTTTATCAACGCCGGAAACTGATGAGAGACGACTTGCCGGTAAGAGTGGGCAGGTTTATGGGGAGACGACACCTTCCGTGACTGGTGTGGAAGTGATTGGTGAAACCAGAGAAGATTATGCCATCAATGTGTTCATTGAAGATCTTGATTCTGCATTCTGGTTTGCCCCTGATCTGCTGGAACTGATTGATCATGCAGCAGGCACAGAAATCATTATTGGCAACTTGAAGGCTGTTCGTCGCGCCGATGGCAGTTGGGAAGAGTCTGAAATTTCACCCACCATAAAATGGTGGCAATTCTGGCGATAACCACTCACAATAAGTCACTTCGTCCACTTTGAAAACACAATGCTGTTTTCACCGCATTTTAGAAGAAGGCGCTCCATGCCATCAGATAAAGAACGGCGACGTCAAGCGGCTCAGCGTGAGCGGGAGCGGCGGGCTCAGGAAATTGAATCACAGCGACGGCAGGCGGCGGCGGATGTGAACTGGGGGTCTGCGACGACGCTCCTGAACGGCGAACTTCGCGAGCAGATTATCCGGCTCGGTGGGCTGCCGGCTGAACCGACGGGTCAATCCGCTGTCGAAATCCTGACACAACAGATCAAGTGGCCCACCGGCACTTTTCGTTCATCCGAAATCCGTTTTCGTGGACGGCATGCAGGGACCGATGCTGCTGAAATGACTGATACTCAAATCCAGGATTCTGTGCTGGTGTGGTGCCATGACTTCGAATTCGCGATGAACGGCAGCTTCTACCCTGACTGGCAAGCTGACTTCACAGCGGTCGATACTGCTCAATTCATCCCCTTCGGGGCGGACGCCCATTACTTCTATCTGATTGGAGACAACCCGCAGGATTCTTCGAACCCGCTGGTCTATTCTGTCGATCATGAAACGGTATTCGAGAAACCTTACAACAGCGAGGGGACGACCGTCCTCAGCCTGTTGGAATTACTGATCGCGAATTGATGAGAGGTTGGAACGGAAAAGGGACAGACCCCGACACTATGCACTATGCGATTTTCACAGTTGGACAAGCCAACTGTGCCACCCGGATGCTGGCTGAACCTTGCTGTGCCACCCAGCGAGAACTGAAATGAACTGGATTGTTCCCCGAATCAGAAACGTTCGCAAAATTCTGCCGTACCTGTTGTATGGTGCGATGCTTGCCGGACTCTACGGGATGATTCATGATCAGATCAGCTTTACGATCTCGCCTGAATATTTCACCGATTTCAAATTCCAGCAGTTTCGTTATGCGGATTTTCATTTGCCGGAGCGACTGTTTGTGGGCATCATCGGATTCCTGGCGACCTGGTGGGTGGGATTTTTTTCCGGCTGGTTTCTCGGGCGCATTCGTTTTTTCAGTGATGATTTACAAACGGCCCATCGCGATATGCTGCAGGGTTTCGTGATCATTGTCTGCTGTGCCGTGGGGGCGGGTATGCTGGGTGGCGTCGTGGGATACCTGAATTTCTATGTATTTGATACTCAGGAATTCATGGGGTTTGAAAAACAATTTTCCGGAACCACGCTCAAGCGTTTTGCGATCGTGGGGACGATTCATAATTTTGGTTACGCTGGCGGATTGGCAGGATTTATCGTCGCTGTCATCTTACTCAAACGAAAAATGAAACAGTGCAACGCCAATGCCTGACCTGCGATGGAAAGGGATCAGACCCCGAATTGATTTTTTAGATTGAGGTGTGACGCTTGTTCCATCACAGTTGGACCAGCCAACTGTGGCACACGGTGCTTGAGTGATGTGTAGCGGGACTATTCATTTTTTCTTGACAACCCGCTCTTAACTAATGACACTGCATTCATTCAACTCACACTGTTTGATACTGAAATCAACCCGTTTCAATCCCATTATCCGGCCAAATGATCGCAATGAGTGACCACCTTGACATCGACGTTCTGCTGCAAGAGCCGGCATCGCTGGCTGTTGCTGAACAACTCGTCGCCTGGGCCGATACAACGCGTACCCAAATTGCGCGTGGGGACATGATGCTGGGCATCCTGACGATCGATCGCGCAACAAAGATTCCCACGGCTTACAAAACGGCTGCACAACAGGGACTGTCCAGCGCGTGGGTCACTCTTGCCTGGTGGTACGCTTATCCCGATTTCGGCGAACCGGACCTGTCCGCTGCCGAGGAAGCATTGGGGACAGCCGTTGCTGCCAATGTTGACAACGCGCAACTGGAACTGGCCCGGATGCGCTGGTTCTTTAAACGCGAGACGGCAACAGAATCCGAACAACAGCAGGCTTTTCAGTATGTTTCCGAAAGTGTTGACTCTGATCCCGCCAACGCCGAGGGAGTTTACCTGCTCGCATTACTCACGACGCATGGCTTCGGAGTGGCTGCCTCGCCAGGAGCGGGATTTGAACTGCAACAACGCGCGGCTGATCTCGGCAATTTAGACGCCCTGTTTGAAATCTATGTGCATTATGCGAATGGTCTTGACGTTCCCGTCGACGAAGAACGGGCCTTTGCTGCCTGTCAACGCGCTGCTGAAGCGGGACATCCGCGGGCCATGTATAATCTCGGTGCCTTTAACGCGACCGGACGGGGAATTCCCCGGAATATGACAGAAGCGGTCAAATGGTATGAACGGGCCGCCGACGTTGGCAATCCATCCGCCATGGCAGGCCTTGCCATGATCTTCGCGACCGGTGATGGCGTTGAACCGGATCGCGAATACGCGCGCGAACTGTTTGATCAAGCTGATTATTGTGGCCTCGATGTCAGCCACCTTCGAGAACAGGTGGGACTTTGACCCTGCGACTGTTGTGCCCGGAACCACTCTCCGTTCTGTGGTGAAGGGCTTTGATTTTATCACAGTTGGACAAGCCAACTGTGCCACCCGGATGCGGTGGAGGTTGGTGGCTTTGCACTTTATCAATCGTGGTAGCTGCGACCTCCTGCTCGTTGCGCTTTGATCGAATTGCATTCGATCTGACCCTTTCTGTGGGGAAGTTTTACTGGTCCCGTTTCACGTTTTCTCTTTTTCGTTCCCTGCCAGGCGGGTCGACACATGGGTAGGCCCCTACGACTGTTGTGGTAGGAATGTGTTTGCTCTTTGTTGCGTTCTCTTTTTGTTGGAGCTTTCAACCGGGGCTAATGGCGTACACTGCGTGGGGAAAAGGAAAGGTTTACTGGTCCGCCTGCTTCGCATCCACCATTCTCTGGAACGCGTCCCGGGGTGTGGCGTACCCGTCTGACTTTGTGGCAGCGATGCATGATAACAGGTGGTCATTCAGCCGATAGCCGACCTCGTGGGGCGGCAGCCGGTTGTCGATCATCAGGTCCTGGGCGCATTCGACCAGCTGATTCATCGAAGTGGTCACCGAACGGTTCAAGGCCTTGCTGAAGTGGACGGTTTCCCGGTCGGGGTCAATGAAATTTCTGAACGCCCACTGGTGGGCATCGTCGGCGGTAAAATCCCGCAGGCAGTCCAGTGCGTTTTCCACGAAGGTCTCCGCATCCGGAGCCCCCTTGCCGGGCATCACGCAGGAATACAACGAACAGGTATTGCTCAGCAGAATATATTGACGACGGTCAGCCGAGAACAGGCGGCAGGACCAGTCTGCAAAAGGATTCTGATCCAGGGCCTGGTGATCCAGCGAACCGGTTTTGAGTTTCTGATTCAGCTTGTGGGTCAAACGAAAGATCATCTGGTATTCTCGGTTGCAATACGTCAGGTTACAGCACTGTTGGGCAAGCCAACAGTAGCACACACCATTTCATTTCCTACTTCATATTCTCCTGTTTTATAGTGATATTATAACGATTCCATTCGGCGTTGATACTGTCATCGTCCCCCGCCAGGCAGGCGGACACATGGGTCGGCCCCTACGGTTGCTGTGATTGGAACGTGTTTAATCTTTGTCGCGTTCTCTTTTTGTTGTAGCTTTCAACCGGGGCTAACGCCCTGCGGCTAATGGCGTACACTGCACGGGGAACCGAGAAGATTCACTGACCCGTTTCACGTTTACTCTTTTTCGTTCCCTGCCAGGCGGGCCGACACATGGGTAGGCCCCTACATGATTCCACTCAATGAAAGTGAATCGCCAGCGATCTGGTAGTGACTCCGTGCGTGTGGGAAGCGGGGGTTTATTTGTTGACTTTCAATATTCATCGAATGACAATGATGGTCGTATCGGAAAACGACACTCCTTCGTGACTCTCACATCATAATTCAAAAATTGTCAGGAGAGACCAATGTGTTCGCGAATCCAGTGGAAGGCCAACGGACAGCCCGTGCTTGTCGGACGGAACATGGACTGGACCGCCCGCATGGGAACCAAACTGTATGCGATGCCGAAGGGGATCGAGCGGGACGGGCTGGTTGACGAGACCCCCCTCAAGTGGACTTCCCGCTATGGCAGCGTGGTCACGATATCATGGGATTGTGCGACCGCCGATGGTATCAACGAGGCAGGCTTAAACGGCAATCTGCTCTATCTGGCCGAGTCCAACTTCGGCCAGCGGGATCCTTCCCTGCCCGGGATTTCGATTGCCCTCTGGGTTCAGTATTTACTCGATACCTGCGCGACGGTTGCCGAAGCAGTCGCAGCAGCCAGGGCCTGGCAGGTTCAGCCCTTCGAACTGGTGCACCAGGGCGTCAAGGCCGACGCACCGCTGCATCTGTCGCTTTCCGACGCCACCGGTGACTCAGCGATCATCGAGATCCTTGACGGCACGCCTCGCATTCACCACGGACCGGAACACACCGTGCTGACGAACTCGCCCATCTATGACGAGCAACTGGTCCTGTTAAAGCAATATGAGGGGCTTGGTGGCAAAAAGCCGATTCCCGGGACCATGGAGGCCGAGGACCGCTTCGCGCGCGGCGCATTCTACCTGACCAAGTTGCCCGAACAACCAGAGTCATACCAGGCGGCGGTCGCGGGAGTCCTGAGTGTGATCCGCAACATGGCGACTCCACTGGGTGCCAATGATCCCGAGCGGCCCAATATCGCGGCAACAATCTGGCGGACGATTGGTGACTGCACAAACAAACGTTACTTCTTCGAGTTCTGCGACATGCCTAACGTGATCTGGGTGAACCTGGACAACCTGGACCTGAGCGAGGGCGCCTCCGTCCGCATGTTCAATCTGGCCGCGGATATGGAAGCGGCGGGAGAAGTCTCCAGCAGGTTCCAACCTGCTGAGTCGATTGATTTCCAGAAAGCGAATACTGCGGTCACCTGGCAGCCAGCTGCCTAGACGGATGACGATGTTGTTGAGAGTGAGAGCTTAACACTGTTGGACAAGCCAACAGTCGCACACACCTCCGTGTAAGGCTGCCGCTTAGATCCCGTTCCAGATGGGGACTTCCAGGAACTCGGCCAGGGTGTTGGCGTCTGCGTGGATCTTATCCAGGTCGCCGTGATCGACGACGTTGGTGCGGACGCCGTCCCGGGAGACGAGATTCATTTCATAACTGTAATAAGAACTGTTGTCGCTGCTGACATACTCTTTGATTAACTGGATCGCATGGATCTGGTCGAACGGCATCAGCAGTTCATTCGCGGTGGCGTAGATCAATTCGTCAGCCGGGACCTTGCCTTTCCAGAAACAGTTGTGCTGCTTGTCGAAGACGACTGGTCGAGTACCGAAATAGAGCATCAGGCCGCCGACCAGCGCGAATACCAGGCCGACTCCCCCCATGATCAGGGAGCCTGCGGTGAAGATTTTTCCGCTCTGGAGGATCTGAAAGAGGCCAACCCCTGAGACGACCAGACCGAGAATCAGGAAGATCAGGTAAAAGCAGATGGCTCCGGCCGCGGCTCGGAACTCATAGCGGTGGGGTGAGATCTGGACCAGCTTCTGCGTACAGAAGTTCGTCCCGCCCCCTTTGAGCGGGGACCAGTCTGTTTTCAAAGCGACCGGATCATCGAGGGTCGCCGGATCGAAGGGGGGACTGCTCTCGGTGGATAAGCTTTTCAGTTTTTCCATCAGCTTGCGAAACATGGGCGGGCCGCCTTAAGGAAGAGGGTGATTCCAGCTGGGGGATATGATAGCATTCCGGCAGGGGCTTTGAAATATTGGTCTGAAGAGAACGATGAATCCCATGTTCCAGTTCATCGAATATTTCCACTATCCTGTCGTCTGCAATTCATTCTGGTAAGGAATTGGCGCCGTACTACGCAAATTGTAATATTAAGGACGAGGCACCGAACATAAATCGTTTCTTTTCTCACCTCGGTCATTAAGTGCTTGAATCATGGGTCTTGACACCATTGAGCTCGTAATGGAGATTGAAGACAGATTCGGCATCACAATACCGGACTCCGTCTATTCAGAAATACGCACTGTTGACGACCTGGTCAGGTATTGCCTCGATCGCATTTACGCTGTTAATACAATGAATTGCCCTTCGTTGACCTGTTTTCTCTCGCTGCGATGTCTCGTACGCGACATCCGAAATGATCCTGACCTGAGATTTCGCCCGCGAGATAATGTCGAAACCGTACTGGAGGACTCTGATCGAAAACGGCTTTGGCAACGACTCCCCGAGTTACTGAAAACAACACCGCGTCAACTGCGGCGACCTGCCTGGTTGCGGAAAACTCTGGTCGGGGTCGTGCTGAGTTTCCCGATCGTCTTGATGTCATTTTTCCCCTGGCACGTTGAAATACTGATTTTGATCTGGCTGGCAACCATTGCTTTTGGCATTATTCTTCATTGGCTCACGATTGGATTGCGCAGCAGAACACCAGAGGGATATATAACATTTGCAGAGATCACGAAACGGATTGTTGGACTTACTATCGCAACGAATCCCCCCACTGAAACCGACTATGACAGTGTGTTTTCCATCGTCAAAGAAATAATTGTCGAACAACTTGGTGTCGACGATGATGAGGTTGTTCCAACGGCTCGATTTATTCAAGACCTTGGCGTGGCGTGACATGCAGTAAAACGCGGCATTCATTTTTCTGTTGGGTTCCAACATCACGAGAAATCAAAGGTGTAACAACCATGGCCAGCACTCGATCTGCCTGGGATGAAATTGTGATCGGTTCCGGTATGGGGGGGATGGTAGCGGCAGCCGCCCTCTCGCGTCTGGGACACCGGGTGCTGCTGCTGGAACAGTATGAATCACTTGGTGGACAGACTCATAATTTTTCTCGTGACGGTTTTAGATGGACTGCCGGGATACACTATCTTGCCGCCATGGGTCCGGATCAACGTGAGAAAGCCATTTTAGACTGGTTGACCGATACGCCTATTGAACTGGCGCCGATGGGAACGGTCTACGACACGCTGCATATTGGTGACGCTCCCCCGATTCAATTGTCACGTCCGACCGAAGCCCAGAAACTTGATCTGAAGGAACATTTTCCAGATGAAGGCGCTGCGATCGAAGGCTGGTTTCAGGCGATCCAGGCTGGCCGCAAGGCACTGGAGACGATCATACGTGCCCGGTCGCTGCCAGTGGCTGTCGGTGCCGTCAGTAAATGGTGGAGACGTGCGGCGATCCGGCGCTGGTGTGAGCGCACCACGGCGGAAGTCACCAGCGAACTGACCGACAATCCGGAACTGGCTGCTGCGTTTTCTGCACAGTGGGGTACGTTTGGCGGTCGTCCCGGCACGGCCAGTTTCGCCTTTCATGCGTCTGTCATCGGGTCGTATCTGGACAGCGGAGGGTTCTATCCCGCAGGAGGGGGCTCCACGATCGCGGAACACCTGCTGGCGACCATCAGAGCGCAGGGGGGCGAGGCACATGCCGGTGTCACGGTGGAAGCACTGCGGATGGAAAACGGGCGCGTCGTCGGTGTGACAACTGCTGATGGCGAAGCAATCGCTGCCGACAAAGTGATTTCCAATATCGGCGCGCGGGAAACGGTGGACCGGCTGCTACCAGAAGGTCACGGTCAGCAGGCGTGGGTGGATGAGATTCGTGCGCTCGGCTCCAATATCTGCCATTTTTCACTGTTCCTCGGTTTCTGCGGCGATATCGAAGCGGCCGGTGCCACGAAGTCGAACCACTGGCTGTATCCGACAGGCGAAACAGACGCCGTCTGGACCGACGTTTCCAACAATGTACCACCGGCGATGTTCGTCTCGTTCGCTTCTTTGAAAGATCCGGCCTATGATCCGGGACCTGATCGCAAACATACGGGAGAAATTATCGCCTGGGCCGACTGGTCTACCGTGGCACGCTGGGCCGCGATCCCGCCCGGAGAACGGGGCGAAGACTATCACGATTTCAAAAGCCAGGTCGAGGCAGCGTTGTTTGCACAGTTCGAAACGTATTTCCCCCGACTCGCAGAACTGGTTGTGTTTCGCGAAGTCGCAACACCGCTGGCAACGGCAGCGATCACCGGCCATACGAAAGGCGCCTTCTACGGTCTCGACGTGACTCCCAAACGTATTATGTCAGATGCACTGCGGATGAAGACTCCGATCAAAGGTCTCTACCTGAGCGGACAGGACGTGGTCTCCCCCGGCATTCCCGGCGCGTTGTGGGGCGGGCTGCTGTGTGCGGTCAGTATTGATCCCAAAATGGCGGTGCATCTGGGTGGCTGATTATTCACAGTTCTACGCCAGGTGGGCCGACACATGGGTCGGCCCCTACGACTGGAGTACCTGATCATTGGCAGGTAGTGATGCAGGTTCATCTGGGTGGTAGCGCGCCATTCGCTAGAATACGGTTGGTTTGTTTTTAATCGAACGTGGGAACGTCGACTACCTGCTCGCTGCACCCCGACCGGATTGTATCCGGGCTGACTCTTTTCTTTCTGAGCGGGTCGGCGCCAGGTAGCGTTTCTTAATTCGGATGTGATATAGCAAAGTCGTTTCAACCTGTGGCTAATGCCCTGCGGCTAATCTGGCTTTTCTGTTGTTGAAGTCCTGAAAACATGATTAACAGCCCCCCTCGGCCATGGTGAATACTTACATAGCTAACGCTGTCGACCTCATAATCACGCTGAAAACTATTCAATAAACGCTACCTGGGCTGCCTGGTGCGCGATGTTCAGATTGGTGCGTGCGTGCGGTTGGTTAGAATGGGGGTGGATTCTCCTGTAGGGGCGGACCTATGTGTCCGCCCGTGAGAGTGGACGTCGTTTTTTATTGGTTCTGACACAAGCGGTTTGTGGTTCCGTTGAAAGTCTGATTCGGCAGAATGTCGCCAGGCGGGCGGACACGCGGGTCCGCCCCTTGTATCTGCTCTTGACTGTCTGCAGTACTTTGTTTTGATAGACAAACAAAGCCAATGCTTCCCGCCTTTAAAGGCGGGAAGCATTGGTGGCGAGTGTCAGATCGTGTCCGCCCCTGGTCTTAAAGACCGATTCGTAGCTGGATCGCCACTCGCTTCTCCATGCCTTAACCCGTACAGTCGCCTGAGCGGTGCCACAACACCAGCTCGTATCAGCAAGGAAGGGCCTTAGCATGCAACAGCATAACACAGATCACGTCGGAATTGACATTTCAAAATCCAAGTATGATACCAGAATTTCAGGTCATCCCAAAGGTTCCGTTTATGAATACACACACGACGGGATGAAACAGTTCATGAAGGTGCTTCAGAAGACTCAGCCCAAACTGATCTGTCTGGAAGCAACGGGAGGACTGGAACGAAAGCTCGTTGCCTGTCTGCACAAGCATGGGTTTCCGGTCGCCGTCGTCAACCCTCGACAGATCCGGGACTTTGCCCGCGCCAAGAACAGGCTGGCGAAAACTGATCAGATTGACGCCCACACGATCATGGAATTTGCCCAGGTGATGCAGCCACGGATTACCCCAGCTTTAACACAGGTTCAGCAGAAAATGCGGGAATTCAGTGCTCGCAGGCAGCAGGTCAGCAAGATGATCATCCAGGAACAGAACCGCCTGGAAACCACCCCAGACAGGGAAGTGGCCAAAATGATCAGCGATTCAATCCAGTTCTATAAAAAACAGCTCAAACACATCGAGAAATAACTGAAGGAGCTGATTGACGCGGATGAAGAATCCCGTAAATGTTCTGAAATCCTGCAGTCGGTACCTGGTGTGGCCGGCACAACCGCGGCCCTGCTCATCTCAGACCTTCCGGAACTGGGAAGTCTGAATCGAAAGCAGATCGCGCGGCTGATCGGTCTGGCTCCCACGAACCGCGACAGTGGAACTCTGCGCGGGAAAAGAACGATTGGCGGGGGACGAGTCCGGATCCGGAACGGGTTATACATGCCCACTGTCACGGCCCTGAATCACAATCCCAGGATCAAAGCGTTCTACACACGGCTGGTGGAAAACGGAAAGCCCAAAATGGTCGCCCTCGTGGCTGCCATGCGGAAACTGCTCATCATTCTCAACACCATGGTCAAAGAAGGGAAAAAATGGGAGGCAAACATGATAAATTTCTGATTTTTTAAGACAGTCGCTACTTTTTCTGTTTTGCGTGACTGGTGGTCAGGGCTGGTTATTTGTGGTTAGCAACGGGTTTTATGCGGTAATAAGCGGTAAAACTTGACCAAAAACGGAGTGCATCGATGAGCAGTTGTTTTTCAAATCGTGCTGAAACCAGCGGGTTTTATGGTGTGTCTGTCGCATTGGATCTGAATGTTCCCGTGAAAAAGTAGTGTTGCTCGCGCGACGCAGAACAAGGCATTCTGGTCAGGAGCAGGGGCGTGTCCAGTCCAGTTTATTCAGTCGTCAGGGAGGATATGTAAGGTCGGATTTGTTTAGAGCAGCGGCACTGTTGGGCAAGCCAACAGAGACACACAATAATTCAGTTCACGAGAATATTTTAGCGTATTTGAAAGTTTACTCTGTCAGTTTCCTGCTCGCCCCGAATTGCATTTGGGGTTACCCTTGTTTCCGGGTTGGATTCTTGTTTGTGATAACCTGTGGCTGGCGCCATGACGCTCAGGTAAGTTATACTGTGGGAACAATTCTCCTCGATGGAGTTCAGGAATGCTGCTTAACTTTGATTTTGATGGTGTGGTGATCGACTCGTTTGATCGGTTGCTGGCACAATGCAGGGCGGCTCAATTTGAGCTTGATGACGGACGGCCGCCGACAGCCGAAGATTTTCGGACTATTGAGAACCTGACGTTCGCCGACCTCGCCTGTCGGCTGGGAATGTCAACAGAAAACGGGGCGCGGTTTGAATCGCTGGTCTACCAGATTCAGGAAGCGGATCCGTCGACATGTCCGCTGGTGCCGGGCATCGGGACGGTCCTGCGGTCGCTGGCTGAATCGCACATCATCACCGTTGTCACATCGAGCGATTCGGCAGCTGTCGAAGCAGAACTCAGTCGGCATGAACTGGGCTGGCCGGTCGTGGCGCGGGTGCTCGGGCCGGACTTTGCGAAAGCCAAACGCGACCGGATCCAGCAGGCGCGGTCGGCATTCAGTTTTGACCGCGGTGAGACGTACATGATCGGCGATGCGATCAGCGACATTCGCGAAGGCCGGGCCGCGGGGGTGATGACGATTGCGGTCACCTGGGGCTTTCAGGACAGAACACTGCTGGCGAACGAAGAGCCGACGCACATGGTGGACCATCCGGAGGAGTTGCTCGACCTGCTGCAGGTTGAATGAGCGACCGATTAGAAAGAAGGAGCGCAGTTGTGGCTGAAGAATTCGGCGATCGTGTTTTCCAGTTGCCGGTCGGTATGAATGATGCAGACAGGTAACGCAAAAAGAATTCATCGTAGCTCAGGTCCAGACCATATCGGTCCGCCAGGCTCCGTTTCGCAGGACAAATGAGTGGAGCAGTTCGACAATCTCATCGAGTGACTCGGGGGCCTGCTCTGTCACATACTGGACACCTTCGATGGAACACATGCCACTGAGGCCATCCTCCGGATTGAGACTTCCCGATCCATCGAGCCAGTTATCCTGATCAATCTCCGCAGTCACAAAGGTGATGTCATTCCATTTCAGAGCGTAGACGTGTTTGCGAATCTCCTCGCGGGATGGATTGGTCGCAACTATCTGCGGCTCTGATGTCGCAGGGAGCAGAATCTTGAGCAGAATATCATGAGATTGAAGCCGGTCGGGAATGTCGGGAGGAATCTTCGGAGATTGATCTCTGGTGAAATCCGGCAATGGCGGTGGATTGCCATCAGAGTCGAACGTGAGCCAGTAGAGAATATTGCGATAGTCACGTCTGGCTTCCAGAACGAGTTCTTTGACGCGGTTGATGTCGCCTGAGGCAAGTTCCAGGATCGCGGCGTGAACCCGTTCGACTTCCTGGTGCATGTCTTCCTTCCCATAGTATTCGAGAATCTGAACCACTTTATCAGACTGGTCGCCATACTGCGTGTGAATCTGCGCCTTAAGTTCATCGGAGACGGGCATAGGAACGCCTTTTTTGAGAATCAGGGTTGGAATCGTCATTCGCGGGGGCTACTGTATTTACTTATACACATTCACACTTATTCCGCAAAGGGCGCGGCACTGATTCGTAAATTCTTACCAGGGTGAGAAAGTGATTCAAGCAGTTCTATTCCACTAGATGATCGGAGAAAAAAATGGGGGGGTACTTGCACTGTTGCACTACTGCGTACACACCAGATCCTAAGGAGGCACTTGAATCTCTCCAGGCAGCGCAACTTGAAAAGTACGACCTGACGACTTTGATCAAAACCAGTCTGGCAGAATACCAGGAAGCATTTGACGCTACACCAGAAAACGATGAATATGGCCTGCATGACTATTACAAAGGAGTTCTTGAAGATATAAAAATCGCTGCTTCTCAACCACTCCCCACCGACTTCCAGGGCCGTCTCGATCTGGTCCGCGGACTGTGTGACTCTGGTGAGGGCGTTGGAAATATTCTTGATGTCCGTGGAATCGCAAGCAAAGACAATGAGTTGTTCGCCGCTAAGCCACTTAGCCCGGACGATCTCCTTGAGAAATTCGGCTCGAATAAACTCCTTTCTGCCGATGCCGATTTCCATGCCGGCAAAGCCAATGAATGTCTTGGTCGTGGTGAGTCCATCTGTTTTCCGCTTTACGCCTCTGCCGACGCGGATGAGCCTGTTGAATGGTGTTTCGTTGGCGTCACTGTTGACTGACCAGCCAGATGATTCGACAGCGAGAACACGAGAACCAATGCGAAATCGAGCAGTTGGAGTAGCGTGTCAGTGAACAGGAAGCGCGCTTAAACCCGCATTTCCCAGATGACTTCCTACACTTTGGCACGTAATTTGCGCCACACCCCTACAAAACAAGGTTATTCTGCCAATTCATGCCATGCTGACAGGGGAACTTGATGGGTGACAGCCAAAACCAGGATTTACGGGTCAGTTTTGACAGCCGATTGAAGCTGAAGTTCTGCGGCAGTCAGGTCACCACCGATGCGGGACTACTGGCCTATCGGGAACTGGATGCAGCGCTCGGTCTGACGGAAATGGGCGGAGATGTGCTGAGCGATTCACGCCCGGGCCGCAACAAGCAGCACCAACTCGTGCCGCTGTTGCGTCAGTCGATCTACAGCCGACTGGCAGGCTACGAAGATGTCAATGACGCTGAGCGCTTGTGTGTGGACCCGGTGCTACGCCACGTGGTTGGCGGAAGGGCGAGTCAGCCGGATAAACAAGCGGCGTCAAGCAGCGAGGTGGGCCGTTTCGAGACGCAGATACTCAGCACGCAGCGCAATCTCACGGCACTGATGAAGCTCTCCGGACGCTGGATCAACAACCTCCACCGGCGGCGACCGCTCAAAGAACTCATCCTGGATCTGGACAGCTCGGTCAGTGAGACCTACGGCCGGCAACAGGGCGCGGCCTACAACGGCCACTTTGCATGCCTCTGTTACCATCCGCTGTTTCTGTTCAACCAGCATGGTGATCTGGAGTACGCGATGCTGCGGCGTGGCAACAAGGCCAGCGCGAAATACTGGCGGAAGGTGCTACTGCCGGTGATCGAACGGTATCGGCATTTGGACATTCCGAAGTTCTTCCGCGGCGATGCGGCGTTCGCCATTCCAGCGCTGTATCGTGTGCTGGAGAAAGCAGACTATCGTTACGCCATTCGCCTCAAAGCCAACGCCGTATTGGAGCGGGAAATCTCGCATTTGCTCACCCGTCCGGTCGGACGGCCTTCCCACAAGCCCAAGGTCTGTTATCACAGCTTCCAATATCAAGCAAAATCATGGCAGCGATCGCGTCGCGTGGTGGCCAAAGTTGAGTGGCACGCAGGCGAACTGTTCCCGCGTGTTGGATTCATCGTGACCAACTTGAACCAGCACTCGAAGAACGTCGTGAAGTTCTACAACGGTCGGGGCACCGCCGAGCAGTGGATCAAGGAAGGCAAGAACGCCGTCAGATGGACGAAGCTCTCCTGCCGGACGTTCAAAGACAACCAAGCTCGGTTGCAACTGTTCGCCTTAGCTTATAACCTCGGCAATTTCCTGCGGCGGCTGGCCTTGCCCAAGCCTATACAGAACTGGTCGCTGACGACGCTGCGGGAGAAGCTGGTCAAGGTTGGGGCCAAGGTAACCCGGCATGCCAAGTACGTATTCTTTCAACTGGCCGAAGTGGCTGTGCCACGGAGATTGTTCGCCGCAATTCTTGATCGGATTGCACGACTGGCAATTCCGCCGCCGGTCACGCATGACGTGAAGCGGAAGTATATCAAATAGCGAAAAACGGGGTTCCTCACAGAGAAAGTCTGCGCAGAAACCGTGTTGACTACTGAAAAATGATTCGCTCGGGCAGCAATTTCCGGATCTCAACAACAGAGGCACAACAAAAGTGGCGAAAAATCACTTTGTTTTAGACACGGGGGACCGCAGTGGTTACAATCAAAGAAAGTCCATGCCTGGAGTGGTTTCAGGCTGATCCATATGGGAAATCTCGGTTAAAAGACATTTTGACACAATAATCTCTTTAAATAGACCGAATGTGGCCCGTTTAAGATTTCTGTTGAAGAACTCGTTGAATGAAAGCTATACACAGAAATTTCATTTGCACTGCTGAACACGCACTGGTTAACATGGAATTCAGAGGCAACGACTCACTTCTCTTAAATGTTGTCTCAGGGATTTGTTTCAGTGTGAAGTCTCAACAACTGACGTATGTCTTTACTTCGATATGACGACTTCACTGATTCATCCGCCAATGATCCCCTTTCTGCAAGAGCCCGAGGAGTTAATCCCATGAGCTGGTTTCGCTTCTGTTTCTGTCTGCTCAGCATCACGTTCCTGAACCTTCCAGCCTCGGCGGAAGAATTCAACCGCACCAAACTGCCCGTCTCGCAACCGGCGTTTAAAGGAAAAATCAGGCTCAAAGCGACTGAGTCTGTGAAGGACTTCCCTGCAGAAATTCAGGCACCCGCCGGCGCGCCGAATGTATTACTGATCCTCACCGACGATGTCGGCTTCGGTGCCTCGAGCACCTTCGGCGGTCCGATCCCTACTCCCACCTTTGATCGCCTCGCCCAATCCGGTCTGCGCTACAACCAGTTTCATACGACGGCCCTCTGCTCCCCCACCCGGGCCGCCCTGATCACAGGCCGCAATCATCATACCGCCTCCACCGGGGGCATCATGGAAATCGGTGTGGGTTATCCCGGTTACAATACACTGGTTCGCAAATCCTGCGGGACCATCGGCCAGATCCTGAAATTTAACGGCTACAATACGTCCTGGTTCGGGAAGAATCATAATGTGCCCGACTGGCATACCTCACAGGCCGGGCCCTTTGATCTCTGGCCAGTCGGACTGGGTTTTGAATACTTCTATGGTTTCGTCGGCGGTGATACGAGCCAGTGGACCCCGGCCCTGGTAGAAAACACACGGCCCGTGGAACCCCCGGCCAACGACCCGACCTACAATTTCGACGAGGACATGGCCAACCGCGCCATCAACTGGATCCGCATGCAGCAGGCAGTCGCCCCCGACAAACCCTTCCTCTGTTACTATGCCACGGGAACCGCACATGCACCGCACCATGCCCCCAAAGCATGGATCAAAAAATTCAAAGGCCAGTTCGATCAGGGTTGGGATGAGGTCCGCCAGCAAACACTCGACCGCCAGATAAAACTGGGAGTCGTTCCCCCGGGAACCCGGTTGACCGAACGTTCCAAAGGCATCCCCGCCTGGGATTCACTCGATGAACGGCAGAAAGAAGTCTATGCCCGCATGATGGAAGTCTACGCGGCAGCCCTCTCCCACGCCGACCATCAGTTCGGCAGAGTGATCGACGCCATTGACGATCTCGGCGAACTCGATAACACCCTGGTCATCTACATCCAGGGAGACAACGGCGCCAGCGCCGAAGGGAGCGAACAGGGGCTGCTCAATGAAATGACCTTCTTCAATAACATCAAAGAAGATTTCGAAGAAGTCTATCGTCGTCGGGATGAACTGGGCAGCCCCACCACCTTCAATCATTATCCCATCGGCTGGGCGCACGCGATGGACTCTCCCTTCCAGTGGACCAAGCAGGTCGCCTCCCACTTCGGAGGCACGCGCAACGGCATGGTTATGTCCTGGCCCGCACGCATCAAAAACAAGGGAGCCGTCTGCTCTCAATTTCATCATGTAATCGATATTATGCCCACCATCCTGGAAGCCACCGGACTGCCCGCCCCGGATTCCATTAACGGCATCACCCAGGAACCGATCCAGGGCATCAGCATGGCCTACACCTGGGACGATCCCTCTGCTCCCTCGAAACGTGATACACAGTACTTTGAAATGCTGGCCAACCGGGGCATCTACGACCAGGGCTGGGTCGCCTGTACCACGCCTACCACGCCCCCCTGGGTCAGTGTGGCCGATCCGGTGGATGTGATCGATGGCTACAAATGGGAGCTCTATAATATCGCTGATGACTTTTCAGAATCTGTCAATCTGGCCGCGCAGCATCCCGAAAAACTGAAGGAACTGCAGCGGCTGTTTTATATCGAAGCGGTGAAAAACAATGTCCTCCCCCTGGACAACAGCAAAGCCGAACGCCTCGACGTGAAAAACCGCCCCAGCCTCACCCGGGGACGAGACACCTTCACCTATTACGATGAGATGCTGCGCATCCCCGAAGGTTCCGCGCCCGACCTCAAGAACAAATCCTTCGGCATTTCAGCCGTCGTGAATATCCCGGAAACAGGCGCAGAAGGCCTGCTGATGACACAGGGGGGCCGCTTCTGTGGACTGGGATTGTATGTGCTCGATAACAAACCCGTATTCCATTACAACCTGTGCGGCGTCAAACGCTTTAATGTCGCCTCGCAGGAAGCGCTCAAACCCGGTAAACACGTCATCACACTCGACTTCAATTACGATGGCGGAGGCGTCGGCAAAGGAGGCCAGGCGACGCTCTCAGTCGATGGCACCAAGGTGGCTTCCAGCCGAATTCCGCAAACCGTCGGCTACCGGATGTCGCTCGATGAAACACTGGATATCGGCGAAGATACCGGGACGCCGGTGAGTGAGGATTACAAGGTCCCCTTCAAATTCACCGGGGACCTGGAAAAAGTGACCATCAAAATTACCGAGCAGAAACTGACCGAGGAACAGTTGCGGCAATACCGCGAAACCCAGGTCAAAGCAGCGCTGTCGCGGTAAGCAGCATATTTTCTCTGATCGGCATAACCGTTATAAACTGAACTTCACTGTTCAGATTATGACAGTGTTAACGGAATTTCATCCAGTGACGATCAGGCAGCGACGAAACTATCGAAAGGTTCAGTTCCTTTCAGTACTTTTATCGAGTCTACCCATGGTCACAGGTTTTACCAAAATGCGCTGGTACCTGGGACGATGTCACGGAATCGTTTCGACCTGCTGCCTGATCTTCCTCTGTAGTGTTGCGCCCCTCAGTCGATCCGCCTTCGCCGACGAATCGTTTCCGGTCTCCCTTTACGAAGAAACTCAACAGACAGCCGAGCCGGAGCTGCTCTCCTGCGAATCGCCTTGCACCGACTGCGCCAGCCCCGGCACATGTTGTGATGGCCCTGACTTCTGGGCACAGACCACCATGACGCAGAATCTGTTTCCGCGTCGTGCCTGTCTGGCCGAACAGGGAATCACCTTCGACGCCGACCTGATTCAGTTCTATATGGGGGTCGCCTCAGGGGGGGAAAAACGGGATTTCCGTTACTCGGGCCACGGCGACTATATCATGAATATCGACGCGGCCAAACTGGGCGGACCGCAGGGACTGTTCGTCAAGCTCCGGGCCGAACATCGCTTTGGAGAAACCATCAACGAAGCGACCGGGGCCATCATTCCCGCCACCCTCGCGCCTGACCTGCCGGTTTCCTACAGTAACGAGGTCTACCTGACCAATGTTCTGTTTACTCAGATGTTTTCCGAGACCTTCGGCGTCTTCGCCGGGAAGTTGGATACCCTTGACGGCGACATGAATGCCTTCGCTCACGGACGCGGTAAAACCCAGTTCTCCAACACCGCCTTTGTGGCCACACCTATCGGTTTGCGAACCATCGTCTACTCGACTCTGGGAGCCGGCTTTCTGATCTTAAGAGAAGGCGAGCCGATTTTTACCTTCACGGTACTCAACTCCACAGACACCACCCGCACCAGTGGTTTCAAAGAGCTGTTTGCCCACGGAGCTGCCATCGTCCCTGAACTGCGTCTCCCCACGAACCTCTTCGGTAAACCGGGACACTTCCTGTTCGGAGCCAGCTACAGCAGTCGTTCGTTCGCCTCGCTGGAACAGGATCCCTTTATCCTGCTGCCCGATATCCCCATCAGCCGCGAAACCGAATCCTGGTCGTTTTACTGGAACTTCGATCAATATCTGTTTGTCGATCCTGATAATCCGCAACGTGGCTGGGGTCTGTTCGGGCGGGCCGGCATCGCGGATAAACAGACCAATCCCATCGAATGGTTCCTCAGCCTGGGGATCGGCGGCAACAGCCCCATCTCCAGCCGGGAAGCAGACACCTTCGGCATCGGCTGGTACTACTCGGCCACCAGTGACCGGCTCGCTCCCTTCATCAATACGATTCTGGGAGGCGTGGGAGATGGCTACGGCGTCGAAATGTTCTATAACGTGGAAGTCAGCAAATGGTTCCACCTCACAGCCGACATGCAGGTCCTCCGCCCGGCCCACGAGACCGTCGACACCGCTTTGCTCGTCGGCTTGAGAGCCGTGATTGATCTCTGATTTAATACAGAAGAAATTCGCATCCACGCAATAAACATCGTGTACCAGGAACGCCTCGACTGATGCCGACTGCAGATCAACTAATTCGCATGTCTGCGATTGAAACTTCAGCTGGCCCCTGGCTCCTGCTGGCGGGCTCGCGGGAGGCCGACTTCGAACCGCTCCGGAAACTCTTTGAGACATTAAGCCAGTCACCGGCTACCGTCCTGCTGGAACAGCAGCCCTTTATCGCAGTCAACGGACAGCTCAGTCTGGAACTCTGCAGCCAGACAGATCCACCTTCGAAACACAGGTTCTCTCTGTCGCAGCTCAAGACAAAACTGCAGGATTACTCTTAAAAGATTACGTGCGTCCTGGTATCTATCTTCCATACACCGCCCGTTTTTTTCAGCTGATAGCGGCGCGCACTCAGTTCCTGATTTCGTTTTAACCGGGACGTGTTGAAACGGACTGTGTCTTCCTTATAGCTCTTAAATTTAATGATATAGAGCCGGCCTTCCCGGGTGGTGCCCTCTAGAACAAACAGGGGTTTCTGTTGAGCGCGTTGCGTGGTGATAAAATCGAGCTCTCCTTTGCCGATCATGGCAGTTGAGGGATAGGCACTGATCCCCTGTTTTTTGATCCGTTTCAGAATAGAACTGCGAAACGGGATTAAGTTCCCCTGGTGGTCGCCATGGGCAAAGAAACAGGGCTCTCCTTTGGTGATTTTGTCACTCTGGAGCACATCCAGGGTGACAGTGACGCAGAGTTCGGTCAGAAGCGTTTTTTCGGCCGGCGAATATTCCCGGCGTGGTTGGTTCGATCCGGGACTGATCGTAATCGAAAACATCACCAGATAAAAAAAAGTCTTTACCCAAATCATACTGTGCCCTCATTCCATTGGGACCATATAGATTTCACTCAAAACGTGTTAACACCAGTATGAATCCTATCAATTCTTTCCCAGCACTTCGTTGCCTGAGGTGGATCCCATTGCGTTCCAGACGGAGGCGTCGATATTGTAGCTGACCGAGCGGACGGAACCGTCTGCCATCACGACATTCACCACGGAACCGTGCCGACTGTTGGCCGGCATACTGTTTCCATTCCAGGTGAGATCCGCTTTGCAGGCAGTGGTGCCGGGGGGCAGAAAGTGGTTGTAACGTGTGAAGTTCATGTTCCCTTCCAGCCAGGTCATCCCGCCGTTCGAATCGGTGTTGGAGAGGGTTGATGCCTCTGATTCTGTCAGGTTGACACACCAGGATCGAAATGAGTCTTCTGTCCAGGGTGCCGCCAGCCCGAACAGATCGGACTCCATATCCGTGGCACTGTCATCGTCATCACCCAGGATCCGCTCGCTGTAGGCAGCCGTATTGGACAGACCGTCCGTAATATGACCGACGCGGACTGCGCTGGACTGGCCAAACATCCCGTTGCCGCGCCTACCATCCCAGTTGCTGCCGTTACAGGAGCGATAGTTGGTATTCCCCCAGGGATGCGTGAGCCGGTCAATATCGGACGGACAGAGAAAAACGGGAATGGTGGTTTGTGCGATCTCTTCATTCGGACCGATACCGGTGACCTTACGGGGCTCGCCTGTGGTGTCCGGATAGAACGGTTGCACGTTAAAGTTGATCTTGTTGTAAACGGTAGAAAGATCCAGAAACGGAAGTAGCTGAGAATGGGCGGAATAACGTCGGGAATCGACAGAGGTAATGGGATTCGTATCCGGCGCCCCCAGTACGACTCCTACTCCAAAGGGATAGACAGAATGCATCGACTCATAATTCTGTAACGCGATGCCAATCTGCTTCAGATGATTACTGCAGCTCAGCTTGCGGGCGGATTCTCGTGCGGATTGGACCGCGGGTACCAGCAGTGCAATCAATAACCCGATGACGGCCAGGACGACCAGCAGTTCAATCAGGGTAAATCCTCGTTTGAGCGCCGATTTCATCTCGGTTCCTTTTTCAGCAGAGAAGTGACTCAGGCTTGTCGCATTTTATAAACAACGACCAGAATGACGCAGAGGACCACCACTGCAATCACGGCTCCCCAGATCCAGGGAGTCCAGTCCGTCTTGGGTTGATAATCAAACGTAAGCTGATCTGCTTCCAGCATGATCTCGGTCAGATGCAAATCCACGGGTGCCTTGGATCCCCCCTGCTTCACTCCGACGTGCAGATAATCGACAGGGCTCTCCGTATATTCATACGACTCAATCAAAACCGGTGCCTGACCATCGGCAGTATTGGCAGCGAATGTCAGAAGGTTGCCTTTGCGTTCAATTTCCATGATTCCCTGGCTGATGTTGGCCTTCTCTGATTTTGATTTACTGTCGTACCCTTTACCGTCCTGTTTGCGGAAACCACGATGCGCCACATTCACTTCCCCCGCGTGATGCTGGTTGACGTGTTGAATGGTGGCCCACTCCTGGTCCTTGTCTTTGATTCCGATGGAAAGGCCGGCTCCCGACCCGCCTTCAGGTTTGCCAAGTTCGGTAATTGTGTATTTCCCGGTGATCTTGAAATCCCCTTCCAGTCGACACCGGATATCAATCCCGCCCCAGTCCTTTTTATCGCCGGCGGCAAGCTTCATGCGTAACCCGTCTGCAGTGGGTTTGATTCCGGCCAGGTTGCCATACAGCTCAAGGCGATTGAGATCGTATTCCCCTCCCCGAAAGCTGAAATCCCAGCGTTCCCGATCCGCGGCGGAGAGTGAATCTGGTTCTACGCCCAGCAGGAACAAAGCAGCAGAGATCACAAATAATAAGCGAGCAGGACAATTCAGAAGTCGCATTCAATCGAGCCTTATTGATGCAAAACGGTTCCCACTGAGATGGGAAAGACCGGTTGTTGAAGTGAGACAGCAGCACACCGTAGAAACAGAGTGGCGGGAAATACGGGAGTGATCTGTCAGAGAACTGAGACATACCACAGACATCCACTTAATATCAATATATACACCAACCGATCTTTTGTGAAGGTCAATCAGACTGGCAGCTGACCAACAAAGCTGAGCTATGGTCCCCAGATCGCCTTTTTCAAAATCAGAAATGAAATGACCGCAAAAAAAAAGAAAATAAAGATCAATCTGACAGACAGACTGAGGCGGCGATCCTCGACTGTGGCTTGATTTTCGTAATCGATGATCGGGGGGAGTTCCAGTCCTTCCTCCGGCTCGACTTTCACGAAGTATCCCCGCTGCACCATGCGTGCTACAAATCGATCATACAGCCCCTGAATGCAAGTGAGCATCTCGTCCTGGTGATGAATCGAAATAAAAGAGTCTCCCCGTCGGGCGAGTGTCTGAAGATGATGCTCCAGCAGTTTCTCAAAGGTACTCTCAGGATAAGAGGTCAATTCATTTTCTGGTGAGTCAGCAAACCCCGGTCCCATATTACTGGTCATGATCGTTTTTTCTTTGTCTATAAATGTGTAAACGGTTTCGCCCTGCCGGGAGGTGGGCTCTCCTTCAAACATCTTCGTCACTAAGGCGACATACCTGCCGCTTTTGTGTCGTGACAGCACGTTGACACCAATCATCTTCAGATGATCGCGGTTACGACCATGTAACTGGCTTTCAATCAGGGGATCCACGAATCCCTGTTCAGCAAGCTGTTGCAGGATGGCAACAACTTCCGGCTGTGCCTGTTCCGGAACCTGATGCAGTTCAATCAGCCGCTCACGAATATCGCCTTTGACCGGACTGATAGACGCATCCATACGCGCCAGACGTATCTTGAACAGAAACCAGATAAGAAACCCCAGCACTATACGTGGAGAGTACAACCGGAGCCACTCGCGTAAATGGAGTTGCTCCATGTGTTCTTCATAAAATTCCATACTGCTGCTTTTTCTGAAAGTGGATGAACGCGGGAAACAAATCCTGGAAGCGGTCTGTTTTTCCCCACCCCGCCTCCGTAACAGGACGGCTGCTTGAGAGACCAGACCCATCTGTATATCATATACAATGATACCAAGAGATATGAAACCGTTCCGGCAGTCTCTCTCTTTAAACTCTGGACATCGATGTATTTCGTTCCTGATTTCATTCGTACTGGCCTCCGTGTGCCGGCCGTACAATAGAAAGTTCTCCCATGCCCAACGGACGCCCCGGCGACCATCCTGCAGTGGATATCCTGGTTCACGGTATCTCCAGCGGCTTTCCGGATGACATTTTTGAAACCGTCCGCGATTTAGCGCAACATCCAAAGTATCCTCTGATCTCAGATCGCGTGGATGAATTACTCTGGAAATACTGGCCGAGTTGGAGGAATGCCAATCCCGATCTGGATGAGGTTCGCAGACAACTGCAGGCCCTGCGCGAGGAGCTGGACCAGGCGGAGTAAACTGAGGCGGCAGATTCATATTTAATAAGGAAAAATACTTGAGCACCAGAACCATCATCTTCAGCATTTTGACAGCCCTGTTCTCTACTGGTTGTTCGCAGAGTGACAGCACGCAAGGCACTGGTCAGGACTCCGATAACATGGGGTTACCAGTCTCTGCAGCATACCTCGCCCTCGCTCTCGAAAAAGAGATAACCATCAACGACATCACACTACGTGAACGAAATATTGCCGATTTACATCTCCCTACCGGCAAGCTGATCGCCAGCGACGCGATCGTGTTCATGGATCCTCTCCCTTTTAAGCTGAAGATGCCCACGGGGACCTTTCCCGTCATTCTCAGCATCGCACATATTGCTGAAGATCAGCGCGTCGCTTTTGCCCGCATCCGCTTCCGGGATACAGTTCCCGTGACCTGGAAGATGCTCTCTGTCGAAGGAGAGCCCCCTGGTAAATTGCAGGAGGGGGATATTTTTGGCTATGGGGTCGACTCGGGTACGGGCTGTTTTATAGACGCTTCAGCGGCGAAAGTGTTTGACGAGAAGTTGACCAGTGATCCGAACTACTTTGAAAATTTACTCGATGCCATAGAGCGGACTTACGTCAATACGTGGGGCTGGCTGGATCTGCCATTCGGCAAGGGAAATCTAGTTGCCTTTTCGTCAGGTTTCGGAGACGGGTTCTATGCCACCTATGCAGGATTTGATGCTGACGGCAAGCTGGCAGTAGTCGTGACGGATTTCGCAGTAGTTCCATCGAAAGCAGAATAGATGGGAACATCGTAAATGCAACGGCAGGATCTTAATCCTTTCGTGCTCCAGGGCCGACGTCTTCCGGCTTCAGGCGCTTGAGCCGAGGTGGACCTGAGCGGCGGGTGTTCTTGACTATGATATCCTCCGGCAGCAGCGAGCGGGAGCGGCTGCCCAGTCCGTGGCCGTAGACGATTTCCTCACCGGCATTGTCGATCAATGTATTACCGTCGATGAGAACGTGACGGACCCGGGCGTGCTGGCTTAGCTTTGGATCCGGTACGCCGGCACTCAATGCGATCGCGCCGCCGATGCGATTGCCGACGCCTTCGATATGATTACCGATGATCTGGTGCCCTTCACCGACGATGCGAATGCCCCCGGAATGCCGGTCGCCGTCCCCCAGGATGAGGTTTTCACGGACGATGCAGTTGTCGCCGTGCCGCAGCGTCAGGGCGCCAGCACAGCCGATGATCGTGTTGCGTTCATAGACATTATCGCACGACTTGTTGGAGATGAGCTCGATTTCTCCGTCGCAGTTTTCGAACAGGTTTTCAGCAACGATGCACCGGGCGGACTTCATTGACGTTTCACTGGTGCCGATGCGGATCGTTTCGAATCCGTTGCCGTTACCCCGCTGGCGGTTGAGGAAGTAATTGCGTTCGATGCGGTGCCGGCCGACTTCGCCATCCTCATCCAGCCAGACGACCAGCGTGGTCCCCGAATGGTTCTGACCGGCAAATTTACAATGATCAACGCGATGATCGTGGCCGTTCAGGCTGAGCCACTGATAGCGGGTGTCGATGTTGTCCGGGTTATAATTCTCAATCGTGCAGCGGGTTACCCGATTGTGTGCGCCGCGGACACGGAGGACGTGTCCGGTTTTCAGACTGCCGTCGCGAAACGTGAAACCGTCGAGGACGACATGCTCACCATTCAGATCGAGGGACGAAGATCCTGTGAAGGTGATCTGGGAACGCACGATGATCGGCTGTTTTGGTGACCCCTGGAGCTTGAGCTTCAGGCGGACATCGTGCCAGTCAGAGCCGACGAGAGAGATGAGATCTCCCGGCTGAGTTGCTTTCACTGTAGACTGCAGCGCGGTTGGTGTTTCGACGCGGAATTCTTCGGCCAGAAGCAGACTGGGCCAGGCCAGGAAGAAGAAAGACAATAATACGTTTCTGAAAGTGATGGTATAGGAGACTGATTCCGTCACTGTTGGACGAGCCAACAGTGCCACCCTATGCTGGTTTGGCATTGGTCTTTTTCTGGTTGAGGAACGGTTTTGTTTCTGTTGGAAAGCTGATGTTGATTCACAGCGACTTTGATTATAGACGCGGATTCAAATCGGTGGCTAGCGCCATTCCGCTCAGGTTCTCGTCGATCATTTTTAGTTGTTTCGGAAGACAATAATAAAACAGGTTGACAGTCACCCCAGTTTTTTTCCGATCGATTTTTCAATTTTCTGTTTGATACCCCTGGCCAGATCGTTCATCTCAATCGTGTCACCATACGTCTCGATCAATTCCTGACGTCTGGTTTCGGATGTTAACACAAGAAACAGCTCTTGCCCCCGTTCGGTATTCAGTGCTTCATCTAAAGAGCCAAGCTTTTCGATGATAAGTTTATCGAGTTCTACCAGAATCTCCTGAACTGTCATTTTTTCCCCTGTAAAACACAGAATTCGGGAAGAATGCGTAGCATTTCAGAAAAACGAAAATGATCAATCAGGGAGAAGTAGATTCCGTATTCTTTTCGACGCGTTCGAACTTCACCAGGATGCGGCCGTCGCCGGGGCTCGACTTGAAAACAGTGGGACGTTCGATACCTGCGGGAGCGAAGCAGAGTTTGCGGGTACTCTCACCCAGGTCGTAGATCCCCAGGTACGTTTTGCCTTTGTCCCCACCTGTGGTTGGCTGGATGTCGATCGTCTTCGGTTTCAGTGTGGGATCGATACTGGTGGTCCCTCTGACGATTTCGTTCCCCTCGGAACGCAGGCTCCAGGTTCCGTCAGCCCCGTTGACCACGGTCAGTTTCTGGGCGTCCTCGTCTTTGGATTTGTTGCCGTTGACTGTGAGGGCCACGATTTTCCAGGTACCGGCGATCTGATTCCGGTCTTTTTGGATTGCTTTCGCCCTGGCATCGTCGGCCGAGGCGGTCGCTGTCAACGTGGTCATCATGGTAAATGTGACAAGGTACTTCAGTCCTGAAAACGAGCGCTGCATGATCTCCCCCTGAATGGAATTGAAGCTGTCAGTTACCGTAGCTGCAGTAAGATTTTATCTTAAACGATCCACGAGTCGCCCACAACTTTTTTAAGGTGAGAGCAACCTGGTAATTCGCTGGTGTCTGAGAGATTATCTTCTCCCAATACTGAGGAAAGACTGGTAAAATGACAGAACACAGCCACAGATTAAACTGAAGAACAGGATTCCGCCATGTCCCTGGTTCCATTCACCCGTCAGATCGCAACCAGCCTGAACGCCTCACTACGGCACCTGATCGGGGCGGACATGCTGTATAAGCTGCTGGCATTCGTGGTGCTGACACCGCTGTTCGCCATCCTGTTTCGGACTCTGCTGGCACTGGGCGGGCAGAGCGTATTGACCGACGTCGATATCGCATTGTTCTTTGCCGGTCCGTTTGGGTGGATCTGTGCGATCACTCTGGGAGCGGTCTGGCTGACCATTGTCGCGCTGGAGCAAGCGTCTCTCCTGTCGATTCTGGCGACCCGTGCCAGCGGTCAGAAACCGGAGGTCATCGAATCACTGCGGTTTGCGGCCAGTCACGTCGCGGACATTCTACACGTGACCGGCAAGATGATTGGCTGGAGCCTGCTGGTTTTGGCACCGTTCCTGCTGATAGCAGGCGGCGTGTATCTGGGACTGCTGGGCGAATATGACATAAACTATTATCTCAACGAGCGCCCAACCGAATTCAAAGTGGCCGTCGGACTGGGTGTGATTCTGGGACTCGTTCTGACCGGCATCCTGCTGCGGCTGTTTTCCGGCTGGTTTCTGGCACTGCCTCTGATTCTGTTCGACAAGGTCCCCCCGGCTGAGGGGCTGCAGGCGAGTCAGCGAAAGGTCGCTGGTCACCGTCGTCAGATCCTGATCTGGCTGATTGCCTGGTTGGGTATGGTTCTGATTCTGAATGCGTTGCTGGTCGCGTTCGTCGGACTGGCGGGGCGTGTGCTGATTCCCACAGAGGTCGGGTCGCTGCTGGTGCTGACAACGCGTGTGGGACTGATGCTGCTCGTGCTGTTTCTGACAGGCCTGACTTTGAACCTGTTCGCGACGATCGCTTTTGCCGGCCTGCTGTTTCAGGGATATCAGCAGATGATTCCGGAAGCAACAATGTCAGTCGAAAAGAGCGAGTCTGCCGAGACACAGAGTGGAAGTCAGTTGTTCACGCGCGGGCGGCTGGCGACGGCAGCAATCGTCGGCGTGCTGGGGGCCGCATTCCTCGGATACTGGTCGTTACAGAGCACTCTCGAAGCGCAACAGATACCGCAGGTAATGGCTCATCGAGGGGCCTCCAAAGCGGCTCCCGAAAACAGCATGGCCGCCTTTCGCCAGGCGATTGCCGACGGTGCAGACTGGATCGAACTCGATGTTCAGGAGACCGTAGACGGAAAGGTGGTCGTTGTCCACGACAGCGACTTGATGAAACTCGCAGGCAACCCGCTTAAAATCTGGGATGCGACGCTGGAAGATTTGACGGAAATCGATATCGGCAGTTCGTTCGATCCACAGTTTGCCGCCGAACGGGTTCCGACGCTGGCTGAGGTACTGAAGCTGTGCAAGGACAAGATCGGCGTGATCATTGAGCTCAAATATTACGGACACGATCAGCAGTTGGAACAACGGGTGGCTGATATTGTGGAGTCCGAGGGGATGGCAGATCAGATCATGGTGATGTCACTCAAACCGGAAGGGATCGCCAAAATGAAAGCCCTGCGGCCGGACTGGAAGTGTGGCCTCTTGCTTTCTGTGCATGCAGGAGACCTGGAGAATATCAAAGCTGACTTCCTGGCCGTGAATGCAAAATTCGCGACGCGAAGTTTTGTGAACCGCGCTCACAATGCGGAAAAGGATGTCTACGTCTGGACGGTCGACGATCCGACGCAGATGCTGCAATTGATGAATCGAGGTGTTGACGGCATTCTGACCAATCGCCCTGCCCTGGCCCGCAAGGTGATCCACGAACGGGAAGAGATGAAACCCGCGGAACGGCTGCTTGCTGAAATTTCACTGCTGTTCAATCAGCCTCCCACCGATCTGGAACAATAAGTTTCAGACTCGAGAGCATGATTCGAAGTGTTTCTATTCTGCTTCACTGTCAGTCAGTGATTGATTCCGTTAGCATGACTGGAACCTTTTAGCTGAGTACCCTGACTTCAATCTGCTTTATGAGGATCAATATCGTGCTGCGTTTCAGAATCATCCAATCCTGCTGTTTGCTGATGGCTGTCTGCCTGTTAACAGAATCTGTCCAGGCAGATGAAAAAGAATACAAGCAGATGCCCTGGCATCTGGTCGACCTGTGGTGGGACCTGGGCGAGGAATCTGTGTTCGAGAGTTACAGCATCGATGTGACGATCAGTGACGACCTGCCTTCAACGAAGAATCTCTACATCGCTCCGATTGGCCTGGGACACCTGAGCCAGACGCCCTTCTATGGCGGTCTGCAGACCCAGTCGGACGGCTATACACTGGCCAACAAAACGTTGCGTAAGATTGGTCCCGGGCTGTTGATGTCCATGTGGGGCGAGCGGAGCCACGAAGCGATTCGCCCCGCTGAGGGTGGCTTCTTCCAGAGCTCGGGGCATGAGGGGGATTTTGTCAGCATCCGGCGTCCGTACAAATGGACGCAGGGAACTTACACCTACAAACTGATCCGTCTGGACCGGGAAATGGTTGACGGAAAACCGTGTACCTGGGTCGGTGCGTTTGTTAAGTCGCATGAAAAAGACGAATCGATTTTCATTGGTGCGCTGCGGTTCAAAGGTGACAAGCTGATGCTGTCACCGAAAATTGCCAGTTTCGTGGAAGTTTATGGTGCCCGGATTCCGGTGACTGAAATCCCCCGGGTCACGGTCACATTCAATCATCTACAAGTCAATGGGAAGCCGGCAACGGTGAAATCGGTCGAAGCGATTTACCCCAAGGGGGTACCGGATTACGCTGCTGCAAAATCAACTGGGAAATCTGTTGAGATCATCGTCGGTCAACCGGTGAAAGGACGCACGGTCCGGAATACCAGGCTGAAACTCGATTGATCTTCGCCCGCTACATATCGTCCGGAAGGAGAGGCTTGCACTCAACGCCGTGCTCCCCATAATACGATTTAGCTATCACTGGCAGTTTCAGGGATAGCTTCATACAAGAGATAGCTTCATGCATCAGAGGAAATATCAGAATGGAAGTGCCTCCCGAGAAAATCTATGACCTGTTCAATCACTGCTTCGATTTTGCCAAGTCGATGCTGCAGGAAGCAGGAATGTTCTATCCCTTTGGAGCAGTCCTGACTCCTGATCTCGAAATGAATGCGGTGGGTGCTGATCTGGGTGATGCACAGCCTGAGCCGAGTGCCGTCTATCAGCTGTTGAGCCAGACATTTTCGGAACAGGCACAACAGGGGAAAATCGCGGCCTCAGCCCTGGCCTGTGATGTCAATATCCCCGAGAAACTGGAATCACCGGTTTCCGACGGCCTGCGCGTGCATCTGGAAAGTTCAGGCATGTCTCGTTATGTCTACGTGCCTTACCAGATTGAAGCGGACGAAACAGACGAATCGGCAAGGACTGTTACCTTCTTTGATCCGATTACCGTCGATCTGCAGCCGCATATTTTTTAGCGAGCTCGAATCGGAATCACAGGGGGTCGGGAGAGGCTTCAGTCTGCAGAGATGATTTCTGTCTCTTCCATGCCTGATTCCAGGGCAGCCAGCGCCCCTTCCGTGAGCGCCAGCATGGATTTTCCCCGTTTCAGATAAAGGATGAGGGCGACAACAAACACGATCAGCGAGATCAACATTGCTGTGGCTCCGACGCTCAATGCATGCATCGAATTGCGGATGATATCGATCATGATCTCAAGGGGGTGCTTCGGTACTCCCTCTTCCCACCGCTCCGTGATACTCATCAGGATCTTGAAGACAGCATTAATACTGAGCAGGGGGGAGAGGATGGTGGTCAAGGCGGACAGGCTCAGGGTCCAGCCCCAGAATCGTCTGGATTTTTTCAGGTATAAAAACTCTTCCATCAGTGCCTCGGGCGATTTCATTGACCACCGGAAAGTGAGCCACGGCAACCAGTTTCAGTTGCATTCATTTTCCGCTTTGATTATTTCTATACATGCATTTACATCGCACTCAAAATAGTCGAATCGATTACACTCTGCAAGCAGATTTTTTCCCTGGGAGTGTGACCTCAAAACTCTGGAATATTCCCTCGGAATCTGTTTCCGATCTTTAGAGAACGCAGGAATTCAACATGCGCTGGCATTTCGTGGGTGGCATCTTCGCGACTCTCTTTGGTCTCTTTTATGTTGCTGTCGGCCTGTTGATGCTGGGAACGATGGCCTATTACAACATACGTTACGGGCCCATTGAATACAGCCATGGTCGTTATGAGGCCCTCGACCAGCTCGCCCTGACCCCGAAAAATATTTCTAACGTCATTTCCACACTGGGTGTGGGCATCGGAATGTCAGCCGCCGCCTATTGCTGGTTTAAGCAGAAAAAACGCGACGGAACGATTCTGTTTCTGTTATCACTGGCCCTGTCGGGGATCACCGCGGCAGTAATACGGAACATGTAATCTCAGCCAGTCTGACAGGTGACAGGGCCAGACCCATGTCCCCCTGAAAAGCTGGCAAACAAGTGTAATTCACTCTATTTATCATCCTTGAATCACCGGTTCAAAGTGTAGCATCAGTTTGATGGAACCTTTCAAAAACAATTGGAGCCAGGACCATGCTGAGAGACTCCCGCCTGATTGCCTGTGTCATCGCCTTGCTGGTGTTCGCAATTTTGGATGCAGCAGTCTTCGGTCAACAGCCGACGACAGCTGAAACGCTGAATCGTCCGCTGCGGGTACTGACAGCAAATATCTGGAACTATTCCAAACCCTACCAGGTCCGGATGAAACTGTTGCGCGAGCAGATCAAGGCACTCGAACCAGACGTAATCGGTTTTCAGGAAGCGGGCTGGACTCCCGGAGAAGAGCATCAGGTGAAACAGCTACTGAAGGGGATGAACTATTATATCGAGCATGAAGCCGACGGAGCTGACACCAGGGAACGTCGCCTGCTGGATGTGGCAGTGGCTTCCCGCTGGCCGCTGAAACGTCGAGCTCTACACAAGCTCCCCGGGAGCGGAAAGGCGCTGCTGGTTGAGATCGAGGCGCCGCTGCCTGTGGGGCGATTGCAGTTTGTGAGCACGTTCGGGACGGCCCGCTGGCAATTCGATCGGGAGTTGAACCGGGAACGCGATGCGGTGGCGCTGGACCAGTTCATTCGCGAAAACTGCGATCGACAGGGTTTCCCTCCGATCATCGCCGGTGACTTCGACGCAACGCCTGAGGCCGCCTGTATGCGTTATCTCAGGGGACTGCAAAGCCTGGACGGACACAGTACGCATTACTACGACGCCTGGGAAGCGGCTGGAAACCAAACTCCGGGTTATACCTGGACGACAAAGAATCCTTACGCGAAAAAGACCACGGAGCAGTTCTGGCATCTTTCCGACCATCATCGGCGGATTGATTACATCCTGATCGGTTCGCCCCACCATTACCGGGGTTATGCACGAGTGGTTTCCGCGCGGGTGGTGTTGAATCAACCACAGGGGCAGGACTGGCCCAGCGATCACCTGGGCGTCTTTACCGAGATCGCAGTGAAGCCATAAACCAGCCCCTGAGACCTGTAACAACGAATTATTTCGCAAACAACTGAGATTCGATATCCTTGAACGCTTTGAACTCCAGGGCGTTGCCGCTGGGATCGAGGAAGAACATCGTGGCCTGTTCTCCGGGCTGGCCCTGAAAGCGAATGTAGGGCTCGATAATGAATTCGATCTTGTTTTCACGCAGTCGATCTGCCAGAGCCTGCCAGCGATCCATCGTCAGGACAACGCCGAAATGCGGCACGGGAACGCCGTGTCCGTCGACGGGGTTCACGTGGGCCGCGATGCTGCCTTCCGGGCCGATCTCCGGATTCAGATGGCAGACCACCTGGTGCCCGAAGAAATTGAAATCGACCCAGGACTCGTCACTGCGGCCTTCGCTGCAGCCAAGCAGACCGCCATAAAAGGCCCGGGCTTCGGCGATATCACGTACCTGAAACGCGAGATGAAAGGGATCGAGTGACATAGTAAGTCTCTGTTAATGAATAGATTCGTAGTCTTGGTTCTGAGAAGATAACGAGAATCAAGGCCTGTCGTTGCTGTGCCCTTCTCGGACGTATTGCTTCAACAACGCGTGCATCTGCCTGATCTTCTCGGGATGTTCCGTAGAAATGTCGGTGGTTTCTTCGATGTCCTGATCCAAATCATACAGTTTGTAATTCACCGGTATGCTGTCATTCAGGACGGCAGCGTTGGTTTTCGGGCCACGGACAGTGAGTTTATAGGGCCCCTGGCGGATCGCAAAGGTGCCGTTGTGGTGATTGTGGACGATCGCTTTGTGGAAGGAGACCGGCCGCGATTCTCCCGTGAGAGCCTGATAGAAACTCGCGCCGTCTTCTGCGGTGTGGTTATCGAGCGGGACGTTCAGCATTTCCGCCAGCGTGGGCAGGACATCGTTGAACACGATGGTCGTGGAACAGGTTTCGCCCGGTTTGATTTTCGCAGGCCAGCGGACGAGAAAGGGCACGCGGTGTCCCCCTTCTTCGAGGCCCCCCTTCCAGCCGGTACAGGGACCGTTGCTGTCGTGACCGTAGATCATGGTGTCGCCGCGGACCCAGCGCTGCCGGTATCCGCGGGTGCGGTCGACGGGACCGTTGTCGCTGGTAAAGATGACCAGTGTGTTGTCGGCAATGCCGAGGTCGTCCAGTTTACGGAGCAATTTACCGACGTGGTAATCGAGTTCGACGACGAAATCGCCATACGCGCCGGCTTTGCTCTTGCCCAGATATTCCTTGTGGGGAACGATCGGATTGTGGGGCGTGGTCATCGCATAATAGAGGAAGAAGGGCTGATCGGGTTTCGTGCGGACCGCAGTCTCGACGAACTCGCAGGCCTTGTTCGACAGTGTGGGCACGAGCCGATCCATGGTGTAGCCTTCGGCGACGATGTTATCGTCCCGGCCATACCATTCTCCGTGCTTCGCTTTTGCCTGGGCGGAGGTCAGCGTCGGAATGACGGTGACGCGGTTGTTTTCGATGAAGGCGGCGGGGTTCATCTCCGCGGAACCGGCGGTGCCGAAGGAGTAGGCAAATCCGTAGTCTTTCGGACCTTTTAAGGCGGGAGAGGCGAAGTCGATGTTTTTGAAGTTCTGGTAATTGGGATCGACGCGGATCTGTTCCCGCTCGCTTTCGTCGTGCAGTTTCCAGTCGATGCCCTGGTGCCATTTGCCGACCAGTCCCGTGTGGTAGCCCGCATCCTGCATTAGATTCGCGATCGTCTTGCGGCCCGGTTCAATCAGGGTCCCGGCCAGATTCGCGAGGTTGCCACCCGATCCAAGCCGGGTCCGCCACATGTAGCGACCGGTAAGCAGACCGTAACGGGAAGGCACACAATAGGAGCCCGCTGAGTGGGCATCGGTGAAAGTCAGACTCTGCCGGGCAAGTTGATCCAGATTGGGTGTCGGAATGCGGCTGCCTTTGTTGAGGGCGGTCACGTCGCCGTAGCCCATGTCGTCGGCCAGAATAATCACCACATGAGGTTGACGCGGCTGAGCGGCTGCAGATACTTCCGACTGTGTGGAGAGCAGCAGCAGAATACAGCAGACCAGAGTGATGAAGAGCCTTCGCATGGTGTGTTCCTCAATGGTTCGTTTCTGAAGGGGCTGATACGCGTTTGTAAGTACTCTTTATAAACTACCCGATGAGGTGACCAAATGGAACAGATACCTTGTGCACAGCGATCGTTCAGGACTATCGCTTTCAGCAGGCAGAAGGCTCAATAAAAGCTTCCTGGTCCCGACATTTTAACTCCACTGCACTTCTCACAGTGAAACCTCCCCGAACTCAAATATCATTTTTTAAAAATAAACGATTGCCTTAGTGTCCCACAGACACTACCATGTGTGTAGATACAACACTAAGAGATGCTAATTTCAAATCTTCCAGTGGTTGTATCGGGAAATAATGGCCAATCAGAGGTCTCAGCAGGGGAGAAGTTCCATGATCAGTATTAAAACAGTTCGGCAGGGTGAGCGGGTTGCGGTCTGGGATTATAAAGGACGGGTGGATTACGTCGATGGTCCGCGGCGTCTGATCCTGTTTCGCAAGTCAATTGAGCCGTTACGGCAGTATTGTGCCGGTGCAGACCAGTATCTTTCCATTGAATTTGCAGACGGGCACTGCGAGCACCAGCGGGGTCCGACCTCGGTCTGGTACGATCCCGTCCAGCATTTATCGATTGACATCAAAAATTCGCTGGAACTGGACTCTCATGAAGCGATCGTGGTTTATCGTCGTGTCGGGAATGAAGTTCACAGACGCGTGGAGCGTGGTCCCATGCTCTTCGTCCCCGAGGAGAATGAATGGCTGCATGATTTTCGCTGGCATGGCGCAGACCCGAAAGATCCGGCCCATAAGATTCCCCGGGCATTACGGTTTCACAAGCTGAGGGTAATTCCCGATCAAACGTACTATCTGGTAGACGATGTGCGGACTGCAGATGATGCATTATTGACCGTCAAGCTGATGATCTTTTTTGAACTGGCTGACATTGAAAAGATGCTGGATCAGACCCACGATCCGATTGCGGACTTTATCAATGCGGTCACGGCGGACGTCGTCGATTTTGCCGGTACTCGCTCCTTTGAGGTTTTCAAGCAGGATACCGAGCAGCTGAACGAACTGGAGTCTTACCAGAACCTGATGGCACGGGCAGCACGGATTGGCTACCAGGTCAATAAGGTTGTGTACCGCGGATATACGGCGGGGGAGACACTGCAGGCGATGCACGACAATGCAATTGAAGCCCGGACGCGGCTGAAGCTGGACGCCGAGACAGAGATTCAAGCCCAGGAACTGGCGGATGTGCAACTGGCGCGGGAAGCCATCCGGGCAGAAAAACGCCAGGAAATGGAGTCGAAACAAACCGAGCACGACATTCACCTGCAGCGGTTGCAGCACGATGAGCAGATTCACCAGGACGAGGAATTAAACCTCGCTGATGAAGAGACCCGACGCCGCGTGAATCAGATCGAGCTGGAACATCAAAGATCAAAGAACGAAGAACAGGGTCGCTATCTGGCAGCGATGCGCGAGATGCAGATCGACCTGACCCGATACCTGGTGGCCCAATACCAGAACCCGGACCGTTTGATTCGGATCAGCGGCGATAATGACGCCAGCCTGCATTTACATGAGGAGGGTTAGACTGTTTCATGCCCCCCCTCTCCGCCGTGGAGAGAGGGGCATGAAGGATTAATACCGTGTCATTTCACTCCTCTTCACCAGGCGGAACCTCCGGTGGAGGCGGCAGTGTTTCTTCTTCCGGCGGTGTTTCTTTACCGAAAGTCAACCAGGCAAACTCGGGCAGCCAGCGGGCTTTGTGTGCGCTGATCAGGAAGGCGAGCAGCAAGGCCGCTACCGACCAGATAAACGCGATCACCGCAGAACGATCCAGGGTGCGGGTCACCTGTCGGAACCCATAGGCGGCACTGGTGTAAAGCAGGATGCTTACAGTCGCAGCGAAGGAGTACTTAAACCAGCGACTGGACCAGAAGTGGGCAATCAACAGACTTCCCACGACCCAGACAGCCACGTATGAGAGACGCCAGAGCATGGGAATTTCCACTGCACGATCATTCCCGATGACGACCAGCGCCACCAGGGGAATCAACAGCGCACTGGCACATTGCAGGACGCGGCTGAAATCGTCCTTCAACGTCAGGCCCAGCACCAGCGCTGAAATCCACAACAGATGGAAACAGGTCGTGAAGCGATATTCGGAGAGAACCGAATCGGGGATCACCAACCAGATGCCGAGTGTTGCGGCCACGATCCCTGCCGTGCAGATGCCCGAGGAACGTTTACGAATTCCCAAAGCCAGGATCAGGACACCATCCAGGAGCAGAGGCCAGGGAGTCGGTTCGATCAGTGTTCGCGAACCGAGCGTCTGTGGCCCGACGATCGCCAGCAGCGCTACTGCCCCCAGTCCACCCCAGATCGCATTTGGTACGTGGCGGAACGCGGCCCAGAGATAAAAGCCGATGAGCATCCAGACCGTGAGCCAGATCGGAGAGCCGATGGCATCCGTCACTTTGAAGAGAAAACCGGTGTGGACCGGACCTGTCGTCGCAGGCATCGCGAGTAACAGTAACAGAGGGGCGAAACGAGTCAGGCCGGCCTGGAAGACCTTGTTGCCTGTTGCGAGTCCCCCTTCCAGTAATAATACGAGTAAGGCGAACGCGAGTGGAATCAGGAAATAGAAGCCCCACAGGGTATCAAAGGAAATCAGCCAGGGGCCACTACCCGTTTTGATCCACATCGGTCCCGCTGGACCAAAAGTCAGGCAGAGTACAAACGAGCGAAAACCGACACAGGCGGCGATCATGCCGAAGGCGATCCAGGGAAACCAGGGCCAGCCCCAGGGGGTGCCGTTGGTTTTGACATAAGCAACGCCTCCACGGACCGCAGGCAGCAGACACAAGAATAGAACTGACGCGACGACGGGGAACATAAACAGCGTCCATTCCAGTTCGGCAGGCGTTCGGGGATGCATTTCCGGAGAGCACCACCAGGGAGCCGCATAAAACAGGGCCAGAAACAGGTGATAGGGAATCCGGTAGCGGACTCCCAGACGAATCCCGGCGCCCCAGAGGACGGCTTCGGAGAGCAGTGCCGAGAATAGAAAGCCGCCCGTCATCAGCAGCAGCCCCTGTTCGGCAGAAATCCGGGAAAACAGATCATCCATGCTGACCGAGACCCCGAGAAACAACAGCAGCAGGAGCAGCAGAATCGAGCGGGCATCTTCCCAGACTTTGCCCCAGCGTACAATCAGCACTCCAATCCCCGCCAGCAACAGGGTATACCCGGCCAGCACTCCCATCATGATCCAGCAGTTGATGGAACCGATCTCAATGGTTCCGTAAGCAGACCGCACGGCGAACAACATCAATACCGCACTAATGACATAGAACGGATTGTGGTTGTAGATGTAACGCAGGACCGAGCGGTGAGAAGCAGACGCAGACATAACAGCCTCCTCTCATCAAGAAATGAAAAATATAAAGCCCCAGAACTGGGGATAAAAAGACAGGATCACTGTTAAAGAGACTGCATTGTAACATATTTGTTTGAACAGTTATAGAAAATTTTTCGGAACGGAATCAATTCCGGATTTTCTGAGATGTTCCGCAACATGGACCAGAGAGAGACTGGTTCCGATGCGATGAAAAGTTGTCCTTGACGTCGTAGGGAATCGCGATATTAATAGAGGACGTTAACAAGTCTTTGAGAGGGCCAGTGAGATTGGAGAGGGAATGACCACACTCGACCACAGCCTCCCCTGCCCTTTGCAGGCCGATTCTGTTCGGCGTCATCCCAATACTAACCCTCCCCGGGCCTCAGACCTGGACCGTGTCCTCTCCTTCTGCCGGAAACGAACAACGCCATCCGGCTCTGATCCTGTTGAGTTCCCACAAGCTGTCTGGAATGAATTGCTTCCAATCAGCAGACGATTCCCTTCCCTGGATGAGGCATCCCGTCAACTGATGTCTGAATTAACCGTGCTGGGACGACAGGCCATTCAGACGGCGGCAGAATCACTCGATCCGCATCTGAAACAGCTGGCGTCCGAATATGCAGACGGTTCGGACGAGAGACGGCGGGAAATCTGCGACGAACTGTTTCATTTTCTCTTAACCCCCACGCCCCCCGTGCGGACACAAATCGAATTACTGCAACAGATCCGGGACGATTTCACGAACCAGTCCTGTAACCGGATCTTTCCCCGTCAATTCACAAAACATGGCAATCCGAACTGCCTGGGGCGGGCGTTGATCCTGCTCGCGTTTGCCCGACTGGCCGGGGCTACGGTGCTGGGAGCGACGCCCCTGATTCCCGGTTCGGAAATCGCAATTCGTCATAACGCGCGCGTGGCCCGGGGGATTCTCAGACATGCAAAACAACACCGAGTGACACTCAAACCGGAACTGATTTCGTTTCTCGATTTTATCACAGAACGTTCTGAAACCGATCGCCTGCGACCGCCGATGTTTCATATGGGAATTGTGATCCAGACCAGCGATGCAGGCTGGACGTTGATCGATCCCCACGCCAAAGTAGCGGGCCGCTATCAGAGTCCGTCTCTAATCTCACAAATTGAAACTCATAGTCGTCTGCATCCAGAAGAGATATTCGCAGCCGATTTTCGATCGGAAACCGATCTCAAGTGCAGTCAGCAGCTCTGGAAACTGCAATCGGTCACCGCCTTGCTCCAGCAGTTGCAGACGCTCGGCCTATCAGAGGCGTTGCATGTTGATGCTGCGCTGATTTTCCTGGCAGAATCGAATCTGCTGGAATACATCACCAGCGATGCCTGGAACATTCCCCGGGAAGAAAAAGAGAAGATCGCCGCGCAACTGCGGGGAGTTCAGTCCCCGGTGATCGAGCATGGGTTAATTGAACGACTGCTGAAACGGAACTATCCACAGACGACGTTGTTTCGCATCCAGGCGCTGCTGTCTTATGTTTTACTGCTGGACAGTGGGAAAGAATTTGTGGGTCTGCTGGCGTTTGACGTCTCCGATGACTCGCAGTCTTTACGACAGGAAATGCTGCAAGACTCCTTCAGAGATCTGCTGGAGGAACTGATCGCCCGCCTGCATGGGTTCCTGTTTAACACAGCCTCCCTGGGCAGCGATCGCAGTCTGTTACATCCTGTACTGGAACTCTATCAACCCGAATTTCGGGTGGGCGTCGAACTGGTCTCCCATGTGAATGCGGTCACGCTCCGCTCTGAAGCGATATCACAAGCATTGTTCCACGTTTGCCAGGGGCAAACGATCCAGATCTCCCGGGCGACGGAGATCCTGCGTACTCCCAATGAATTGATTCCCCTCTCCTCACAACAGGCCTTTAATAACTTACACGCAGAAGACATCAAATCGGACCGGCTTCAGACCATTCTGGAGCGGATCTCTCTGAAACTTTCACGCATCACCGAAAGCAGGAACCATCATGATTCAGAATCAAAGTGACTTCATAGAACGCGAAACACGGCAGATTAAGATCAGACTCCAAAAGACACTGGGGGACATCGAGGGGTGCCGGCACCATTATCTGCTGGAAGCGATCCCGGGAATGATGCCCGTCGTTGAGCAGGTCATCCAGGAATTTATAGCCGAAACGAAAAACAGTGTGGAATTCGCCCACGCCCAGGAAGAATTGCAGCACGTCAATTATGACGCGGATGATCTGGCGAGGCTCGTGGACCAGTATGCAGCGCAACCCCAGATGCAGATTGCCTTAAAGGTCGCCTATGAGACCTGGAAAAACGCGCCTGGCTCGCAGGAACTGTTACGACAGATCGTGGATCACGCAGACAGTATTTCGAGTTCGGGCAGCGAAACGTTTACGAGTTCCCAGGCTCCGACTTAACAGGGAACAGCCTGAAGAACTCTGGCGCAGACCAGCTCATTTCCCTGAGATTTCTGTTGCAACCCGGGAGAAACTGATATAATCCACACATCAATCCGGATTTATATGAAACAGAACGAGGTTGAGAATGGATGAATTCCAGATGAACCGCCGGCAGGCCCTCATTGCGAGTGGACTGGGAACCCTGAGTCTCGGTATGCCGGGCGCGGTGATGGGGAGTGACAAGTTGGACGCTTCGGGCAAGGCGGTTGCGGCGGAGAAATCCTGCATCTTCGTTCTGCTGTGTGGCGGGCCGAGCCACATCGATACCTGGGATATGAAGCCGGAGGCCCCCCTGGATTATCGTGGGCCATACATGCCCATCGAAACCAAAGTGCCGGGCATGCGCATCAATGAGATGCACACGGAACTGGCCAAGCTGACCGACCAGTTCACGCTGATTAATTCGATGTCGCATCCGGGAGCGATCAGCAATCACTTTGACGCGATGCACAACCTGCTCAGCGGTCAGTCGGACAAACGGGTCCAGCAGGGTATGGCGAACGAACAACCTTACCTGGGCTCATTCGTCGCCAAGTTCAAACCGAGTAAACGCAATTTCGTTTCTAATGCGTGGCTCATCAAATGTGTGGGACCGCCTGTCTTCTGTGCGCCCAACATCGGTATCGGCGGTTATCTGGGCTCCGCTTTTGCGCCTGTGTTTGTCGGCTCGGCCAATAATCATCCAGCGATGAAAGACTTCAAACCGCCGGAGATTTACAATCCCTACGACGAACAACGCCTCGAAGAGCGAAAGTCCCTGCTCCGCAACCTGGAATCCACGCGACTCGACAAAGACCAGAAAGTGAAAGACTGGTCGGACCTGCGCGAGAAAACTTACGATGCGTTGACTCGGGCTGAAGGACGCCGGGCATTTAACATGGATGAGGAGCCGGTCAAAGTCCGTGAGCGGTACGGCATGCATCCCCTGGGTCAGAACCTGCTATTGGCCCGGCGGATGGTGGAATCGGGCGTGCGTTTTGTGACCGTCAACGGCTGGGCCGGACAGGCGGATCATGACAAGCAGGGGCCGCCCAGCAGCAGTTGGGACATGCATGGCGGGAACATGGGAATGGGCAATGCGTTCGGCAACGGTTCCTATGGCATGGGCTTCTGCCTGCCCCGACTGGACCAGGGACTGGCCGCCCTGCTCTCTGACCTTAAAGAACGGGGCATGCTGGATAACACGCTGGTCGTCGTCACCGGTGAATTCGGCCGCACACCTTATGTGCTGAAGCAGGATCCCCCGGGTCGCCAGCACTGGCCCAAGTGTTTCTCGTCGATTCTGGCGGGCGCGGGGATTAAAGGAGGCAACGTCTATGGAAAGACGAACAAGTACGGTGAATATCCCACGCACAAGCCGGTCCGCCCCGAAGAACTGGCGGCGACGATCTACCACGCCCTGGATATTCCGATCAACAATCCGCAGGACCCGACGGGCTTGCTGCGCACACTGACGACGGGCAAGCCGATCATGGAACTGTTCGGATAAGCCGGGATTTGCTCAAACGGAGGTCAATCCTACGCCATCAGACATCTTTTTCCGGATGGGCACTCTTATCGGGGACTTTGAAATCAGGATTGACCAGTTTGAAATCGGCGCCCTCCGTCCCTCCTGATGGCACGTCGAGTTCGAGCGTTGTTTTCGAATTGTATTCAGCGGGAATCGGGTTGGGACCACGGCGATCTTTTCCGGCTGAATCGTAGCTCGGCAGGATTTCCTCGAATGCATCCAGAGTAATGATCACATCGTTGGGCCCCACGACCGCCCCTGTTTCGCCGGTCATCACCACGGCCAGTTCGAAATGTCCTTGCTCATCCGTTTTGCCGAATGACTCGGAAGCTCCTTTGCGCTCACTGTCTCCCTCTGTCGTGCGCGGGCGAAACAGCACTGTGGCTCCCGGCAGCGGTTCTCCGTTCATCGTAATCGTCCCGGCCACAGTCGCCAGTGGCACATCCTCTGACCCGCATCCCGCGAGAATCACCGACGCGATGATCATAAACAGCAAGCGAAGCATTGAGAAAAAGTTCATCTGTGAAAACGCTCCTTAAACAAACCTGGAATCATGCTCTCAACTCAGATACCACAGTCCAGCACACACCAGGGGGGCTCACCATTCCCCGATGATTTCTTCTCCTTCTGTGGTTCCCAGGCTTTGAAAAATATTCACATCAATGTTTTCGCTCATAAATCGACTTGATCCATCTGCCAGCAGGACCTGCATCCCGCCGACGTGCAGGCTGCCCCAGCCCCGTTTACAGGCATTACTGCCTCCGGTCCCTCCGATCGCCACACAACGATCGTAATCGGGAATCAGAGTACGTCGCTGAGCCACGAAGGAAGACTGACTGTACGAGGTGTAAGTGTAGGCCCAGAATGTACCGCGGCGAGGATGTTTTTTCGTATGATACTCTCCCACCATGATCGTATTCGTCGTCCCGTCGGTAATCGTATTGAATCGCTCTACCGTGAAACCGTTTGTCCCGATACTGTGCAAGACTCCTCTCCAGGAGTACGGGAGATTTGATCCGTCGGCGTTATCCATCCAGCCACTCGTGTCGGTTTTCCCCGAAACGGCGCGATAGGAACTCATGCGATATGATACTCCGCTGCCCGGTCCACTCTCCGGTTGCATCAGTTTGCCGGCGTTAATATCTGAAGGGCAGTTGTAGACCACCAGATTCTGTTCGCGGACCGTCGCATTAGCCGAATCTTCATTGAACACATTGGAATTGTACTTTTGAAACAACGGTGCCTGATCGATGTAAGGCAGAATTGCGATGGCCCAGTTAATCCCGCTTTTCGTTGAGCAGCAGGAACCGACCGTGATGCCCCCGGGGGGAAACGAGCTAAACGTGTCGTGGTAATTGTGCAGGGCCAACCCAATCTGCTTCAGGTTGTTTTTGCATGAACTCCGCCGTGCTGCTTCGCGGGCCTGTTGGACAGCAGGCAATAACAATGAAATCAAAATCGCGATGATGGCAATCACAACCAGTAGTTCAATCAATGTGAAACCGCGTTTTTGTGAATTCATAAGGCCCTCCCACTCAAAACTGAAATAATCGCAAACCAAAAACATCAGTTCACAACTATACACGACCTTAACAAAAAGTACATAATTTTTTCATACAAACAGCACTCCCCTGCTCTCAGCAACGGTTTTCAACTGAGAAACTCAATCTTTCACGAGGGACATTTCATGTGTTTGACCCAGCAAATCAGGTCATTTATGAATAAATCGTTCACTGAATACTCCACTGGCAGAGAAGAAAAGGGATTCGCCTCAATTCAACGATTCAGAAAAAGCGTCCTGCGTGTTGACCAGTATCGGAGCAAACCAGGAAGAGTAATCAGGGACGGGGAACCTGATTCTGTTTGAGATATTCAATCAGTTTCGCGGGATGATCGGTCTGGATGCCGTCGGAGCCCCAGGCAATCGCCTCCTTCCAGCAGTCGGGGTTGCTTTCATCTACAATCACCAGAGCGTTGGCCTGGTGGCAGGTCTCTACAAACTTCCGGGAATAGCGTTTCCAGGTCGAGGCGATGACGGTCGGATGAAACTGCTTGATCGTATTGGGAAGATTAATCTCCAGGATCGGGTCCGGCATCGCGATGCAGTTCGGACAAACCTGTTGCAGACGATTCAGATCCTGGGGCCACGCGTACCAGAGTATCTCCCGTTCCATGCCATGTTGCCTGATGATTTTGACCAGTTCGTCGACATTGCCCCGTTTCAGATCCAGGTAGATGCCGATCTTGCCCTTGCAGAGTTTCAGAATCTCTTCGAAAGTGGGAATCCGTGTCCCCTTCCATTGCGGCCCGATCCGCGCGCCAATATCGAGTGCTTTGAGTTCTGCCAGCGTCATCTCTTCCACCTTGCCCGTCTTGCCGGTCACATATTTGTCGATCGTCGCATTATGGATACTGACATACTTTCCATCTTTCGTTTTGCGAATGTCGATTTCGACGAAGTCGGCTCCCAGTTCGATCGCTTTTTGGTACGCAGCCAGCGAGTTTTCGGGAATTCCCTGATGCGCCCCACGATGGGCGACCACGTACAGGCCTCCCTGTTTTGGATTTTTCAGTCCCCGCTGCTGAAACCGGGTCTGAGTTGGGACGTCTGTCTGCGCGGAGACGGGGATGGGAACGCAGAGCAGCAACAGCAGGATCATCAACAATCTGAATTTCAGTTTCATCGAGCAGGTCCGGAGAGTGATTTTCGCGTTTGAGAACAGGATACTGTTGTTCCTCGTGTTTGATTACTCTAGCTGAAATCCAAATCGACCGCAAAGAGAAATTCCGTGGTTGATGACGGACGATCCAGAACCTGTGCTCCGTTTTCCTTGCTCAGTCGTATCAGAATCGGGTATACCAGACTGTCGGGATCATTTCAGCAATACCCTCAAGGAGTCACGCAATGCGAGCCAGAGTCAATGGAACGGAGATCTATTTTGATGTCGACGGGATGGGGCTGGTCCCCGCGGGAGATCAGATGGTCGAACGCCCGGTGCTGTTCCTGCTGCATGGAGGACCGGGCAGCGATCACTCCAGTTTCAAGTCGAATTCCGCAGCGCTCCGCGATAACGCGCAGCTGGTATTTGTCGACCATCGTGGTTCCGGACGGAGTGCGCCGGCTGATCCTGCCACTTATACGCTCGACCAGAACATTGATGACCTGGACGCCCTGCGTGAATATCTGGGTCTGGAGCGAATCTCTGTTCTCGGCTCATCATATGGAGGCATGGTGGCACAGGGCTACGCTATTCGGTATCCGGAGCGTGTCGCCAATCTGATTCTGGTCGCAACGACGCCCAGCTACCGTTTTCTGGAGGATGCTCAGCGGATCGTCAGCGAACGGGGTACCCCGGACCAGCAGCGCGTCTGCCAGTGGTTGTGGGAGGGTAAGTTCGAATCGCAGGAGCAGGTTTACGAATATTACAAAACAATGGGGCCGATGTACTCTACCCGGTTCGACGCGGAAAAACTGGACAAAAGCTGGCCGCGGGGCATTCGGAACTTCGAGCAGCTCAATATTGGATTCAGTACGTTTCTGAAAACATTCGACTTGATCGAGCAGTTACCATCCATAAACTGTCCCACGCTGGTGCTGGGTGGCGCGCATGACTGGATCTGCCCCCCACAGCATTCCGAACTCATTGCCGAGAAAATTCCCCGCGCCCACCTGAAGATCTTCGCCAACAGTTCCCACTCCATCGCAGACGACGAACCGGAAGCGTACCTGGCCGCCGTCCGTGGTTTTATGACCTACTGCAATAAATAAGACCGCCACAACATATTTATTCACACTTATACGTTGATCTGTCCGATATGTGTGATATAAACTATGTTAAGAAATTAGTACGGCACTGATTTGAGTCTTTCTCGCTTAAAGAACTTGCTTAGCGCAAGAATGTGAGGGGCTGATTTGGTAAATCCGCTTGAATTATCACACGCATTAACCCACAGGGACTGTGATCCCGGTCGACGCCGGCTGCTCCGCTCGGTTTCAGCCGGGATGATGGGCGCCGGTCTGGCGGAGATGCTGAGTCTGCAAGCGGTCGCCAGCAATACCACTCACCGGCCCGGTCAGGCCAAACGAGTGCTGGTGGTCTATGAAGAGGGTGGCATCAGCCAGATGGATACCTGGGATCCCAAGCCCCAGGCCCCCTACGATCATCGCACCCCCTATCAGCCAATTGCGACCAACGTTCCGGGGATCAATTTCTCATCCCTGATGCCGATGACCGCCTGGCAGGCGGATAAACTCTCTGTAATCCGCTCAATGACAACGGCCCGCGTAGCCGGTCACATGCAGGGTTGCCAGGAATTCTTCAAAGGTTACCGCTTCGATTCCTCGTTTGACTTTCCCGATATCGGCTCGGTCGTCACCGATCAGATCGGAACCGACTGCCCGCAACTGCCAGGATACATTTTCTGCCCTGGCATCAACATGCCCAATCATGTAACCAGCACTGGGTTCCTGCCCGCCAGCCGGGCGCCGTGGAAACTGGGAACGAAGAACCTCGGGGAAAATCTCGCCGATCCCGCCTGGGAAGTGAAGTCACTGCAGTTGAACCCGAAACTCAGTCCGGAACGGTTCCATCAGCGACGCGAACTGCTGGCACAGTTGGATCGGTCCGATGTTGCGCAGACGGAAACAGCCGCGACGCTGCAGTCGTACTATGAAAACGCCGTTGATCTGCTGACCAGTCCCCGGGTACAGGCTTCACTCAATCTCTCCGCGGAGAGTGATAAAACTCGTGACCGCTACGGACGCGATCATCGTGGCTGCTGTTACCTGCTGGGCCGGAAACTGATCGAAGCGGGAGTACGGTTTGTCAGCGTGACGGTGATTCAACCACCCGAGCATGTCAACCGCCCCGGTTACGGACAGCCCAAAGGGGTGTTCCTGAACTGGGACCACCATGAAGGAATTTACCAGAACGGTCCCTGTGGCGGCCCGCAGGGAATGAGCAACCAGGAACGCTTCGGCTTACCCCATCCCGTAATGATGCCCAGCCTCGACCGGAGCCTCAGTGCGCTGATTGAAGATATGCACACCCGCGGGCTGCTGGAAGACACGCTGGTCTGCTTCATCACCGAAATGGGACGGACGCCGCGGGTCAATAAATGGGGCGGCCGCGATCACTGGGGACGTGCGATGTCCGTCGCGCTGGCTGGTGCCGGCGTTCCGGGAGGCCAGGTGATTGGTGCAACCAATAAAGAGGGCGGCGATGTCACCGATCGCCTCTACACCCCTTACGATTATGCAGAGACCATCTATCGCAAGCTGGGCATCGATACCGCCGCACGACTGAGAAGACCAGACGGCCTGCCCATCGAATTCACTGACGGCGGTCACCCGATCAGGGAAGTCTTCTAACCGCAGATTACTTTTGTCGCAGCAGTTTCTGCAGGCGTTTTCCACCGATTTCTGCGATGAAGAGATTCCCTGCGGTATCCGCTGTCAGCATGTGGGGCAGATTGAATTCCCCCGGGCCAGCCCCCTTGCGGCCCCAGGAGTTCGCTACTTTGCCGGCGGAATTCAACTGCAGCACTTTGTTGGCACGACCATCTGCTACAAACAGCGTCCCCTGTGAATCAAACTCCATACCATAGGGAGCAAACCCGGGCCAGATCTCCAGCAGTTTTCCTTCCGAGTTGAAGACCTGCACACGGTCGTTCTCCCGGTCACCGACCAGAATGCGGCCCTGGCGATCCAGAATGATCGAATGCGGCAGATTGAACTGCCCCGGTCCCTTGCCGGGCTCTCCCCACTGGCCCAGATATTTTCCATTTGCGGCGAACTTCATCACGCGACTGTTTCCATAGCCATCAGAGACATAGATTTCATCATGACGGCCAAAGGCGATATCGGTCGGCTTGTTGAACTGGTTTTCGCCGGTACCGGGTTTGCCCGGCTGACCGATCGCCAGCAGCAGTTTTCCTCGCGGGTTGAACTGGAAAACCATGTGGCTGCCGATATCAGTAACCCAGATATTGTCGTGCTGGTCGACGCGGAGGCCGTGTGCCTGGCCGATCAGCTTGTCCCCCCACGAATGGAGGAACCGACCATCCGGTCCAAAACAGAGAATCGGCTGCTTTCCCCGGTGGAAAAGATACATCCGCCCTTCACTGTCATAATCGACGGCGGAACAGGGACCGAGTGTGAGTCCCGGAGGAAGCTGAATCCCATTACCGGCAGCGGGAACGAAGTTGATTTTGTCCGCGGCAGTTGCGAAACTCGCGGACAGCATCAGACAGGTCATGGCAAGAATGGAGAGACTGATTAGACGATGCAGATCCATGGGGATGACTCCTGAACGACTTCGGATTTTTGACTGGGGCAGGGATCGTCATAACAAAATTTGATTGATTCAGTGTACGCTGCTCTCAGTGTACTGTCGAGTCTTGATCACCGATCTGTTCTATACTCGATTGACAACGGTACTGAAACCATCTATTGATTAACTTTCTCAGACTCACACACTGGTGTTGCGGTGTCTCCCGCCACCTGAATCTGCGTCAGCGAAGTCATTTGTCAACCATCCGGTATTTTTCATGGACTCCCGAATTAAACTGCTCTTCAGCGGTCTGGCCATTGCTGTGACTTTCATGGCTTTTGTGCCTTATATACGCGGTATTCTCGCGGGACGAATCAAGCCGCACCTGTTTTCCTGGCTGATCTGGGGCACTACCACACTGATTGTCTTCTTTGCCCAACTCGAAGCGAAAGGGGGCGCCGGCGCCTGGCCGATCGGCGTTTCAGGCACCATCACGGTTTACATCGCTTTTCTGTCGTATGTAAAACGGGCGGATGTTTCGATCACGCGCGTCGACAAACTGTTTTTCAGTGCAGCGCTGCTCTCCATTCCCTGCTGGTATTTCACTTCCAATCCACTATGGGCCGTGGTCCTGTTGACGACCATTGACCTCTTGGGCTTTGGTCCGACCATCCGCAAGGCCTATGACCGTCCGTATGAAGAAAGCCTGCTGTTTATCTTTCTGTTCTTCGTCAGAAATACGTTTGCACTACTGGCCCTGGAATCCTATTCGCTGACCACAGTGCTTTTCCCGCTCTCGATCAGTGTCGTCTGCCTGTTTCTGGTTGTCCTGATCAGCTATCGCCGCCGGGTTGTGGTGGCCGACCGTTAACACGTCAATGTCACACACAGGCTTTCATTCCTGCGTTTCACTGACCGCATCCAGCTCTTTCTCCGGTTCTGCCATTGAAAAGCGAATCTCGCCCGTCTTCAGTGGGGGGGCATTGTTATCAGCATAATTGGGTAAGGTAAAGCGGACACGCACCGACTGACCAGGTTTCGCCTGAATGACAGTTTCAGCCTGCCCCCGCTCCATATCGCCCAGGCGGATTGGCAGACCGCGGATTTCATGCTGCACACCAAAGCCGAAGGGCAAGACCCACCAGCCCACTGGTCCAGCCGGTTTTCTGTCCTGATCGATGGGAATCGGTTTGCCGGTGTCATCGACGGCAGAGAGTTTCGTGTAGTAACTGTGCGTCATTAGACGGGGAAGCGAGATTTCGACAAACTGATCTCCCGTGTTGCGATAATAGAATCGGGGCAGCACCTGCTGCCCGGTCGCATACTGTTCTTTGTGGGGCTCGAAACGAACTCCTGCCTGCAAGCCGTTCTCAGCAACGGGCCCCCAGGCGATCTTGCCGTTATCGATTGCCTGGGAGCGAACATACTGTTTTCTGAGAATGATTGTATAACGGGGATAGGGAACTCTATTCGAAATGCGAGGCAATGTCAGCCGAATCGACCAGATCAAATACTCATTTCCGTCGCCAGGTTGAAACAAGTTCAGGAGTTCAAAGCCGACATCTTCAGGGAGTTGACGCTGATCGGCAATTTTCTGCAACGCCGCGAATTCCGCATTGGTCACATCCAGTTCGTTGCGTCGAGTTTTCATCCGGCGGATCGCTGCGACGACTTCTTCTTCCGTCAGCGGCGGTTGATCAATTCCTCCCAGGCTCCGATGTGCGGAATTGAATCCATGGATCGCCGCAGCCAGGGGTGTGTTATCTGGCAGTAAGGGTCCAGGTTTACTTAGTTTAACAGGCTGGCCTGCAGCATCCTGTTGATTTAACAGTCGTGTGCGTATCACGTGGATGAAGGGGGGCCCCTGGGGTTGATCGAGCACCAGTTGCACCTGCCAGGCCTGAAAACGGTCCTGATCCTCGCCATCCAGCGCGTTTTTGAATTCCAGTCGCCAGCCAGCAGCGAACCTGCGCAGCTCTGCGATTTCGCGAAACTGTTGTAGCTGCTCTGCAGAAAGTCCTGGAATCTTCTTTTCCAGCAAAGCCCAGCGAACCGATGCCACGACTTCGTCATCGGTCAGGAGTGGCTGCCCCTTGCCGACGGGATCCAGTTGTTGTTGCTGGTTGAATTCCTGAACGACATCGGAGAGTTGCCTGCTGCCTGCCGGATCAGTTTTCACTCTGCTGGACGGATCTGGTTTCGCCCTGCCTGCAGGGTCAAATTTCAAGTCACGACAGAACGCCGCAATCCGCGAAATGGGAAGCATGTAGGATTTGTTTGCATTCTCACCCAGAAAGCGGGTCCCCACCAGGGTCAGTCCCGCCAGTTGCCCTTCCTTGAACAGAGGCGTCCCTTCAGGAAGACTGCGATCAAGTTGTATGAGGCCTTCATACCGATGTTTTTTCTTCAAATGGGGCAACGACAGTTCCGCTTGACAGTTTAAGGCCACGATGCGTGCTGCCTGCGGGGTCATAGTAAATTGCGGGGAACTCCCGGGATACATGGCCGAGAGTTCATCGCCCACCGCCAGTAGCACATATTCTGAAGGCTGATAGTCGGTCAGCTTCTGCTGTGTCCGATACACGAATAGTTCCTTCGTACTCTGCGGCTGATAGACTGCTTCTATTGGTGGACGGTTGGGAAACTCAAGAAACATTCGATCGACGGCTGCAGGAGCCCCCTCGGGAACAATCCCTGCTGTCCCGGCTGTGACCACGCATGTTTGAGAGCCGACATTGACCAGAATTCCGGGTATCGCACGGCGGGACTGATCCCGAAAGAAAACCAGCACCAGTCGGGCAATTGCCTTTTCAGCGGCCGTTTTCGGCGGTACTCCATACGGGGAGGAACTGACCGATTCTTCGCTGGCTGGTCTGACTAAAGTGGAACTGGATTCGGGAATGCTTTTCAACCGGTCGCATAATTCAACCATTTCTCCCACTGGTACAACAAAGGTTCCCTGTGGATTATCGTTCACATATCGAGGCCGACTGCGTGTGATCCCCACAAGTTTGCCATCTTTGAAGAGGGGAATCCCCGAAGGCAGATTACGATCGATTCCGAATTCCACCAGTTGCGGAGACTCCTTTTTCTTTCCGGCAGCGTCAGTTTTTGTTTTGTACCTGAGAGTGGTGATGCGCGTGGCATGGGGAGTCACATATAATTCACTGGTCCCTCCCAACAGAATCGCCGATAACTGGTCACCAATTTCCAGCTGGATGTCGTCCACCGGTCGATAGTCGGTCAGCTTTCGTCGCGCACGGTAGAGGTATAAATCTTTCGTACTCTCCTTCTGATACTCGAGTCCAATCTTTCCCCGTCCCGGGATATCGAGGTACATGCGCGCGGCGATCGGAGGTTTCGCCTCGGGGCCCAGGCCAGCTGTAATCACGTAGGTTTCCGCGCCAGCGTTGACCATGATGCCGCGCACTGCCCGATGCGTCTGATTCTGAAATGAGATCAACGTCAACTGAGCAATCGCTTTTTCGGCAGCCGTTTTCGGTCGGACCTTAATGGATTCTTCCCTGCTTCCAAAAAAGTCAGGATGGATCTGGCGGAGTGCATTGCTCGTACCCGCTGTAAGTGGCGTGGGGGCAGGCGCCGACTGTGGAACCAAAGGAACAGGCACCCCCGTTTTCAAATAGATCACAAGCTGACCGGGTTGAACCGGTGTCTCTTTTTTTTCCTCGAAGATCCGTCCCACCGATCGCTCCTGTTCGACTTTGGTAATGAAGACCCGTCCACAGATTTTCCCTTGATCAATGACGGCCAGTTGCATCCCCACTTTGATTCCCAACTGCTTCCCCAGGGAGAGCACGGCTTCCCCCTCAGCGACAGAGACCACCTGTCCCTTTAAAAGCATGCTTTCCGGAACATCAATCACAGGCTGTGCGGCCTTGTCTGCCGACACACGTACCCAGAGCAGATCGGCCATCTCCGGCGTCCCCGGGTTCACACGGGACTGGCGACTGGTGGTCCAGGCGCCGCGGATTTCATCGTCAACGAGTCTGATGGAAAGCTTGCCGAAGCGTGCTTCCCCTTCACGCCAGATCCCGTTGAAGCGGCGTTCGATGCGCGACCACTTCAATCGCACGCTGCCCGGGGCAGCATTGCCAGGCTGCTGATACGACCCCGTATAATCCCCCTCTTCTTCGTGGTTCAGCGTGACGATCCCCCACTCCGGACTGCGCCATTTTCCGGCGATGTCGGGCGGTGCGGTTCCCAGCCAGAAGCAGAACCCCAGCACCACCGCTGACAGGGCGGCAACCAGCGTAACGACACGAAACACACGTCGCGGCCTGGTCGCTACCGCCAGAGTTTCCGGCAACGCGACTTCCGTCGGACGCTGCACGTGTGCCAGGCATTCTTCCAGCAGTGCTGAGACCTCACTGGCGCTGGCATAACGCTCAGCGGGCTCTTTTGACATGAGGCGACCGATGATCTGGCAGAGCCATTCCGGGATCTCGGGATTGATCTCGCGAATGGGACGCGGTTCTTCATCGGTAATCCGCCGCAACACGCCGTAACTGGTTTCCGAACGGAACGGCGCCCGACCGGTGCACAGCGTATAGAGCACGCTCCCCAGGCTGAAGAGGTCGCTGGCCTGATCGACGGCCTCCCCGCGTGCCTGTTCCGGCGACATGTATTGCGGCGTCCCCGCTATGATGCCGGTCCGCGTCAGGCTGGCGTCGTCGGCCGCGCGGGCGAGTCCAAAATCGGTCAGCTTCACACGTTCCACACCATCTGCCAGCAGAATGTTAGCCGGCTTGACATCGCGGTGCACCAGCCCCTGTGCATGTGCGGCTGCCAGTCCGTTGGCGGCCTGCATGCCGATCCGCAGGATTTCCACAAGTGCCAGGGGACCGGAATCGTCGATCCGGCGCTGCAGAGACTGTCCCCGCACGTAAGACATCACCAGGTAAGGCAATCCCTTCGTTTCCGCCACGCCATGTATTTCAATCACACTGTCATGCACGACAGCTGCCGCCGCTTGTGCCTCACGTGAGAAACGCTGGCGGGCTGCCCCGCTGCTGCCCAGATGCGGGGCCAGTATCTTGATGGCCACATATCGATTCAATGCAGGATCCAGGGCTTTCAGGACGATCCCCATCCCCCCGGCACCGATCACTCCCACCACTTCATAGGTGCCCAGGCGTCCCAGCATCCGCTCATCGTCTGACGGTGCCAGCAGATTTAATATCGAAGACTGCGAGAAAGACGCTGCCGGGCCTGTCGCTGTATCCCAGGCACTTTCTTCCGCCAGCGGTTCATCCAGTAACCGCGTCTCATCCTGTAACGATTCTCTGACTGAAGACCAGATCTCATCGCTGGCTGCTGCTGTTTCCAGTTGCGCACGACATTCACTGCAGTCATCCAGGTGCCGCTCAAAATCGGCCTGTTCACTGTCACTCAGTTTCTGTTGCAGAAACAGTTCAATCGAATCCGGGTTACACGCCGTTAGTTTATGATGCATTTTGTTACCTCCAGACAACTGATACACGTCGACTTGTATTTTCTGACAGTCGCCAGATCAGGAATCCTGTTCATACTGTTGTACCTTCTCCTGAATTCTGCGAATTACGCGGCTGCGGGCAGCATAGATCGCGCCCCGGCTTTTTCCGTACTCTCTGGCAACGTCTTCAATTTCATGTTCTTCGACAGCAGTCTGCCAGAACAGGTCCCAGGTCTCCTGTTGAAACTCCTGCCGCACCTGCCGGGCCGCCCAGCGGAAGACTTCACGCCGATACTCCAGGCGAAGCAGGCTCGAATCAGCGTCGTTCTGTGACGCCTGTTGATTCAGCAACTCCCGCAGTGCCGAATCACCTGATCCTCGATCCGGTTTGCCGCGGATGAGTGCATTCAGGATGGCGTTGTGTGCGACACGATGCAGCCAGGTTCGGAACTTCGCCCGCCCGTGATCGTGGGGCCGCTGTTCAACGGCTCTGGAAACCGCGACTAAAACCAGTTGGGCAACATCGTCGGCATCCGCCGCCTGCATCCCTTTTTGTCTGGCCAGCCGCAATATGACGGGCCGGTAGATTTCGACGAATTCATGCCAGGCCGCCTGATCCGCGGGATCGCGGACGCGGATCAGTAAACTGGCTCGTGTTTCGGGAATCGGGGTCATAATGCGGTACCTTCTTTACTACTTTATACACGGCACAAACCCGCATCTGACAGCCTGATCAGAAATCTGATAGAAAAAGCGCAAAGAAACCCGAAATCATGTTCTGACTGCACTTTACGGGCAATCCAAGTCGCGTCAGGAACGGGCGTTGTCTGAGACAGAATTCTCTGTCACCGGCGCGGAACAGCAGCAGGCTGCGTGCAGGATCATACGACCATAGCCATAGAGAATGGCCGTCCGAGTGAGTGCCGCAACGCCCCATAATGCCAGACGAAAGGGGAACAGCGCGGGCGAAGTAGACAGACTACGCTGGTCTGCATACCGGGCTGCGGAAGCGGATGTCAGTTTCAAAGCCCGGGTCGGTGAAGTGGAACACGTCATCAACCCCGGCAGTCCTGCGTCTGCATCCTGCCGATAGTCGATCACATCGTCAATCACCTGACAGAGCATGACGATGCGGAACAACAGTTCGAAATCTGCTGTCTGAAGCGTGGCTTCGATACCTTCCTCAACCGTCATTTCTTCCAGAGACGCTGCCGCCAGCATCCCCAGCGACAGCCGCACGACCACTTCCCGGTAGAGTTGTGCCTGAGAATGCCTCCGATCGTCACCTCCAGTCGCAGGACGTTGCTTTTCCAGCTCTCTTAAACGATTGAGGTATTCCCGTACGACAAGTTTGGAATCATGAGCTTTCAGTAGACGCCGCGTCATCTGATATTTCTCGAAGGAAAATTGTTTCCCGTCATAATAATCATTCGCATACGATCCGAAATCCAGCAGTGCCGCCAGCTCCCGGATCTTTTGCACAGAGAGTCGCCGCGAGGTCCGCAGGACGTGAACCGTATCGAAGGCCATCAGGCACAACACGCGCAGCGGAGTACCGGGGCGGGATGTGAAAAACAAGGGGATCCCCCGCAAAAAGCTGATCAGGGCAATCCGAATTGCTGCGAGTCGACCAGGCACAGATTCTGTTCTTTGAGAATGACGATCCAGCGTTCTCACCAGGGACATAGTTTCGCTCCTCATGCAGATCAGACGTAACAGAGCACCACTTCACGCGGACAGCGCCAGCCAATGGGCACCAGATCACTGACACCACGACTGACGACCAGACGCGTTTTACCAGCCTGGTGGCTCAGATAGTTGTACGGATAAAACACCGCTCCCGGAAACAGACGGTCGCGATATTCGAACGCCACAAACTGACAACCATGCAGGTGTCCGGCCAGGACGAGATCGTAGCCGGCGTGGCGCGACGTTTTCCAGATCCGCGGGTTGTGGGCACAGAGCACCCGCACGTCACCGGCAGTCTGCTGTATCGTCTCGGGTCCGCATACAGAGATCACACGTGAACCATGTTGAAGATCTACGCTGGCCTGGTGAATCCACGTGCCTCCCCCCTGCTCTATTGCAGCGGAGACCAGGCTGGTGCCGACCTGACTGTCGTGATTGCCTCCGACCGCCAGGACGGGCCCGTAGTTGGAAAGTTGTTCCACCAGCGAACGCAAGCGATCCAGTACCGAAAAATGATCAACCAGGTCGCCGCCGAGAAGAATTGCGTGCGGATCGCAACGACTTACGGCTGCGAGAATCTGTGATGTGATCTGGGAAGTTCTGCCTTTGCGCAGATGGATATCGCTCACATAGACCAGACGACAGGCTGCGGGAGAGGACGCAAGTCGTTCTTCTCGAATTTCGAGCGGAGCCTGGGAGCCTATTTCGAGTAGACCGGCGAGCAAATTCTCTTCTCCTGACGGGAGGGAGCTTCTCAATCAGCAAACTGAGATGGGAATCTATCTGAATTCAAAGTACCCCCGCTGATCGAGCAAGTCAAGTTTTGGAAGAACCCAGCAGCCGCTGCCCGATGACATAGCCGGTGAAGCTGGCCAGCAGCCCTGTGAGTTCGGGAGGAATCGACAACAGCGAAGCGATCAATGAATCCTGCTCAGAGTTGATTAGCGTTGCAGCGATCTGGTGGCCCGTCCAGAACAGTCCTCCGCAACCGATGGAAAGGAGTCCCGGTAATTCACCACGGGGCTTCAGGAAGACTCCCGCGACGAATGGAACCAGCAGCGCCACCAGTCCCACTGCCAGAGCACTTTCGAGCAGTTCCAGGATGGCTTCGGTGACCAGCGCCAGGGGCAGACTGGCCAGGGCGACAATTCCCACACTCAGGCGGCTGGTCAACAGACGCCGCTCGTCGAACCAGTGGAGGCGATGCAGCAGATTGTGCGAGAGTAACGCAGCGGGTGAGAGCATGGCACTGGTACAGGTGGAAACAACGATCGCCAGCAGTGTCACCACCAGCAGACAGATGCCGACGGGAGAGAGCAGATGCTCGGCCAGCGCCAAAATCACCTGCCCCTCGCTCCCCTGGGGCAGTTCATCCGGCCAGAGTTGACGCGAGGCCAGACCCAGCCCGACGGGCAACAGACCAAAAAGCAGATATACCACCCCTGCGAGAATACAGGCCCGGGAGGCAACCGCTCCACTGCGACTGGCAAAAATTCGCTGCATCAGATCCTGTCCGGGCAGGTTTCCCAGGATGCCGTTGATCCAGGTCGTCGACCAGCCGAGCAGAGCCAGCAGTCCTGCTTCGGGAAGCAGTGTGCGCAGCACAGGTGGGGTCTGCTGCCAGGTAGTTTGAATTCCTGCAGCCACCGAGCCGTCACCAGCCGCAGTCGCAAAATTGACTCCCAGAATAACCAGGCTGATCAAGACCACACAGATTTGTACGGTATCGGTCAAAGTCACCGACCACATACCGCCGATCATGGTCAGGAAGGTTACAAACAGTGACGAGATAAGAATCGCCGTAAAATGTTCAATGCCGAAGAAATGCTTCAGGATGGCAGCCAGTGCCAGGTACTGCGCCGCGATCCAGGGGAGATAACCGAGAGCCTGTACGATGCTGGAGACCAGTTCCGTTTTCGGACCATACTTCTGTGCGAACAGATCGCCCACGGTCAGGAGTTTCATCTCCCAGACCCGTTTCGCAAAAAAGAAGCCGGCGACAATCAGCGCCAGACCGGAGGCGAACGGATCAAGAATCGTCCCCTGGACTCCTTCCGCCCGGGCCGCTTCGCTGGCCCCCAGCACGGTAGCGGCCCCGAACCAGGTCGCCAGTAACGTTCCCCAGGCCAGCCAGAGCGGCAGCCGCCGTCCCGCCACGAGGTAATCTTCTTCCGTTTTCACCCTGCCGCCCGCATACATGCCGAGCCCGACCATCAACAGGACATAGAAAGCAAGCAGTATCCCCAGCCAGAATGTCATTTCTCGTGATTACCTTAGAGCTTCATGGCCCTGCCTGTGTGACAGTGGCCTCCCCTTCGCTGACAGCACTCCTCAACCGGAACACCGCATGATAGCGAGATCCAGTCTGTGGTGCGTACGTTGAGCTGTGGCAACATGGATTTTTCTGAAAAATCAGTCCGCCCGATTCGGGACGGATTCATTGCGGTCCGGTTATTCCTGGAAGACTCACTGATCCTGTTGCCCGGGAAATAGGTTTTTCTGGTATCGGAAGCGATCCTCGTTTAAAATCCGGTATTCTCTTCTTTCGAACACGGATTCTCAACAGCTTGGAAAATTCGCGTGCTGCCAGATCCATTTCACTCAGTGAGGGCTCCACATGGGTATTTGGGATTTTTTGACGAAACCGATCAAACTCACCTCTGCCGTCTTCTTCTGGCATGAACCGTTGTGTTACCGCCTCAGATTACGGGGAGACCTGCTGATTCGCTGTGGATTTGCCCTGGCGGTCTGGGCAGCCGCAACCGGAATTTTCAGCCTGCTGTTCGCGTTCAACGTCAACCCGCCGGGAATCTCACTGGCCATCATTGTGGGGGCCATCCTTGGTCTGGGTCCCGCCTGGCTGGCGATGTTTTTCCGTCGTGAGCATGTCTCCGGCTCGATCTGGATTTATGAAGATCATCTGCTCCGCCAGCGATCCTATGTTTCACTGGGATTTTTCCGATCCTGGCAGGAAGCCCAGGAATGGCCGAACGCAGCCATCTCACGCTGTATCATCATTCCCAGTCGGGCACTGGGGAGATCCTTCTCTGTGATGCTGTTAACCGTTGACTCCAGAGCAGAGATTGTCGGCATCCCTGATAAGATTTCGCTGAAGGAACTTGCCCGCCACTTTACCGAAGCAGGCATCACGGTTGAAAAACGCGATTCACTTCCTTCCCGCTATGCCGAAGGATTAAATCCGATCGTTGCTGCAGCAGTGGCTGTCGCCGGTATCGCTCTGCTCTCAGTCGGCCTGGGATTCTACTTCAACCGCGTTCCCAACCCGGGGAATCAGGTTGTGGTTCGCGAGCAGGTTCCCGACGTGCAACAGGATTTCCCCCAACCACAGAATCCTGCGGAAGTGGTTCCGAACCCGCTCATGCCGAAGAATCCACCGCCCGAAAAAGAGAATCCGCCTGCCCCCGCCCCGGGACTCCCGAATTCCGCCCCACCCAACATGATACCCAGGCAGCCCAATCTGCCTTCCAACCGGTTTCCGAATCGATTTCCCAACCGACCGGGCGGTCATCCTGGACGACCGAGCACTCCCAATGCACCTCCCAATACTTCCGCTACTACGCCCAACGGCAAAGCGGCCGGCAAGACCCACGATTCGAAACTCATCGGCAATCCCCAGGGGGGCGGAGTCTTCCGCACGGTAAACCTCAAAGGAAAAACGCTGCTGGGTTTTCGTTACACGATGGGCAGTTGGGCCGGTGAACCAGCGGTCCAGTTCCTGCATCCGATTTACGACCGACCTCCTGCCCCGGGCACAGGTACCGCGATCGTGGCGAAAGAAGGCTACGCGGTTGGCGGCTTGAAGATCGACGCCCCCAAATATGTCAGTGCCGTTCAAATCATTTTCCAGCGCATCAAACCGGATGGCCAGCTCGATCCCTCGGACGCTTACACCAGCGAATGGATCGGTAAGCCCTCCGGAAAAGAGACGCCGACAGTCGACGGAGCCGGCAAAAAAGCGATCGGCGTCTACGGTCGACGTGGTGCGATTATCGATGCTTTGGGGCTGGTGTTTGAGTGAGGGATATCGAAGGCTGGTTCGGAACTACACCATCCTTTCGCCCCGTTTTAAGCATAATCCCATCTTTGCTAAACAAAATCTCCTGCCAATGAGGTCTGCTCCAGTGTCGCTCTGAATTGTCAGACAAAAACCAAAAAGTCCAGTCACAAACCCGGAGAAACTCTCATGTTAAGATGCGTCGCTTCCATGGTGGTTTTCGCAATCCTTGGTTCCGTGGCCAGCATACAGGCGGATGATTTTCAACCACGTCCTCTGAAACCGGCAGAAGCAGAACTGGTGGATCTCGTCAAGAAGATGTATGCAGAATACGAAAGAATCTACACTCAGGCAGAGAAAATCAAAGACAAACAGGAGCGGGACAAGTACTTTGCCGACCATGATCCGTCGGCAAAATATGTCGCTCTGCTGACCGAATTTGAACGTACGCATCACGACACACACGCCGGTCTGATGGCAGTGCGGAAATTAATTCACCTCGGTAGTGGAGGCGGGGCATTCGATCATGCCCGCGATATCGGTCGGCGAACAATTTTGCCTGTTCTCCACGACTACGGTCAGGCCCGGGAATTCCCTGAAATCATTCGCTATCTTGACGGTGGCAACTTTGATCCGGAAATCGAAGTCACCTTGAGGAAGCTGAGCAAAGATCTCCAGGTAGCGGAAGAGAACCGCCTGTATGCCCGTTTTGTGTTAGCGCGGCTGTCTTTGAAATTTCGAAGAATGCAGCAGTACTGGGAAAGTCGTCTCAAGGAACTGCAGGAGGGCCAGGCGACATATTATCCCGGGGAAAAAGAATCTCTTTTGAACTGGCAGGCATTGGCCAAGTCAGAAAAAAAGCTGGACCAGCTCGAACGGGAAGCGCTGCAGACTCTCGAAACGCTCAGCACCACCAGTTCGAAGATGCGCCAGCCAGCAGTAACGCACATTGATGACGACTGGCACATCATCGTCTTCGATCCTGAACAGACAAAAACGAAGCCGACACTGAAAGCAATGGCGGCGGGCCTGCTGTTTAAGGAACGGCACTTACAGGAAGGCCAACCTGCACCGGACCTCAAGCTGAAACTCGTCTCTGGCAAGGACTGGTCCCTGGCTGAGCAGCGGGGCAAAGCCGTAATCATTCAGTTTTCCTTCAAAGGCTGTGGCCCCTGCGAAGCCATGTACCCCGACCTGCACGAACTCAAAGCCAAATACAAAGACAAACTGGTAATTCTCGGCATTATGGCAGATGAGGAACGCAAAGACACTCTGGATGCCGTCGCTTCAGGCAAACTGACATGGAATGTGCACTGGGATAATTATCGTGGTCCCATCGCCACCAAATGGGCGGTCAGAGGATTCCCTACCGTTTACATTATTGGCCCGGACGGCCGTATCGCGGCAAAACAACTGCGAGGTGAGAAACTAAAAGCAAAGATTGCGGAGCTGACGCGATGAAGTTTGAGAGCCCAAATGAGGTTTAAAAAAGATCTTGTCGTACTGTTCCTGATCATTAGTGCCTTAACGATTTGGTTCTTGCGTCCCTCTTCACCCTGGGCTGAGGTGACCAGTCCCTCTCCATTCCCTTCGGTCCCTCAAGAAACTCAGCCCGCTCTCGTCTGTTCCAGGCAGATACCTCCGTTAGCTGGATTCATCTCTCCCAAACCCGTTGTAGCCGCAGACCCGACTGGAAACGTCCTGATTGTTGCACATGGATTTACGAATGCCCCATTGGGCTCAGATATACTTGTCTGGCGTTCAAATGATCGAGGAGAAACCTGGACGCCGCCGGTCAATCTGACCCATCAGGCACAGGATGGAGAAATTTTCTTTGATCCCTGGCTGGAAACAGACCGCCGCGGTCACTACTACTTCATACATGTACTCCGCTCCGACGGACGGCCTTTCTTGAGGCGCTCCAAAGACAGTGGGCAAACCTGGTCCAGCGTACTTCCCATCGAATGGAAATCATGCGACCGGCCGGTGCTGTCTGTCAGCTCGAATGGTCGACGACTGGTTGTCGCTAGTTCCCTGGGAGAGATCGTCGATCATGGTCCCGCAGATCATACCCGAAACCAGTCAACGAATTTTCGTTTCTCCTCTGGAATTTTCAATTCGCAAGACTACGGTGACTCATGGAATAAAGTATCGTCTCCATTTGATGCAGAACATGCCATTCCTTTTTCGGTCGTCTGTAATGACGAGGATGCGATTGCAGTATCATGGATTGTGGCAGGGCATGGCTCCCGCAGCGTCGTCACTGTCACCACAAATTCAGGAAAAACATGGACGACGACGACACTTGTCGAGTCACTACAGCCTGATCGACAACATCCATTCAACGGAGAACGTTTTCCTGTCCTTGCTCTGGACGGGCAATCCGGACTGCACGTGGCCTATGTCACTGCAGGCGCAACCGTAGTCATGATCCGTCACACTCCTGACTGGAAGGACTGGAATGAAGCGAGAAGACTTTCCAGCGAAACAGCTGAGGAAGTCCGAATGGCCGCGATTGATGCGTGTGGCTCTATGGTTCATGTCACCTGGCTGGAACGGGTTGATACGAACTGGCATGCATACTATCGAGGTTCCAGGGATTTTGGTCAGACATGGTCACCTGCCCTTTGTCTGTCAGAGGCAATGGTCCTGGCTGACAACACGGTCGCGAACGGCTTTCAAATCACCAGCGACGATGATCAATCCAGTGTCCGCGATGATGGAACAGGGCGCGTTCACGCTGTCTGGTCGATCCAAGGGGGAAGAGTAATACACGCTATTATCGACTGGCTGCAAAAACCTTTGAGTACGGAAAAGTAGCTTAACAAAAAGGTATCCTCAGAAAGCATCTTTCAGAGAAATAGCCCCTGTTCCGACCGCCGCGGTGCGATTATCGATGCTTTGGGGCTGGTGTTTGAGTGATGATTTTTTCTTATCAGAAACCAGAGTTTTCCTCTATATACTGGCGCTAAGATCCAGACATCAGATAAGGTAAATGAGCTTATGTCTCCCGAATTATATCATGGCTGGTCGATCCGCTTCCAAAAAAACATCCATATGTATTGCCACAATCTGACAGTAGAAAAAGAGAATCGAAGCTACTCAATTCCCTGTGAAGATTCGCCGGTTTTCAAAGGCATCGTCATGTGGCCCTACGAACTCAATCTTGAATCGGACCTGCTCCAAGACCTTGTCACAGCATTATTAAAATGGGCCACATCTTTCAACCTGGAGTGCCTAATCTACACGTCAAAAACAAACTACATGACCAACGCCCAACAGTTCTGAACGAACCTGTAACTGACTGCAGTTGAGCAGTGCCTCAGTCGTTGAGTTCTTCTCCAGACTGATGCAGCAGGTATTTGAGCATGCCTTCTGCCAGCTCTCGATCCCAGCCTGCGGCATCCTGACTGAGTAAGTCCAGGTCGGTCAACTGTTCCAGAGCCCATTTGTGAGCCCGACTGGTTCTCATCCAGATCTGACAGATGGAACCATCGTCCCTGTGATAGCCGATGACTTTAAACCGTCCATTGCACATGTCATAGCTGAACAAGGGGGGCAAAACATAGATCTTCGTACCTGGAGAAAAATGGATTGTCCCCTGACAGACATAGTTGCCTTTGGCATCCAGTTTCGGGATATCCCGAATTACGCCGCTGATCGCCAGTGTATTATTGAAGGTGTTCATAGCAACTCATTTAACTCAGATGATCGTTCCCTGCCCCTGAGGAGTGACACATGTAATAACGATCCGGTTCAGAGTCTGTACCCTGTTTTCAGCTTTCGATTTCTACAATCGCATGCTGTTACTTATCGCCACGCAGTAGATCTCTCTTGACGGCTTTTCCCCGATGAAACAGAATTCCCGGGAGAATACAGACCGGTATCATCCAGGGAAACACAGAAGCTGCGTCTGGCTTTTGATCTCCCGTACTGATTGTGCTCTCATGCGGGTTGGATCATTATTTCCGACACCAGCCCAACTGTCAAAACGCTTAAGGACATCACCATGAAATGGATCACTGCCATTGCTGGATTTCTACTGCTCGCGGGATGTCAATCTGATGAACTGACAGCGCATACCGCTCCTGAAAAGCAGGCATCTACTGGCGTTCAGAAATATATCGTTCTTACCGTTCCTCCGGAACCGCTGCTCGACAAGATGGCGCTGCTCTATTCTCCAGAGGATGCCGCGTGGCCCCAACTTGTGGATGAGTTCGTCGAAAACGGACATCCGATCCTGCCTTACGCGATTCGTCAGCTACAGGAAGATGAAAAGATTTCGCCGGATGTAGCAAATCAGATTCTAGACCGCGTCAATCAATCCCCGACAGTTCCCGTCGATGCCCAGCGCATCATCACGCTGCTGGAGGTCGCCTGCTACGCTGATGTCATGTGTCATCGAGTCGAATACCCACTCCGGGTCGCGACGCTGGATTACGTCAAATCAAATCTCGATGCACCGGGTACCCCAAACGCATTAGCATGGATCCGCGAGTCGTACCAAAGCGGTCTCCCTCTGGATGTTCCCGATGATGAGACGGGTGAATTACGCGGGTTGCTCGTTAAATCGATGCGCGGCCGGCTCAACGCGTATGCGAACCAGGTGACAGACGCGACCAATGCAGAGCCAGGGAGCAAATAAAGTAATTTCAGGCACAATGCGGCACAGGTGGTCCTGCACCGCAAAGTGTCTGTACTGTCTGCATTAAGATTGACTCGTCAAACCAAACACGCGGTCCATGTTGGCCGAGATTTCTTTCAATCGCGTCAGATCGCCGCCACCGACTTCGGCTGCGGCCCAGCCGGCGTATTTGATTTCTGCCAGGGCCTTGCGGACATCGGCCCAGTCCAGGTCGCCTTCGCCGATCTTGGTGAATTTGCCCATTTCGCGTGAGAAGCCTTTCAGGTCCAACTTGATGATCCGTTTGTTGAGCTGACGGATCCAGTCGCCCATGCTGCCGTACTTCCAGTGGTTGCCGATATCGAACTGCATGCCGACCCAGGGGGAATCGAATTCGTCGATGTATTTCACGAACTTCTCGGCGGTCTGAGTGTGATCCCCTTCGTGATCGTAGCAGAACTGGTTCCAGACATTTTCGACGGCGATGGGAACGCCCAGTTCGGCCGCCAGCGGGATGGCCTGGGAGATATTGTCGATCGAGCGTTTCCAGATCTCTTCTTCAGGACCGTCACTCCCTTTACCCACCACCAGCAGAACGGTGTTTCCGCCGACCGCATGTGTCTGACGGAGTGCTTCTTTCAGGCTCTCTAGAGCTTTGGCACGCACTTTGGGATCGGGATCGGTGTGCCGCACATTCCAGTGACCGGCGTTGACCGAGCCGTCTACGGGCAGCCCCGTCGCTTTGATCGCGGCGTTGACTTCTTTGACGTCGATGCCCGGCGTATTCAATTCGATGCCGTCGAAACCGGCTTCTTTGGCAAGCGCGAACTTTTCTTCCAGCGAGTTGCCGGCCCGCACCATGCCGATCTTCAGAGTCTTGAACAGACGGCCCTTGAGATAGCCGTCCTGACTCTCTGCACCTTGCGCGAGTAACGGGTGAGAAGCAGCAGCGGCAGCGGCTAACAGGACAAACTGACGACGGGAAAGCAGATCAGTAGAAGGCATGACGGCTCCTTGATGTTGGGTCGTGTTGTATTCATTTTCAGTCAGAGGGCTGTTTTCAGATAATGTCTGTGTCCCTCGTCGGCAATATTGTAACATTCTTTACGAAAACTTGGCACTGAGAAAGTCTCTGCTTTTCATAGCAGAATACAAAATTCCTGAGTGACGAAACTGTCTGCTCAATCTCTGCTCGGAGGTTTGTGAAAAGTCGAAACCCGTAATCCGTTTTCTAGAATGCCAATTGACAATATACAAATACACGGGTAGCTTGAGTCAGAATCAATTTCATTCGATGAATATTGATCACTCACTAACCTGATGCAAACTCTAAAAATCGGACGAACAAAATCGGTAAATCAGACAACATTCCTAATCTGATTATCAGGCCAGTTCATCAAGGTCGAGGTGGGTACGTCGAACTTGGCAGGCGGAAATACCCCATCGAACTTGTGGATGGCGGGCACTTTTGTATTCATTTTCCTGCGCGCCATCGTCACTCGGAAATGCAAGAACATCTGAATGCCCTCAAAGAGTTTGCTGAATCACAAAATCCAGTCTGGTATGTTGAAAATAAATCCCGCAAGTATAAATAAATTTCAGCATTCTTCATGGCAACTTAAACATGTTCAACCAATATAATCTGGATCAATGATAATAATCTCATACGCCTGAACGGCGAATCCAGCGAAATATGAAATCAGCCTATATTGCTGTCACCGGGTCAAGTTCAACTCAATGAGACAAAAATAATATGAGTGAAATCGACAATATCTTCCACGAATTTGCTGCAGCCTTTGCTGGTGCTTTCAACAACGCGAATCCGATCTGCTTCCCTGACCAGCTAAATCGTGACGCTTTGGATTTGTCGCATGACAGCTTGAAATATGTCGACGAGTATCTGGCATATCTTCACCGGCACAAGAACGAACTGGGCGCCGAAGAATGGAACAGCACGATTCTCTATGGAGGAGCATACGTCGGTGAAGTCATTCGAAATGAAACAGACAACCATTACCGCTGGATCGACTATAATGACTATATGCCGGATCACCCTGACCTTCAGGCGTTGATTCCGGAGAGGTCAACCCCAACCTGTGCTTTCATCGTCGATGACAAAGGTAAAATGTCCATGCCACTCAACAAGATCGCACGCTTTATTGATGAAGGCGAAGAAAACAGCGTTCACTTTTTCGCTGCTTGTGACATCAAACACGCAAAAGACCCTCAATAATCAGTTGCGTGCGGAAACAAAGCTGGTCACTCATAAGTCAGTTGGAACTACAGAGAAATCGCATTCGCTGGAGAGACCTTTTCGTAAAGCGGATATAAAACTGAAATCCAAGTGATACAGGAACAGGGCCAGATGACCAGCAAATCCGACCACCATGAACGCATGGCGAACATGACGTTTGCTGCCGTATATCCACACTATGTTACAAAAGTGGAAAAGAAAGGACGGACCCGGGAAGAATTACATCAGGTGATCAGCTGGCTGACAGGATTCAACGAACAGGCGCTGGAGAAACACATCAGTGACAAAATTACGTTTAAGCATTTTTTTCAGAAAGCCAGATTAAATCCCAACGCTCACCTGATCACAGGCATGATTTGCGGCTATCGGGTGGAAGAGATTGAGAATCCACTCACGCAGCAGATCAGGTACCTCGACAAGCTGGTCGATGAACTCGCCAAAGGGAAGAAGATGGAAAAAATCCTGCGAACAGAATGATCAGTCACACTGCCGTTACTCTTCCAGCAGCGTCACCTCGCCGGTGTCCATATTATAAATACCGCCCACGATTTTGATGTCTCCCTGCAGCTCCATTTCCTTGAGGATGGGACTGTTGGTCCGGATGCGGTCGATCGTCGCCAGCACGTTCTGCTTGGTCACCATCTTGACGAACTCGGGATTCTGGCTTGTTTTGTCCCCTGCGTAATCTTTGAAGTGGTCAACCGCCGGTTTGATATTGGCCAGCATGGCGGTGATGTTCCCCAGTTCGACGCCGTCAATCGCTCCGCGAATCGCGCCACAACTTTCGTGCCCCAGCACAAACACGAGTTTCGATCCGGAGACCTTACAGGCAAATTCCATGCTGCCCAGGATATCCGTGTTTTCGAAGTTGCCTGCTACGCGAGCGACGAAAATGTCACCGATTCCGCGATCGAAGACATCTTCCACCGGGATGCGTGAATCTAGGCAGGAGAGAATGACCGCTTTGGGATACTGGCCCAGTGCCGCGTCGCGAACCTGCTTGGAATGATCGCGGGCAGTGAGTGTCCCGGCCACGAAACGCTGATTTCCCTCTTTGAGCAGTGTCAGCACCTGATCCGGCGTCAGTTCCGCCTGTTCTTCCTGAGTCAGCACCCGGTTCACCAGTGGTTTCACATCATCGACCGTGGATGAACCGCTGTCTGTAGCTGTGCTGGCAGCAGGCTGTTCCTGTGTGCAAGCGGTGAATAAAAACATCAGCAGACAACAGATCCACAGCGGGTTCAGACTCATTCTGATCATGGTGTAACTCCTTTTCGTCGGCAGCCGTGGTCGGCATTCTATTTTTATTTGAACTGCAGGATCTTAGCAGACTGTGGCAGGAATGAAAGAGAGGTTTACTGAATCTCACTCCCGGCTTGACAACGCAACCTCTGCGACCACACTATAAGTCACCAGACGAAGAATTAATAACAGATAGAACTGAATCAGAAAGCCCCTCCATGGAACCAACCGTCTACGCACTGGCGACGATGGACACCAAAGGTGAAGAACTCTGCTTTGTGGCGGACTGCATCCGTCGCACGGGAGTTAAAGTCATGCTGGTCGATGTGAGCACGGGCGGCGTATCAGAACGGGCGGACATCTCTGCCAGAACGATTGCCCACTCCCATCAAAGTGGCCCGGACCATGTACTGGGCCTGACTGACCGGGGTGAGGCGATCAGAGCGATATCAGAAGCACTGCTGCACTGGCTGCCTGCCGAAGTGAGTGCGGGCAACGTCTCCGGAATCATCGCACTGGGAGGCAGCGGAGGCACGGCTCTGATCGCCCCGGCGCTGCAGGCACTACCCGTGGGATTCCCCAAGCTGATTGTCTCGACCGTTGCCAGTGGGAATACGCAACCGTATGTCGGCATCAGCGATATCACCATGATGTACTCCGTGGTCGATGTCGCGGGCCTGAACTCCGTCTCGCGGCGGGTGCTGAGCAATGCCGCCCATGCCATCGCGGGAATGGTCAGACACAAATCTGAATTCTCCACAGACCGCCCTGCACTCGGCATGACGATGTTCGGGGTGACCACTCCCTGTGTGGACCTGGTCCGTGAAACCCTGGAGGCGCAGGGATTCGACCCGCTGGTTTTCCACGCGACCGGAACCGGTGGCCAGGCGATGGAGAAGCTCGTATCTGATGGACTGATTCAAGGCGTGCTGGATATCACCACGACCGAGGTCGCCGACGAACTTGTGGGAGGCATCATGCCTGGCGGACCAGATCGGTTTGACATCATGATCCAGCGAGGCATCCCTTATGTAATGAGTCTGGGGGCCCTGGACATGGTCAACTTCGGAGCCCGCGAAACCGTGCCGGAACGGTTTGCGGACCGACATTTCCACGTACACAACCCCCAGGTGACTCTCATGCGGACGACGGCGGAAGAAAACCGTCAGTTCGCCCGGTGGATCGCCAGGAAGGTCAATCGCTCAACAGCACCGGTGGAGATTCTGATTCCCGAATTGGGTATCTCGATGCTGGATCAACCGGGGGAGGCCTTTTATGATCCGGAAGCGGACCGGTGTCTGTTTGAGACACTGGAACAGGAAATTCAGCAGACCGCAGACCGGCGGGTGACGCGGCATGGCTGTCATATCAATGATCCCCTTTTTGCCGAGACGCTGGTCGCGGCTTTTGAACGCGTGAGCGGAAATCGCTTTCAACAGAGATAATAACGACAAGGAATATTGTAATGCCGGAATCCAGAACAGCCATCCTGCAGCGTCTGCGGGAGAAAGTGGCAGCGGGACTGCCCATCATCGGCGGAGGCGCGGGAACAGGCCTGAGCGCCAAGTGTGAAGAAGCGGGCGGCATCGATCTGATCGTGATTTACAACTCCGGTCGCTACCGGATGGCGGGGCGTGGCTCACTGGCCGGGCTGATGCCTTACGGGAACGCGAATGAGATCGTCAAAGAACTGGGACGGGAAGTCCTGCCTGTCGTCAACCAGACGCCCGTACTGGCCGGCGTGTGCGGGACCGATCCCTTTCTGCTCCGCGATCTGTTCCTCCAGGAACTGCAGGCGATGGGCTTTGCCGGCATTCAGAATTTCCCCACCGTGGGTCTGATTGACGGTCAGTTCCGGACCAACCTGGAAGAGACCGGCATGGGCTTTGACCTGGAGATTGAGTGTATCCGTGCCGCCCACGACCTGGATCTGCTCACGACGCCTTACGCTTTCGATGCAGAACAGGCACAACAGCTGACCGCCGCCGGGGCGGATATTGTAGTCGCGCACATGGGACTGACCAGTGGCGGCTCCATTGGTGCCACGACCGGCAAGACGCTGGACGATTCTGTCGAGTCGATCCGTACAATGGTCGACGCCGCCAAAAGCGAACGCGACGATGTGCTGCTGCTCTGTCATGGTGGCCCGATTGCGATGCCCGAGGATGCCCAGTATATCTTTGACCGCGTTTCCGGCATCGATGGTTTTTATGGTGCCAGTTCGATGGAACGGCTGCCAACCGAAGTCGCTCTGACTGCACAGGTCCGCCAGTTTGGGGATCTGCGTTTAGCGAACGCTTAAATACCTCACTTTTCAATTCACTGACCGAAGGATGCGAACATGTATCGTCTGACTGTAATGTATGGACACCCGGAAGACCCTGCCGAGTTTGATCGCTATTATCACGAGGTCCACATCCCCCTGGCAAAGCAGATTAAGGGGCTGACCGGCTGGACGATCGGCAAGTGCCTGTCTGCCGAGGCGGGCAGTCCGCCCCCCTATTATCTGATCGTCAGCCTGTATGCGGAATCAGCGGCTGCGATGCAGACGATTCTGGAAAGTCCCGAAGGCCAGGCGACGATCGCCGATGTCCCAAACTTTGCCACCGGCGGGGTGATGTTTATGTATGACGAGGAAGAGGTGCTGATTCCTGTGCAGTTGGGAACATCCTGAGATCGGCGCTCCCAGTCTCAGTTGCTTTCTCTCTGGAGTGCCCCGTATAGTAAAGAGATCTATCACCCTCAAATACCACTTGTGAAGGTCTCACCAGATGAAACTCGTATCGCTCCTGATCCGTTCCTCGTATCTGCTGCCGATCCTGCTCCTGAGTCTGTTGGTGCCAGTTGCGCACGCTGCAGACAAGCAGCCGAACATCGTCTATATTCTGGCGGACGATCTCGGTTATGGCGATGTGAGCTGTTACAACCCGGAATCGAAGATTGATACGCCGCACATCGATCGGCTGGCTGCGGAGGGGATGAAGTTCACCGACGCGCATACGCCGTCGGCCGTCTGTACGCCGACGCGGTATGGAATTCTGACCGGTCGCTACTGCTGGCGGACGCGGTTGAAATATCGCGTGCTCGACGGCTTTGATCCGCCGCTGATTGAACAGGATCAGGTCACCGTCCCGTCCCTGCTTAAGAATGCGGGTTACGATACCGCCTGTGTCGGGAAGTGGCACCTGGGCATGCAATGGACCGATAAAAACGGTGAGCCGGTCCCCGCGGTTCCCCTGGATCGCAGACAGCGTCCGCGGGTCGGCAACGACGTGGATTTCACCAAGCCCGTCATTGGGGGTCCGCTGGCGAGTGGCTTCGACTGGTATTTCGGCATTTCGGCTTCGCTGAACATGTCCCCCTTCTGTTTTATTGAAAATGATCGTCCCGTGATCCTGCCCACGATTCCCAGTGAGCGGATTTCGACCGAGTTCCTGTCGGTCGACCAGGGAATGCGATCACCCGATTTTACGATCCGCAGTGTGATGCCCACCCTGACGGGGGAAGCGGTCAAATACATCGAACAGCACGGGAAAGAGGCTCCTCAGAAAACCTTCTTTTTGTACTTCCCTCTGACCGCGCCGCATCTGCCGCTGGTGCCCAATGACGAATTCAAAGGCAAAAGTGCCGCGGGTGAGTATGGTGATTTCGTGCTCGAAGTCGATGCGACCGTGGGAGCAATCATGGACGCCCTGCAGCGTTCCGGCGTGGCCGAGAATACGCTGGTGATCTTCACCTCGGATAACGGCGGTCTCTATCACTGGTGGATCCCCCGGGAAACCGACGACCTCAAATACTATAAGCCCAACCACCGGGGCCAATACGTTAAAGACCGCGGGCACCAGGGGAACGCCCACCTCCGCGGTACGAAGGCCGACATCTGGGAAGGCGGCCATCGGGTCCCCTTCATCGTCCGCTGGCCCGGGCATACGCCTGCCGGGACATCGAATGACGAACTGGTCGAGCTGACCGACCTGCTGGCGACCTGTGCTGCCATTACCGATCAGAAGCTGCCGACCGGCGCGGGAGAGGACAGCGTCAATATTCTGCCGGCCCTGCTGGGCAAGGAGAGCACCAAACCGCTGCGGGATTACGCGATTCATCACTCACTGTGGGGGCATTTTTCAGTCCGACAGGGTCCGTGGAAAATGGCTCCCAAACGGGGCTCCGGCGGCTTCACCCGCGCCCGCGAAGTCGAACCCCAACCGGGAGAACCAACGGGGCAGCTCTACAATCTCGAACAGGATCCATCGGAAACAAAGAATGTCTGGAACGAGCATCCTGAAGTCGTCGCACGGCTCTCAAAGATCCTGAAGAAAGTTCAGGGGGATGACAAGTAACGAATTTCCTATTTTTCTGTTACGATGTCTCCCCTTCCAGTTACAATGGAATTCACAGATTTAGTTATCGAAGTGATTCGACTTCGACATTTCATCCGGACGTTAATCAGGTCAACTGACTGGAGGCACGTCATGAATTCCGTTATTGCGCCCCTCTGCTGTACTCTGTTTCTGCTGCCGTTCAACTGTGCTGCCGCGGATGATGCCACTTCCTTTCAGGGGAAATCCGTCGATGACTGGATTTATCTGCTGCGTAAGGGGAAGGACTCCCGGACGCAGGCGGAGGCAGCGGAAGCGCTGGGCTATATTGCCCGCAGCAGCAGAATGACTGAGGGTGGATTTTCGGATCTCCCGTATGATGTGCTGGAACCGCCTCAGCTGAAAAAAGAAGTCTATGCGAAAATAATCGCTGCGCTGGAGGAGGGCCTGCAAAACCCGGATGCCACCGTTTGTCGTGCTTCGGCTGTTGCGGTTTCCTGGATTGGTCCCCGGGCCAGACAAACCATTCCCCTGTTAATCCCATTACTCACCAGCGAGGGGCGTGACGTCCCTGAAAAGGCGATGCTCGCCCTGGGGCAAATGGGGCCTGCCGCCAAACAGGCCATTCCGCACCTCAAAAAAATTCTCATCGACTCTGATACGAAATCACAGGTCGATGCAGCGAGTGCACTACGTAGGATCAAAGCGAATCCCGAGATTTATATTCCCACCTTAATCGCACTCCTGGCAGATCAGGATATGGATCACTCTGCAAGCATCGAACTGTCTCATCTGGGTGATCCTGCGGTGCCTGCACTCCTGAGAGCCATGAAAGACAACAACGATAACCGCAGGATGTACGCAGCATATACCATGGCTAATCTGGCAGGCTGGAAAAAACTGACGAGAAATCAGGAAGAAGTCGTCACTGCTCTGATTGTACTTACGAAAGATAAGAATCCAGACGTCGTATACAAAGCAATTCAGGCACTGGGAAGCGTCGAAGCAGTTCCAGAAAAATCAATTCCGGTGCTTATCTCTTTTCTCGATCACAAAAAACCTGAGATTGCCCGCGAAGCCGCTCAGTCGATTGGCAATTTTGAAGCAGCAGGTCAACCGGCGCTCAACAGGCTGATCGATGAACTTCGACATCCCGACTCTGACGACTCCTGGTATTACTCGAATGTCGCTGGTTCCATCCGCAGGATCGGCCTGAACCGGGAAACGGCAGAGAAAATCAGCCAGCTTGACTTTCGTAAGATCCCTGATTGCAGCACTCTGTTATTGATCCCGCTATGTGAGTATCCGGATCTGGCATTGAACTTCCTGAAACAGAATCCCGCCGCCGTAGCCATCTGGCCCCAGGATTATGAAGCATTGAGGGATATCTTGCGGAATGAGAGTCCACCCTATCAGGGACTGCGGTCGTGGTTATATGAGAGTGATCAATTACCGCTGGCAATCATGGCACAAACAGCGGATTCCCGTTTTCTCCCCATTATCAGGAGTCGTATGAAAAATGCGGATGCCCATACGAAAACCCTGATGGCGGCTTGTGCCAGGGCGTGCGGGGCTCCCAGCGACCGGGTTGTCAAAATATCAGCAACCCGGCCGGGCGACTTCAAACCCGCATCAGCCTGGCCTGGATCAGATCCCCGTCGGCAGTCAAAAGAAATGAGAGGTCATGGTGATGGCAGTACGGAAGTCATTGTGACAGGACGCATCCTGGGCGAGGACGGGCAACCGGTAACGCAGCCGCATTTTTACCGGACCAATGATTCCTGGCTACTGGGACAGAAGAAAAAAGAGGAAGTCCCCCTCACTTACGACGAAAAGACCGGGCGATTTGTGTTTGTGACCGATGTCTTCGCTGCTTACGACGCCGGGAAAAATCAGCCGGAACCGGGACCATATCAAACCGGGAGCAGTATGGTGCAAATCGAAGCGCGTGGCTGCAAGCCGCTCAAGGTTCAGTTTTATGACGAAATGCCTGAGGTGGAAATCACCCTGCCCGATGCGGATTGATCCCTGCGAAAGTGAGTCTCGCCAGGACAGCCGTGTAAGGGTATTCCATTGAATGCATTACTGCTCGGTGGGTTTCAACAACAGGTTGAGTGTCAGGTCGTCCGGGTAATCTCCGGAGTCGTCCGAGGTGATCAGTTTCACTTTCCGATGCAGAGTCTGAAAGCCCGGGTAAGACGCGGTGAGGTCGTAAGTTCCCGGGTCTCCTACAAAATGCTGGCGTTCGTTCTGTTGAGAATGTCGAGAGATTGTGCCAGTACTGCTCTGCAGTTGAAGATGACAGCCGGGCAACGGGACTCCCTCCTGTGTGAAGACATTGATCACTCGGAAACCGGGTTTGGGAGCTGGCTTGTTGAGCTGTGCAAAAGTCAGATTCAGGGTTTTCTGTTCGTCCTGCTTGAGAGTGAACTGCAGCAGTTTTTTTGAATCGCGCAGGTCCTGCTGAGTCAGGAAGTAGTCACCCGCGGGAAGATGCCCGGCAACAAATCCTCCCTGTTTATCCGGGCTGATCCGGGTCAGCAACCGTTTGTCCTCGCTCCAGAGCTTGAGCCACATCATGTTTTCCGGTTTCATCAGTTCCTGGTCCAGCTTGAATTGAACAGTCGCCGTCCCCTGGGGAATCGAAAGAGTGAGCTTACCATTCAAATTGTCCGAAGTGACATTCACTTTCTGGTAAACAGTAGGATACCCGGAACGAGAGGCGATTAGTTCATATTCACCAGGTGTTACCTGGGTGAAGACCAATGGCGCACTGTTGCTGGTCCGTGGTGCCAGATTTCCGGCCTGCATTCCAGAGGTCCAGACGGGGTCGTACTCATTCAGACTTAATCGCATGTCATCCGGTGCCTCGGGCTGACAATTCACAGTCAGTTGACCGACCTGCGCATCGAGGATACCCAGCTTCTGATCATGAGAGGATAACTCAAACGATTTGACCGGCACCCAGCGATGACGCACATGGGGGACTTCATAATACAGGGTCCGCTGGCCAGGTCCCGCGCCGAAGAATTGGAAGTCCCCGTCGCTGTCGGTATTGGTATAGGCACGAAAGACACCAAAATTCGGGTTTTCACCGGCTAACAAAATGCGTGTATTCGCTAAAGGATTTCCGTTAACTTTCAGTCGGCCCGTCAATTTGGGTGGTCCCCCCAGGTTGAGTATGCTGGTTTTACCATTTTGAGGCAGAACGGCCTGACGTACGACGCCCAGGGAACTCCATTCCTCTTTCCTATTCACGTAACAGATCTGATTGGGAAGATGCGAAACCGAATACCGGCCTTCTTCATCAGTAATCACGGTGGCCAGCAATCCGGCTTCGCGGGCTGCCGTGCCGTTATAGCCAGACTGGTCCTGGAAGAAGAGAGGCACGTTTGGTTGCGGCTTTCCGTTTTCATCCGTGACGAGCCCCTGCACTGTCCCGCCTTGTGTGAGAGTCACCTTAACTTTCGGAATCGGACTGGCTGCCAGATCAATATCTTTCACAATCGCAAAGTCGTAATCCGGATGTGTGACCTTTAACCACTCCTCCCCTGGAGCCAGGTGTGGGATTGTGAATTTGCCGTCGACGGTTTTCACAGCACCATTCTCCGTTACGAATTTATGCAACGTGCCCGGCATAACGCCTCTGGACAGCGAAAGTGGAATCACCGTCGCACCATTGATGGGCTGCCCCTGTTCGTTTTTAACTGTCCCCGTCAGCGTGACACCCTTTGTCAGTTTGACCTGGATCGGTTTCCCCTGATTTTCTTCGGTATTGATCTCTTGACTGAGCATTTTTGCGAAACCATTCGCAGCGACTTCAACCCTGTACACTCCGGGTGAATTGACTTCGATCGTAAAATCACCTCCCTGATTGCTGACCTCCTGCCAGCGGGAACTCTGTACAAAATTGGGACCACGCAGCGTTCTGAGTTTGATTGCACGGACCCGGAATTTCTCAACTGTCAAAGAGGAATCTCCCTGAACTACTTCACCGCGCAGTTTTGGTTTTCCCTTGACCACCACATCCAGATTCAGGTCTTTCGAGGGGGCAACCACTTTGTAATCCTCTTTGAATTCCATTCCGGGAGACTGAATTCTCAAGGTGTATTTTCCCTTCTGGATGGGATCAATGCGAAACTCTGTTTGTCCGGGTCGGATATAGACTGATCCGTCACGCGTCAGATCACCGGAATTCGCATAGATCCAGAATCCACGTTCCGGCTGACCAGCGCCGTGAAAGTTGAGCTTACCGGAAAGAGAGACCAGGGAGGCCGGTGATGGATAGTCCAGCTTCAGCGAGAGTGGCTGTTCCTGGTTGATCAAGTTGGCCTTACCAAGGACCGTCTCGTTTCTGAACGTCGTGCCTCCAGCGGGAACTCCCACCGTCACATTGTAAACCCCTTCTGCTATGTGAGGTAAAATAAAATCTCCTTTGTCGGTAATTGGATAACCAGAAGGTGATCTGCCAAAGTTCCACCAGTCGGGCAGGGCATTGATCTTCCAGCCAACCGGAGGCTTTCCATCCGAGCAGAGAACATTGCCAATCACTCCCTCTCCCGCTCGTTGCACGATTTGATGTGTGACAATTTTCCCCGGGTCATCCAGTTGGATCACCAGCTTTCCAAAGGCGTAATCGGATGACGATGTACCAATCAGATACTTATCTCGGGAAGGTTTCAAGCCCAGTATCACCTGTCCCGACCGATCCGTAGTGACAGTATCGGAGCTGAAACCGCTCGTATCTGACAGAGATTTGCTGTAAACGCGGACTCCCGAAACAGGCTTGCCCTGTTCATCAACCGTTTCAATACGTAACTGGCAGGCACGTTCAAGTGTGATATTTTTCACCTGGTGTGCATTGACTGAGAGATCGACCCGAGGACATTCTGAAGAACGTTCGATGCCCACCCAGCGCTCTGACTTGATCATCATTCGATGCTCGCCCGGTTTGTAGATTTCTGAAAAATGGTAGTTCCCGTCCTGGTCCGTTCTGGTCTGCCGTAGACGTCCCCCATTCTTATGGAGCAGAGTAATTTGCGCATCGGTCACGGGAGCACCGGTAGGATCGGTCAGGCGCCCACTCAGGATGTATTTTGATGCGGAAGATGTTTTCTCTGGCGATTTCTGTTTGTCAGGGGGCGCCGGTTTGCTGGGTGTCTTTTTCCCGGGAGTCACTGTCTCAGGTTCCGCTTTTGCATTTTCAGAAACAGCTGAAGTCTCTGGCTTTGCCCCTTCGTCTGCAGCAGCGAGCCTCCGATCCAGCCGGGACATGGGGAGCAGGAGTGCGCCTGTCAGCAAGATCAGAGAGAAACTGGCCAGCCCCAGCCGGGCGGACCGGGGAATGGGGCGTGAGATAATCCGACGGATTCTCTGCGCCAGCGGCTTACGGGGTTCCAGGATTCCCAGCAGTTGCAGACTGGCTCTGTCGGGAATCGGTGTCAGCGAGGCAATATCCAACAGCGTCGCTGAATATTGAGCGGACTGGCCATTGAGTGTAACCAACACTGTTTCATCCACGGCCTGTTCCCGCAGACGCCTGAGCATTACATGTGCCAGCCAGACCAGCGGATTATAAAAGTACAGGATCAAGAGCAGGGTCTGCAGACAGTTCAACTGCAGATCGAAGCGTTTCCAGTGTGACAACTCGTGAATGAAGACCTGGCGAAACTGTACCGGGTTCAGTTTATCCAGCAGGTGCTCAGGCAAAATGATTGTCGGCTTCCAGAGCCCGCAGATGGCAGGACTCCCTGCTTCCATTGAGATTTTCAATTGCACAGCTCCCTGCTTCAGTCCCAGCAACCGGGCGCAGTCATTCATCTGAGTAGTGAGTTCTGCCGGTGCCAACTCTGCCTGTTGAGTGAGTCGCCGCACTCTTAAGGTACGCCGCACAACAAATGCAGAGAGAATCGTTACAACAACCAGCCAGCTGAGCAGCAGAATTGCGGGTGGCTGCAATTGGAGTGGAGGCACGGTTGCTGACTGTTGAACTTCCAGATTGGGTAGAGCCGGGACAGGACCATCGACAGGAGAACTCGCGGGGATGCTCACTGGCAACGGGCGGGGCTCGGGCATGGTCTCTGAAATAAAATGACGTCCAGCAGAAACAGAATCTGTCGGCAGGGCACCTGGGGACGACACTGTCACAGTTTCGGCTGTTGAGCCTGTAGACGCCGTTTCTACACTGGATGTAGCGGGAAGCCAGTCGGACAGCCAGGAGGCCGCACTGAGCGGAGAATAGAGGCTGACCGGGAGCATCAGTTTGAGCAGGACCAGTGACCAGAGCCAGTAACGGGTGACGGCCCGTACCCGGTGACGGAGCAAAAGATCGAGCAACAACAGTACTAAAACCAGCACACTAACCTGGAGGGTCATGAGTGAGTTGAAGTTCCAGAACATGTCGCCAAAGTGATTGAGTCGCTCGATAACATCGTTTCCGGATGCAGCCATATTCTGACTCCCTTAGTAAATTGATTCTGCTTACTCTGATTTCCGCCCCGCCTGTTTGATTAACTCCCGGAGCTGCTGAATCTCGTCCGGAGTCAGTTCTTCCTCCTCGACAAGGAACTGCAGCATCGGCGTTAAAGCACCGTTAAACGCGCGTCTTAACAGGCGTTTCAGTTCCCCCCGCTTCGCCTTATCCGGGCTGATAGCAGAGCTGAAAAGATTCAGATTGCGGATTGCCTTTCTGGTCAGCAGTCCCTTGGTCACCATCCGGTCCATGGTGGTCTTGACCGTACTGTAAGCCCAGCCGTGGGAATCCGCCAATGCTTCCTGTACGGTTCCCGCTGCACAGGGTTCCTGCTCCCAGACGACGTTCATGATGACCCATTCAACGTCGGTCATCGATGTAGCTGATTGTTCCGATTTTTGTTTTTTACCCATGAAGAGTCTCCCTGTACTACAATCGCCAACATTACACTACATTTGTAGTGACGTCAAGACTCTGTTTTCAGATTCATTAAAATCATGAAGCTTGTCGACGTAACAGCAACGAGCAATTGTTTCGATCACGGCCATGAGCCATGGTTTTTTCTGGTCCCCAGGAACGCTGGTGACTACAGTAGATAAAATCAGGAACTTCAACCTGATAAACTCTTTTCCGTCAACAGCCTACCAGGATTCGATTCAAACCAAAGGATAGAATATGCATCAGAGAAATAAACAATCGAGCTGGTTTGTCTGGTGTCTGCTGGTTGCCACATGCCTGATGCTGAGCCCCGCCGTCGTGGCGGGTCCTCCGAACATTCTGTTGATCGTTTCCGAGGACAATGGCCCTGAGCTGGGCTGCTACGGAGATCCGTATGCGCAGACGCCGCACCTGGATCAGCTGGCAGCGGAGGGGGTGCGATTTGAGCATGCGTTTGTGCCCTACTCCGTCTGTTCGCCTTCGCGGGCCTGTTTTCTGACCGGGCGGTATCCCCATCAGAACGGACAGATTGGCCTGGCGACACACAAATTCGCGATGTACCGCAAAGAGACTCCCAATTTTGTCACGCTGCTGAAACAGAAAGGTTACTACACGGGTCTGATCGGCAAGCTGCACGTCAATCCGGAATCGGCCTTTCCGTTTGACTACCGGGCGATCCCCGGTGCAAATTTTAACCGTCGCCAGCCGGTGACGGCTTACGCCGACAAAGCGAGTGAATTTTTTCAGCAGGCCAAAACGCGTCCCTGGTTTTTATCGGTCAACTTTCCCGATGCCCATCTGCCGTTCCTGAAACAGGTGCATGGCAGACCGGCTCAGCCCCTGTCTGCTGATGATGTGAAGCCGATGCCCTGGGTGGGTGTCGATACGCCCCGGGTGCGGGAACAGGTCGCCAACTATTACAACTGCCTGGCGCGACTGGACACTGGCGTGGGACTGCTGCTGGACGAACTGGAGAAAACGGGAACAGCTGTGAATACGCTGGTCATTTACATCGGCGATCACGGTGCCCAGTTCCCCCGCGGGAAAGGGAGCGTCTATGAAGGGGGCCTGCGTGTCCCGCTGATAGTCCGCTGGCCAGGTGTCGCGCAGCCGGGGCTGGTGCGCACGGAACTGGTTTCCACGGTAGACCTGTTACCTACCGCTCTGGCTGCAGCCGGAATGGAGGTTCCTCAGGATCTACCGGGGCGGGACCTGAAACCGCTGCTGACCGCAGGTTCTGTGAAAGACTGGCGCGAGTATATTTTCGGCTTCACCACCGGTTCCTTTCCGCGGAACTGCTATATTCAACATTCTCTCCGAGACAAGCGTTATAAATTGATCTCGAATCCTCGTCCGGGGACCAAAAATCTGATTGCCGGCAGTTACCTGGATGAATCGCATCCGCACTTTGTGATTTCCGGGGCGACCGCCGCTGACCAGAAAACAATCTCGCCCCAGGTGAAAGCGGCTTTCACCCGCTGGTCGACGCCGCCCCGGTACGAACTGTATGACCTGCAGCAGGATCCGTATGAATGGAACAACCTGGAAGACGATCCCGACTATGCTGAAACGAAGCAACGTCTGATTGACGCCCTGACAGCGCTCCAGCAACAGACGCGGGATCCCTTTCTCGATCAGGGAAACGTCGAGGCGTTCGTCAAAGAACAGTTGGCACATCGCGACATGAAATACAGCCAGCAGAAACAGTTCCGCTGGTCTTATCTCGATGCCTTTGCTGACTGGCGCGCTGCTCAACCGAACTGAAGTTCAATTAGCGCTGTCTATAAAAAAGGAGTCAAAGGAACCCCTGATGTTTAACTTCAACGCCCTGTTCTGTGTCATCGGCGGGCTGGCGGGACTGTTTATTACTCTTAAATTCAGTGATAGTCGAGTCCTGGTGCTGGCAGTGGCAATCGCATCTACCATGCTAATCGATCTCATCATGCGCCTTACGAATCATGAAGTCTCCGCGCCCCTGTTCGATCCCGAAGCAGGTGGTTACATCAAAATCCCAGGATTGGGAGAATTTAAATTCGTCCCCGTCTGGATTATCAGCATCAGTCTGCTGATCCTCGTCGGCCTGATGTACTTTGAAGTTGTTTGAAGAAACAGAGACTGTGTATTTCAGGGATCTGTTGAGCCCTGCTTCCCCACATGCTGCTGCAGAAACGCTTTCACTTTTTTTCTTGCCAGTTTTGATTCCGGAAGTTCGTAGTTGAAGACCTGGAAGATGTGCCACATGCCTTCGTAGAGATCGAGTTTGGCAGGAATGCCTGCCGTATCGATGGCCTGGTACTGGCGGATGGCGTTGCTTAGAAATATCTCTTTGGTCCCTGCCTGAATCAACGTTGGTGGAAAGCCTTTAGAGTAGTCGCCGTAGACAGGTGAGACATAGGGATGCTTCTGATCTTTGGGATCCGCATAGGCGTCTGCACAATGTTTGAGATTGTGCGGATAGTACAACAGCGGATCGGCCTGCTGGAGTGTCGTGTATGTATCGCCGGTTTCCGTGATATCAGCCCAGGGTGACCAGAGCACCACGGCAGCGGGCATGCCCAGCCCCTTGTCTCGCAGCTTGAGTACAGCGCCTGCCGCCAGGCCGCCCCCTGCGGATTCACCATACATTGCGATGTCATTCAGAGAGTGCCCTTCCTTGATCAAGGTCTGGACCACCGTCACGACCTGATCGGTGACTTCCTGCCATTTCCCTACCGGAGCCAGAGTGTAGTTGACCGAGATCACACGAAACCCGGTCTCGCCCGCCATGGGGACGGCACTCATCAGCCGGGAACGGGCGCTGTACATCGTGTAAGCGCCGCCGTGCGTGTAGACGAGCACCTGTTTGCTCTCTTTCCAGCCCTTAGGTTTGATGTCGAGTACAGGAACGCCCCCCAGCTTGCGCGGCGTGATTTCCGGCTGATATTTTTTGACGACTTCTGCATTGGCAGCCGCCCGTTTCTGTTCGATTTTTTCCTGCACTGCTTTCCACCCAGCCAGATCATCGGCAGCCGGGAGTGGTGCCGTGGCAGCAGCACGACTGAAGCCAGCAAGGGCTTTCTGTGCCTCGGGAGAAATCGTCGAGGGAATGGAAAAGTCCTGTGCCGCTACGGGAATCGCATTGATCCCCATTCCTAAGAAGAAACAGAGAACAAAAAGAGAGAAACAGGCACGTTGATAAAACAGGAAGTGCGTCTGCGGCATCGTGATCGCTCCAGGCAGGTATAGAGGGTCAATAAGCAGACCAGAGCTGAGACTCCGGTCTAGAAAGAGCGCACTAAACAACCAATGGTAAGTAGATTCGATTCTAACAGAGCTTGAGTCCGTTGCAACGATGCTCACCGGATTGCTGCACTGTACTTGCCATTGAGGGAATTGCAGCCCCAGCACCTCAATGGACTGGCCCAGAGTCATCGCCCATTCGGTCAAATCCGTTCATGCTGATGGTCCTGCAATGAGTTTCAGAAAAACCCTCATTTACACGACTCTTGTGAAAAATTTCTGGACACTTCGCCTCAAAACCGCTTCAATGTACACACGTGGACAAATTACGTAAAGCCGTTTCACTTCAGTCTCACTCACAAAGCCAGCAACCCATTTCAGATAACTGTCTATATATCTACTCCCGTTTCCCTGAAGGAGAACAGCTTGATGAACCGTCTGATTCGCTATTTTGATCTGTTATCAGAAGTCCGCCCCAAACAGGCAAAAGCCATGGCACAGGGCCCTCAACCAAAACGGCACTCGTTTCCTCAATGGCTGGCGCTGTTTGCAGGAATTCTACTCCAACCCGGCTTCGATCATTATCGCCAGCATCATACATGGGTCTTTCCCGAGTTCTCAGGCTGGATGTTGTTCTCACTGATTGTCTCTTTCATGATTTTCCCCAGTGTCTACAAGAACTCATTTGACCCCGAGAAACCACTTTTTATTCAACTCTGTCCCATCTTTGTCGGGGGGATGGGTTGGGAAGCACTTCTCAAAACCGCTGCCAAAGCAGTGGGAGGTGACTGATGCATTACAGCTTACGTGAGATCGCTTTTTCGATTGAAAAAGAATTACGAGACTTTCTGGCTCGAGTCAGTGAGCATATTCGTGGCGTCCAGCTCTACTTCGATGAATACTGGCTGGAAGCGTATATCCTGGAGATAGCACGACATTCTCCCTGGAAGTATATGCAGCCGCCCGGATTCGGTGTGGGTATGTTGTCCTATGCTGCCAAGTATCTGGGTTGGAAACCGGATCTGGATTATCTCCCTCCTCGATGGAATGACCATTGTCGGGCCCGCGGTTTCAGCGAAAACAGTCATCCGGTCATCATCCGGTTGATCCTGCGGGACCCGAATATGAATTTCAAACAACTGGATCTGGGTAATCAGTTTCAAAATTTCCCTCTAGTATATCAGTACCGTCCCCGTTGCGATGCGTATGCGAGTCAGCTGCTGCGCAGTGGAGAATGTATTGGTCAGGAAAATCCGGATACTGCAGGCACGCTGGGTGGATTTCTGGAAGATTCCAGCGGAAAACAGTTTCTGATTTCCTGTGCCCATGTTGTGCAGGGAGATGAAACCCGGGTCTATCGTCCTGGCCCGGCAGACAGCTCTCTGGGAGAACAGGTGGCAATTGTCCGATATTCCCGGCATCCGGAACCGACGCCTCAAGATAAAAACTGCAACAGTCGTTCCATGAGCAGTGGCAGCAATGTTGATCTTGCTTGTGCCGAGATTGATGATGGATATGTTTCCGCCGTCCATCCAAGAACAGGACCGATTACGGATATCAACGACATTGCAGACATTATTCAGGGAATGCCTGTTTCATTTATTGGTAAAACAACGGGATACCAGGATGCACAAGTCGGAGCAGTCTGTATCTGGTATGAAATTGAATTCAACAATGTCCCCCACTGCTTCAGTGATATCTTTGAAATCACTCACCCCAAACCCTACTACTTGAATACGAATCTGGCTCGCCCCGGCGATTCCGGTGCCTGGGTCGTATCGAACGAAAATCTCTGCACCAGTTGGAATGGTGTCTTAATCGGCGGCGACGGCGCCCAGGCATATGCCTGTTATGCTGAAAATGTAATGCATGAATTGAAAGAGTATTCCTCTGACCTGAGTCTGGGAAGCCGCCAGGGCGTGACCAGTAGTACTTGAGAAACAAATCCGTTTTAAGTTCCTGTTTTGGCAGGGGCTTTCCAAATGGAATACTTCCCATGCGCCCCAACCTGCAACCACTGGAAGATCCCGATCAGCTGAACCAGCTGGCGCTGGAAGCCCGCAGCCTGGGCCAACACATGGTCGAGCGGCTGCAGCAGGAGTGGTGGAACGGGAGCAACCGTTTTGATCAGGACGGTGAATTCGTTCTGATAGCGGTGCAGAATGAATGCATCGTTGGTGTCTGCGGTCTGAATCGGGATCCGTACTGCTCAGGCAATGATACCGGCCGTGTGCGACGGCTGTATGTGTCTGCTGCTGTTCGTCGCCAGGGTATCGGCCGCCTGCTGGTAAAAGCGATTCAACAACGTTGTCCGGGTGTATTCACCCAACTTCAGCTGCGAACGCATTCCCCGGAAGCGGATGCTTTTTACCGGGCACTGGGATTCAGGCCTGTGGACGGTGATCCAACTTGTACTCATGCGTGGCGGGTGCTGTCGTAGAGATTGAAAACGACTCTATTCTTAGACCTTTAAACGCCGGTTGCGAGACGGGCAGTTTGGTGCGGTTGAATTCTTCCGCCGAGGCTGGAAGGTTCAGGAACGTGATGCTGAGCAGACAGAAACAGAAGCGAAACCAGCTCATGGGATTAACTCCTCGGGCTCTTGCAGAAAGGGGATCATTGGCGGATGAATCAGTGAAGTCGTCATATCGAAGTAAAGACATACGTCAGTTGTTGAGACTTCACACTGAAACAAATCCCTGAGACAACATTTAAGAGAAGTGAGTCGTTGCCTCTGAATTCCATGTTAACCAGTGCGTGTTCAGCAGTGCAAATGAAATTTCTGTGTATAGCTTTCATTCAACGAGTTCTTCAACAGAAATCTTAAACGGGCCACATTCGGTCTATTTAAAGAGATTATTGTGTCAAAATGTCTTTTAACCGAGATTTCCCATATGGATCAGCCTGAAACCACTCCAGGCATGGACTTTCTTTGATTGTAACCACTGCGGTCCCCCGTGTCTAAAACAAAGTGATTTTTCGCCACTTTTGTTGTGCCTCTGTTGTTGAGATCCGGAAATTGCTGCCCGAGCGAATCATTTTTCAGTAGTCAACACGGTTTCTGCGCAGACTTTCTCTGTGAGGAACCCCGTTTTTCGCTATTTGATATACTTCCGCTTCACGTCATGCGTGACCGGCGGCGGAATTGCCAGTCGTGCAATCCGATCAAGAATTGCGGCGAACAATCTCCGTGGCACAGCCACTTCGGCCAGTTGAAAGAATACGTACTTGGCATGCCGGGTTACCTTGGCCCCAACCTTGACCAGCTTCTCCCGCAGCGTCGTCAGCGACCAGTTCTGTATAGGCTTGGGCAAGGCCAGCCGCCGCAGGAAATTGCCGAGGTTATAAGCTAAGGCGAACAGTTGCAACCGAGCTTGGTTGTCTTTGAACGTCCGGCAGGAGAGCTTCGTCCATCTGACGGCGTTCTTGCCTTCCTTGATCCACTGCTCGGCGGTGCCCCGACCGTTGTAGAACTTCACGACGTTCTTCGAGTGCTGGTTCAAGTTGGTCACGATGAATCCAACACGCGGGAACAGTTCGCCTGCGTGCCACTCAACTTTGGCCACCACGCGACGCGATCGCTGCCATGATTTTGCTTGATATTGGAAGCTGTGATAACAGACCTTGGGCTTGTGGGAAGGCCGTCCGACCGGACGGGTGAGCAAATGCGAGATTTCCCGCTCCAATACGGCGTTGGCTTTGAGGCGAATGGCGTAACGATAGTCTGCTTTCTCCAGCACACGATACAGCGCTGGAATGGCGAACGCCGCATCGCCGCGGAAGAACTTCGGAATGTCCAAATGCCGATACCGTTCGATCACCGGCAGTAGCACCTTCCGCCAGTATTTCGCGCTGGCCTTGTTGCCACGCCGCAGCATCGCGTACTCCAGATCACCATGCTGGTTGAACAGAAACAGCGGATGGTAACAGAGGCATGCAAAGTGGCCGTTGTAGGCCGCGCCCTGTTGCCGGCCGTAGGTCTCACTGACCGAGCTGTCCAGATCCAGGATGAGTTCTTTGAGCGGTCGCCGCCGGTGGAGGTTGTTGATCCAGCGTCCGGAGAGCTTCATCAGTGCCGTGAGATTGCGCTGCGTGCTGAGTATCTGCGTCTCGAAACGGCCCACCTCGCTGCTTGACGCCGCTTGTTTATCCGGCTGACTCGCCCTTCCGCCAACCACGTGGCGTAGCACCGGGTCCACACACAAGCGCTCAGCGTCATTGACATCTTCGTAGCCTGCCAGTCGGCTGTAGATCGACTGACGCAACAGCGGCACGAGTTGGTGCTGCTTGTTGCGGCCCGGGCGTGAATCGCTCAGCACATCTCCGCCCATTTCCGTCAGACCGAGCGCTGCATCCAGTTCCCGATAGGCCAGTAGTCCCGCATCGGTGGTGACCTGACTGCCGCAGAACTTCAGCTTCAATCGGCTGTCAAAACTGACCCGTAAATCCTGGTTTTGGCTGTCACCCATCAAGTTCCCCTGTCAGCATGGCATGAATTGGCAGAATAACCTTGTTTTGTAGGGGTGTGGCGCAAATTACGTGCCAAAGTGTAGGAAGTCATCTGGGAAATGCGGGTTAGATAAGTCTCACCAGGAGAATATCAGGAATCTGATCTTTCTCTGTAAGACTGCCTGGCACGGAAACCATGAATTCGCAAACAATTCTCTCCGCCGTCAATTCCTACTGGATTTCTGATCACACCTAATCTAGGATAGACCGAAGTCGGTCGACTTAAAGCCGGTGCCAAATTCTCCAGTACTGGCAGGCAATCATTTTTGACCTCTCTTCTCTGCGACTCGAAGAATCAGGAGGTGTTTCAGATGACGTTCCCCTCAGACAGTCATTTTTGCAATAGCGTTCTACAGAGATCAATCAGACTTTTCCTGACGCTGCTGCTGATCTGCAGCAGTTTTGCCTGCTCCGATCCCGGGAATGCGAATCCCCAGACCGCTGAGAATGTAACAGAGACGCCGGTCTCTCAGCCAGCTAAACCGGTTCCCGCTGAACCGGAATCAGCGTCAGAAACTCCCGTAGCGGAAGCACAGGAAACGGCACCCGAGACGCCCGAGCCCGTTGCTGATAAACCACAGCAGCCTGTGAATGAAACTCCTGCTCCGTCTGCTTCAGCCAGTGTCGCCGCTGTCGAACCTCAAATGCAGCCGGCTACCCCATTGAATGCCCCCTTTGATGAACAGACAGCGCACAAGGCACAAGCTGCGTGGGCTGCTTCACTGAATCGTGAGCCGCAGATCACCAACAGCCTGGGGATGCAGTTGACGCTGATTCCTCCCGGCGAATTTACAATGGGTTCTCCAACGACAGAAGCAGAACGTGATGATTTTGAAATCCCCCATCGGGTGAAACTGACCAGACCGTTCTATCTTGGCACCTTTGAAGTGACCCAGGCAGAATATCGAACGCTGATGGGAAATAATCCGAGCTGGTTCTCTGTCAGCGGTAAGGGAAAAGAGAAAGTGACCGGCAAAAACACAGACCGCTTTCCCGTTGAATTCACGAACTGGGATGACGCACAGAACTTCTGCCGGAAATTGTCCGCCCGCGAGGGAAAAACATATCGACTGCCTACCGAAGCGGAATGGGAATATGCCTGCCGGGCCGGCACGACGAGTCCGTTCCATTATGGCATCTTCGACAATGGTCAGGCCAGTAACACTCATGGCGGCGCTCCCTACGGGACCGATCAGAAGGGACCGGCGCTGGGTCGCACAACCGAAGTCGGTTCCTATGCCCCCAACGCGTTTGGCCTCCACGACATGCATGGTAACGTTTTTGAGTGGTGTGCCGACTGGTTTGTGCCCCAACTTTATCGACAGCGGGCAGGTAAAATCACCGTCGACCCCCTGATCTCAAAAAGAACCCCACCAGCGAAAACTCGCGTGTTGCGAGGCGGTTCGTGGAGCAAAGGGACAGGGATTCATGCACGTGCCGCACTCAGGCGGGGTAATCTGCCGGATTGGAAAGGACAGAACATCGGCTTCCGCGTGGTCCAGGAGATTTCGCCCGACACGAAGTCTGCGCCCATCGTGAAATCCGAACCGATGCCGTCCGCTGCAAAGGACAAAACCGTTGCTGCGATCGTCAAAGACCCCCGGGCGGGAGAACTGGTCTATATCCCGCCGGGCAGGTTTCTGATGGGCAGCCTGAAATCGGAACCAGGATCGTGGCCAATGGAACGGCCCCAACACCCGGTCGAAATCAAACAGGGATTTTATATCGGCAAGTACGAAGTCACGCACCCCGAATTCGTGAGGTTTGTCAAAGAGACCAAATACAAAACCGACACTGAAAAGAGTGAAAAAGGGGGCGGAGGCTACATGGCAGAGCAGCAGGGGATTGTGAACTGGAATCGCCGGTTTTCCTGGAAAGATCCCGGTTTCCCCCAATCGAGCCGCTCACCGGTGGTCAACATCTCCTGGAATGATGCAGTGGCCTACTGCGACTGGCTGACCAGGCAGGATGGTCGATACCGCTTCCGTCTTCCAACCGAAGAGGAATGGGAGTATTGTGCCCGGGCGGGCACGAAGTCCGCTTATGTCTGGGGCGACAAACAGGAGTCGATGGTGGGCAACGAAAATGCCTCCGATCAGTCTCTGTCAAAACGGTTGCGAGAGGGTACGTTTCATAAGAACCGGTGCGGCACATGGAATGACAATATTCCCTTTACCGCTCCTGTGGGAACCTTTAAACCCAATCCGTTCGGCCTGTATGACATGCTGGGAAATGTGAGCGAGTGGTGCAGCGACGTCTACCTGGATAACAGCTATCAGCTCCCCAAAGACCGCATTCCCACCACGGGTAAAAAACGGGTGCTGCGCGGCGGCGCGTTTGATTACCTCCCCATGGACTGCCGGGTCGCCCGGCGACTCGGTGACTGGGTAAATGAACCACGTTGTGACCGCGGCTTCCGGGTCGTTCGCGAACTGGCCCCTCAATCTGGTAAGACGGAACTGGCAGAAGCGCCGCAGCGCCCCTTGCCTGGCAAGTCTCCCGCCAAGTCTCCTGCTCCCCTTCCTGTCAATCCACCAGTGACCCCTCCGGTCGTTCCGCAAAATCCGCCTCAGACGTTTCAGAAAGAGGTCATCCAGTTTGGCCGACTGGCCACGCCGGAACCTGTCACCTCGTTTACCGTCTCTGAGGATAACCGCTACCTGATCTGTTCCCACCAGGGTGCCAACCAGGTTTCAATCTGGGATGCGTTGACCCTCAAACTGGTCAAGATCCTGAGCACCCCCTCCCCCCGTTCTGTCCTCAGTCGCGGCCCCCTGCTCATGGTGGCCAACGATGGTGAGGGAACGGTGAGTGTCTTCTCAAGTAAAGACCAATGGGCGCAGACGAATCAGCTGGACGTGGAAAGACCGCACATTGTCTATCTGAGCGCTCCCCACGGAAGGCATTTCCAGAATGAAATTCTGGTCACCTGTCACGGTGAAGGCGCTGAGGCTTCCTACAGAGACTGTCATGTTTATCATCTGGATCTCAAAAATGACAAAGACAGGCACCTGATGAAAGCCGCACTGGCCACCTGCAGTTTTGACGGTAAATATGTCATTACGCAGGGTTCATTCAACCTGAGCCCGGCCGGGGGGATTACCGCATTTGCCTGGGATGATCTCGTCTCCGATCGTCGTGCCCAAACGATTTTCCAGGGAGGCATCTCTCAAACTCCCTACGTCTACCAGGTCTATCCCGGCTCATTCTGGATTGGAAATAACGTCGTGTTTGGAGGAGTGC